>VGZD01000029.1 GCA_016872715.1 Planctomycetota bacterium
GTGATCCGCGCCAGCATCATGGACGTGCACGACGCGGTCGAGAAGCTCGAGGAGCGCATCCGCTAGGCGCGCGCCGCGGCTCGAGGTGATGCGCTCGAGGTGATGCGCTCGAGGTGATGCGCTCGAGGTGATGCGCTCGAGGTGGCGCGCTCGACCAAGCCAAACCCGAGGACGCCGGCCTCCCGCATGGGAGGCCGGCGTCCTTCATTTTGGTTTGCGACGCGACGCGCCAAGCCGCGACGCGTCGTTGGTTTGCGACGCGACGCCCCAAGCCGCGACGCGTCGAGGGCCGGCCTCCCATGCGGGAGGTCGGCGTCCTGCCGTTTCTGCTCGTCGCCACGGGCCGATGGACGAGCCCGTCCCGAGGCGGTTAGCCTTCCCGCGCCATGCCCCCTCTGCGCAGGCTCGACGCGATCTTCTTCGACATCGACGACACGCTGTGCGCCACGACGGCCTTTGCACAGCGCGCGCGCCGCAACGCGGTGCGGGCCATGCTCGCGGCCGGACTGCGGGGCGACGAAGAGCGCGTGTATCGCGAGCTCGAGGAGGTGATCGCGGAGTTCTCGTCCAACTACGAGCACCACTTCGACAAGCTGCTGCTGCGCCTCCCCGAGAGCGCACTCGCCGGCCACAACCCCGCGCTGGTCGTGGCCGCCGGCGTCGCGGCGTACCACGACACGAAGTTCCGCGAGCTCGCGCCGTTCCCCGGCGTGCGCGAGCTCTTGGCCGACGTGCGTGCCGTGGGAGTCCGCGTCGGGATCATCACCCACGGACTGACCGTGAAGCAGGCCGAGAAGCTCGTGCGCTTGGGCCTCGTCCCCCACCTCGACCCGAGCGCGATCTTCATTTCGGATCAGATCGGCGTCGCCAAGCCCAACCCGAAGATCTACCAGTTCGCGCTCGAGCGCTGCGGCGTCGAGGCGGCGCGTGCGCTGTACGTCGGCGACAATCCGCGCAACGACATCGCCCCGCCGCGCCAGCTCGGCATGCTCACGTGCTGGGCGCGGCTGGTGCGCAAGCACGAGCTCGGCGACATGCCGCGGCCGGACTTCGAGATCGAGACCTTCGCGGATCTGCGCGCGCTGCTGCACCGCGACCTGCAGGTCGACTTGAGGGCCTAGGCGGGCAGCCGGCCGCCGAGCGCGCGCCAGGCGGCGACCAACTCGCGCGTGGCGGGGTGCGCGGGCGCTTGCAGGACGGCGGTGACCGCACCGCTCTCGACGAGCGCGCCCTCGTGCAGCACCGCGAGGCGCCCACCGAGCGCGAGCGGCACGCCGAGGTCGTGGGTGACCATGCACAGCGCCAGACCGCGGCGCTCGACCGCCTCAGCCAGCCGCGCGAGCAGGTCCTCGGCGGTGTGGGGATCGAGATTGGAGGTCACCTCGTCGCACAGCAGCAGCCGCGGCGAGCCGCTGAGCGCGCGCGCGAGCGCCACGCGTTGACGCTCGCCGCCCGAAAGCTCGTGGGGCCATGCCGCGAGATGGATTTCCCCCAGACCGACCGCGAACAGGAGCGAACGCACTTGATCCAAGTTCGCCTCGCGCCGACCGCGGGCCTCCAGAGCCTCCAAGAGCGCCTCCTGCACGCGCAGGCGCGGCTGAAGGCTCGACCCCGGATCCTGCAGCACGAGCCCGAGGGAGCGCCGCAGGGCCGCCAGACGCGCCGCACCGCAGCGGCTGGGGTCCACGGGCGCCTCCCCGGTGCAGAGCTGGTACTCCACCGCGCCCTCCACGGGAGGGAGCAGGCCCGCCAAGGTGGCGAGCAGGGTCGACTTGCCGCTGCCCGACGCTCCCACGACGCTGAGCACCTCGCCCGTGCCGATTTCCAGCGCCACGCGCCGCAGGACGGTGCGCGACTCCGCGTTCGGAGAGTTCCCCGCGCGCTCGACGCTCACATCGCGCACGGCGAGCAGCGTCCGAGCGGGCGGCGCGAGGACCGGTGCGCGCGCGGGGGCAGCGGGCTGCGCTCGGGCCACGGCCACGCGACCCGCGTGCAGGGCGAGCACGCGATCGGCCTTGGCGTGGGCGGCCGCGACATCGTGCGTGATCCACAGCGCCGCCATGTCGCGCTCGCCGAGCAGCTCGCGCACCAGCTCGAGCAACTCGAGCGCGCGCACGCGGTCGAGCGAGCTCGTGGGCTCGTCCAACAGCAGCACGCGCGGTGAGCGCGAGAGCGTCGCGGCGAACAGCACGCGCTGGCGCTCCCCGCCCGAGAGGGCGTGCGGCGCGCGCTGACCGAGCTCTTCGGGATCCCGCAAGCCGAGGCGGCGAAAGCAGGCCAGCGCGCGCGCGCGCGCCTCGGCCCGAGCGACGCCATCGGCGCTGCGCGCAGGCTCGCTCGCCTGCTCGAGCGCGCTCCACACCGGATCGAGGCTCGCGAGCGGATCCTGTGGCAGCAACGCGATTTCGCGCCCGCGCAGGGGGGCGAGTGCGGCCGCATCGGCGAGGCTGAAGACGCGCTGCTCGAGCTGCAGCTCGCCCTCGACGCGCGCGTCGCGCGGCAACAGACCGAGCAGGGCCAGCGCGAGACTCGACTTGCCGGCGCCGGAAGGACCGACGAGCGCGACGAGTTCTCCCGCGCGCAATTCCAGCTCGACGTCACGCAGCACCTCGCCGCCGCGCGGAAACGCGATGCGCAGTCGACGCACGAGGCACAGCGGCGCGGCGCTCATCGGCTCTCCCGCGGATCGAGAGCATCGCGCGCGGCGTCGCCGAGCCACGCCAGCGCGAGGCAGGTCACGAGAATCGAGAGGCCCGGCGCCGCGATCAGCCACGCGAGCGAGCCCGCGCGAGCCTCCTGCAGCAGCGCGCCCCACGACGGATCGGGCAGGCGCACGCCGAAACCGAGGAACGAAACCGAAGACTCGGCCAGCAGCGCCGAGATCGCGACGAACGCCGCGGCGGCCAGCGCGGGCGTGAGCACGTTCGGCAGCACGTGCCGGAAAAAGATCCGACCCTGCGAGTAGCCGAGCGCGCGCACCGCACGCACGTAGTCGAGTTCGCGCACGCGCAACGCCTCGGCGCGCACGAGGCGCGCGATGCCGGTCCACCCGACGGCCACGATCACCAGCGTGACCCACGCGAGCGGCTGCAGGCTCGCGCTCGCCGCGCGCTCGGCCCCGATCGCAGCGGCCGTCACCATCAGAAAGAACGGCGGGAACGACTGGAGAATCGCGATCAGGGCCCGCGCGAACGCATCGAACGCGCCGCGCAAGTAACCGGCGAGCGCGCCCACGAGCACGCCCAAGAACAGCACGCCGCTCGCTGAGAGCAGCCCGACCGCGAGGCTCGCTCGACCGCCCCACAGCACGCGCGCGAGCACATCGCGACCGAGCGCGTCCGTGCCGAGCAGGTGGCGAACCGGACTGTTGAGCGACGGCTCCGCTGGCAGCACCGCGACCGGACGCGCGCTGGGCACGAGCTCGAGCGTGGATTGCGCGGCGCGCGGGCCGCGCACGTACCCTCCGCGCTCATCGATCTCCGCCGCGCTCGCCCACGTCGGCGGCCGCGCGGCCTCCGACATCCGCGTCTCGTCGGGTCCAAAGGGGATCGGCGGGTACCACGCACTGGCGAGCTCGATCGCCCCCGTGGCGACGCCGAGCTTCACTTCGCGCGTCGAGAGCCCGCTCGGAGCGCGAAAGGCCGCCGCGCACAGGCTCGCGAGCAGCACGGCGAGCACGCCGAGCGCGATCCAGCCGCGCGCGCGCGCGCGCAGCGCGAACGCGGGCAGCGCCGCGAGCCACGCCAGCGCGGCGAGCCACTCGCAAAACGAGAGATCCGCGAGCAGCGGAAACGAGCGCCGCTCCCGCAGACGCATGCCGTCGGAAGAACCGTCGCGCGGCCGGTGGCTGTTCCGCAGGGCCGCGGCCGAGGCGACGACTTCCGAGGCCGGACCGAGGTCGTCGAGCTCGCCCGCATGCACCTTGTCCGTCCAGCCGCGCAGGCGCAGATCCAGCGCGTCGAGCGGAACCTGCGCCGCGCGTTCCGAGCTCGCATACCGCCGCAGCGTGGAGAGCCGCAATTCGACGGCGCGTACCTCGCGCAGCAGAGCCGCGTGCGTTTCCCACGCCGCGTGCACGCTGCGCGGATCGTCGTCGCGCAGCGCCGCTTTCGCCGCGGCGGCATCGAGCAAGCGCGCGTTCCAATTGCGCAGCAGCGGCTCGAGTTCCGCGAGACTGGTCTCGTAGGCGCCGCGATCGACGGCGAGCAAGGTGTAGGGTCGGGCGGAGGCCAGAAATGGCGCGAAGATGGCCGAGGAAATCACGAGCGCGAGCACGCTCAGCGCGAAGCGCACACCCCGTTGAGCTCTCCAGCGCGACCAGGCTCCGGGGATCGCCACGGCCGCGTCAAACCGCTCCATCGCGCACCCGTGGATCGAGCCGACTCTGAAGCACGTCGGACAGCCGCAGACCGGCGAGCGTCATCACGCCCGTCACGATCACGCAGGCCGCGACCGCGTCGTACTCGCGCCGCTGCAACGACTCCAAGGCGTACTTGCCCATGCCCGGAATCTCGAACACCGTCTCGACGATCACCGAACCGCCGACGAGCCAGGGCAGCACCTGCCCCACCATGGTGGTCGCGGGCACGAGCGCGTTGCGCACGATGTGGCGCCAGATGACCGCGCGCTCCCGGACGCCGCGCGCGCGCGCGGCGAGCACGAAATCCGAGCTCGCGATTTCGGCCGTCGCCGCGCGCATCTGGCGCGAGATCGTGGCGATGGACGCGTAGCTCAGGCACACGATCGGCAGCACCGCATGGGCCGCGAGATCGCCCCAGCCCCCACTCGGCGCCGTGCGCGAGCGCAGGCCGAGGATCGGCAGCCAATCGAGGCCCGAAGGTCCCAACAGCTCCTGCAGCAGGAGCGCCACCCAGAAGACGGGCGCACAGTACGCCAGCAGCGTGAGCGCGCGCGACCAACGGTCGAAGGCGCTCGAGCGACGCAGCCCCTGCCACACTCCCAACGGCAGCGCGAGCGCGTAGGCCAGCAGGGCGGAGAGCAGCGCGAGCGGCAGGGTGACCGAGAGCCTGCGCAGGACTTCGGGCGCGATCTCGACGTCGGGGCGCAGGTATTCGCGGCCGAAATCGCCCGCGAGCAAGCCGCCCCAGGGCTGCGAGCCGCTGCCGCCCAACAGCCGGTGCCCTGCTGGACTCAGATCGAACGGACCCAAGTAGTGCAAGAACTGCACGTGCAGCGGACGGTCGAGCAAGTGCTCGGAGCGAAAGCGCACGAGCGCCTCCGCGGCTGCGCCCGAGTCCACCGCGTCGTCGCTCGCAAAGCGCAACTGCGCCGGATCTCCCGGCGCGAGCCGCAGCAGCACGAACGCGATCGCGACGAGCCCGAGCAGCGTCGCGCAGGCGCGCAGTGAGCGCAGGAGCAAGGTCCGCATGGGCCGACTCGCTAGTCCACGAAGTACCACTCGCGCACGCGGAAGCCCGGATCGACCGGACCGACGCGCACGTTGCGCAGCCGCAGCGAAGCGCCGAACCGGTGGGGCACTTTCACGCCGTAGTTGTAGGCCTGCTCGGCGTACAGACGCCGTTGCAGCTCGCGACACATCGCCCCGCGGCGCGCGTCGTCGAGCTCGCTCGCGGACACGTCGATCAGGCGGTCAACATCGGGAGCGGAGAACGACGTCTCATTGGCCGAGCCCGTCCCCACCTCGCGCGAGTGCCAGCGCTGCGCGGGATCGCTCTGGATCGGCACGACCCAGACCTTGTACACGCCGTCGAACTCGCGCTCGCGCACACGCTCGATCAGCACGGGCCACGCCACCGCACCGATGTCCAGCCGCACTCCCGCTTGCGCGAGCGTCTCCTGATAGCGCTGCAGGAAGACCTCCCCCGCGCGACTTCCGGCCTGCGTCAGAATCTCGATCGACAGCGGCTTGCCATCTCGATCGACGAATCCGTCGCCATCGCGGTCGTACCAGCCCGCCTCCGCGAGCAAGGCCCGCGCACGCTCGACGTCGAACGGCAGGGGCGCGAGCTCGCGGTCGTAGTCGAGCCCGCCGTCGAACCACTCGGCTGTGACACGCTGCGCGAGCCCGCGATAGAAGCTCTGCACGAGGCCGTCCCAGTCGGTCGCGAGCGCGAGCGCCGTGCGCACGCGCGCGTCGGCGAGCTGCGGTCGGCGCAGGTTCCAGCCGATGTAGCTCGCGCGCGGCGTGTAGAAATGCCCGACGTAGGCGCGCGAAGTGAACTCTCGATCCGAGTTCGCACGGAAGAAGTCGTCGGACAACAGCCGCGTCGTGAAGTCGATCTCGCCCGCGCACAGCGCGCGATAGGCCAGCGCATCGTCGGTGATCAGCCGCCAGCGAATGGAGTCGAACCACCCGCCGTCCTGCGAGGGCCAGCCCATGTCGACGCGCTCGGCCTCGACGTATTCGTCGCTGAACTCGACGAGCCGGTACGGCCCCACTCCGATCCAGTTGCGGTTGGCCGGATGCTCGTTCACGTAGCGGGCGAGCTCCTCGTCGGTCGCCTCCGGACGCGCGTTGGGATGCTGCGGAGCACGCAGGTCGTAGATGTGCGTCGGAAGCGGAGTCAGCGCGCCGAACACGGCCGCGGCGCCGAAGTACTGACGGTCGTAGAAGAAGCGCAGCGAGCGCTCGTCGAGCTTCTCGGCGTGCACGATGTGTTCGAACTCGAAGCGCTTCTCGTCGCAGCGCACTTGCGGAATGCGCGCGAGGCGCCACGTCAAGAGGAAGTCCTCGGGGCGCAGCGGCGCGCCGTCGTGCCAGTGGATCCCGCTGCGCAACCGGAACGTGTAGACCGTGCCGCGCTCGATGCGCGCGACGTCGGCCTTGGGGACTTCGACCGCGGCTGAAAGCTCGTGCGAGGGCGTCGAGCGCGGCACGACGAGCCAGCGCTCGCCCTGCTCCACCAACTCGCCGTACAGCCGACGTTCGTCGCGGAGCACGAGCGTGTCCTCGACGACCCAGCTATCGGCGAGCAGCGGCCGATGAACGCCCGTGAAGAGGTCGCGCTCGAGGAGCGTGCCGTGGAGCTCCTGCAGGATGCGGCGCGTGACACCGGAGTTGTCGAGCAGGTAGTTGAGCTGCCGCGGCAGCGCCTCGACGTGGATCACCACCTTGCCGCCGCGGCGCGGCGCGGGCAGTGCATCGCGGCGCGGATCGAAGTCGGGGCGGAAGCGATCGGGCGCGGTGGCGTCGAGCGCTGCGTTCCCGCTCGTGCGCGGGGGTGATGACTCGGTCGCGGGCTCGCTCGGGCTGCACGAGCTCGCCCACGGCAACGCCATGACAGCGAGCGCGTGTAGGGCGAGCGCGCGTAGGGCGCGGCGGAGCGGGTGGACGTGCGACGTGGACATCGTTGGAGGGAGTCGGTGCCTCGAACGGCGGGAGCGGCTCGGGCAGGCGTGCCGCGCGATTCGCAGGCAGGAATACACGACCCGCGCGCAGAAGGCTACAGCGCCCGGCGGAACGCGAAATCGTGGGCGCCAGCCGAGGCGCGCGCACGGCGGATCGCCGACCGGGGCGCTCGGGCGCCTCGCGCGCCCGAGACGGGCGCGAGACAGCGCCCCCCGCGCTCCGTACGATCCCCGCACTCATGCTCTCGATGCCCTCCACGAGCGGCGCCCGACTCGCGCTCTCGACGGCCCTGTTGGGCGTGCTGGGAGCATCCGTCGTGGCCTTCGCCCTGCGCTCGGGTCGGCCGCGCGCCGACTTCGCCTTCACCGGCGGCGGCGAGGTCCGCAGCCTCGACCCACACGGCGTGACCGGCGTGCCCGAGGGCCGCGTGATCGCGCTGCTCTACGAGGGCCTCGTGGCGAGAAATCCGCTCACGCTGGCCATCGAACCGGGCGCGGCCGAGAGCTGGAACGTCAGCCCCGACGGCCGCACCTACACCTTCACGCTGCGCGCCGACGCGCGTTGGTCCAACGGCGATCCACTTCTGGCGGAGGACTTCGAGTGGAGCTTCCGGCGCATGCTCGAGCCCGCGACCGCGTGCGAGTACGCGTCCTCGCTGTGGCTGATCGAAGGCGCGCGCGAGTTCACGACCGGCCTCGCCGCGGACGGAACCCCGCGCGAGCGCGACTGGAGCCGCGTCGGGATCGTCGCGGCGCAGGAGCGCACGCTGAAAATCCGGCTCGAGCGCCCCACGCCGCACTTTTGGCCGCTGCTCTCGCTGCACGTTTTCGCGCCCGTGCACCGCGCGAGCCTCGAAGCGTTGCGAGAGCGCCATCCCCGCGACTGGGCCACGCGCTGGACGCGACCGGGAACGCTGGTCACCAACGGTCCCTTCCGGCTCGTCGAGCGCCGGGTCGGCGAAGTGCTGCGCTTCGAGCGCAACGAACACTACTGGGACGCGCGCAACGTCGCCCTGCGCACGGTCGACGTGCTGTCCGTGGAGAGCGCTTCGAGCGCGCTGAACCTGTACCTCGCGGGCGAGCTCGACTGGGTCGACGGCGCGATTCCCTCGAGCCTCGTACCCGAGCTCCTCGGCCGCGAGGACTTCGATCCGCGCCCCTACCTCGGCGTCTACTTCTACCGCGTCAACGTCACGCGCGCGCCGCTCGATCGCCGCGAGGTGCGCGCCGCGCTCGCGACCGCGCTGCGCCGCAAGGAAATCTGCGAACTGGTGCTCAAGGCCGGTCAACAGCCCGCGCTCAGCTTTCTGCCGCCGCAGGTCGGCGACTATCGTCCGCCCAAGACCTTCGGCGAGAGCGTCGACTACGCGCACAAGCTGCTCGTCGACGCGGGATTCGCCGACGAGAACGGCAAGCTCGACCTGCGCGCGCTCGAGCTGCACTTCAACACCAGCGAAGTGCACCGCGACATCGCGGAAGTCGCCGCGGAACACTGGCGCACCGCGCTCGGACTCGAGGTGCGGCTGCGCAATCAGGAGTGGAAGTCGTTTCTCGACGCGCAGGCCAAGCTCGACTACGACCTCTCGCGCTCGAGCTGGATCGCCGACTACGCGGATCCTTCGAGCTTCCTCGACATCTGGACCACGGGCCACGAGAACAACCGCACCGGCTGGTCGAACCCGCAGTACGACGAGCTCGTCGCCGCGGCGCGCAGCGAGCGCGATGCGGCACGCCGCCGCGAGCTCTACACGAACGCCGAGCGCATCTTGATGCACGAGCTGCCGTGCATCCCGATCTACCACTACGTCAGCCAAAACCTCGTCGATCCGCGCGTCGGCGGCTTCGGCCAGAACGCGCTGAACGCGCAATCGCCGAAGTATTGGTACTGGCGCTCGGATGAGGAGCTCGCCAATGTGCGCGCGCAGTCCACGCGGCGCTGCGAGCCCGTCGAGTCGCACGGTCCTTGCGCGGGGCTGTACCCGCCCTCGCGCGCCGAGGAGCCGCGGTGAGGCGCTTCTTGCTGCGCAGGCTCGCGTGGTTCGCGCTCACGGTGTGGGCCGTGATCACGATCTCGTTCGTGCTGATGCGCAGCGTCCCGGGCGGACCGCTGTCGACGGACCGCACGCTGCACCCCACCGTCGAGGCCGCGGTCAACGCGCGCTACCACCTCGATTGGCCCGCGTGGCGCCAGTACTTGCAGACGCTCGGACCGCTCAACCTCGACGAACACGGCCTGCTCGGCGATCGCAGCGCGGTCTTCGGCGGCATCCTCGCGCTCGACCTCGGCCCGTCGCTCCAGCAGCGCGACGTCTCCGTGAACGAGATCGTGGCGCAGTCGCTGCCCGTCTCCGCCGCGCTCGGTGTGACCGCGCTGGGCTGGGCGCTGGCGCTCGGACTCGCCGGAGGCCTCGTGTCCGCGCTGCGCCCCGGCACGGCGCTCGACACGGCCGCGCGCGTGCTCTCGACGCTGGGACTCTCGCTCCCCAACTTCGTGATCGCCTCGCTGCTCGTGCTCGTGCTCGCGGTGGCGTTCCCGATCTTCCCGGTCGCCGGCTGGGGCTCGCCCGCGCACCTCGTGCTGCCCGGCTTCGCGCTCGGCGCTCCGTTCGCGGCCTACGTGGCGCGCCTGTTCCGCGCGGGATTGCTCGAGGCGCTCTCGCAGGACTGCATCCGCACGGCGCGCGCCAAGGGCGTCCCGTGGCGAGCGATCGTGCTGCGCCATGCCCTCCCCGGAGCGCTCGTGCCCGTGATCTCGTTCCTCGGACCCGCGGCCGCCGGCATCCTGACGGGCAGCCTCGTGATCGAGCGCATCTTCACGATTCCTGGGACCGGCTCGCACTTCGTCGCGGGTGCGCTCAACCGCGACTACGCGCTCGCGATGGGCGTGACGCTGGTCTACACGGTCGCGGTGTACGCGCTCAACGTGCTCGTGGACCTCGCCTACGCCCTGATCGATCCGCGCGTCGAGTTGGAGAAGGACGCGTGAACACGACCCCGCGCAAGGGCGAGTGGTTCTCCGACGCGACCTTCGAGCGCGTGGCGGAGCAGCTCGCGAGCGAGCCGGCCACGAGCCTGTGGTCCGACGTGCGCCGCCGCCTCGCCGCGCGCGCCTCGGCCCGCTGGAGCCTGCGCTGGCTCCTCGCGCTCGTGCTCGCGAGCCTGTTCGTGCCGCTGCTCCCGCTGCCCTCCCCCGCGGCGATGGCGCTCGACAAGCAGCCCAAGCCTCCGGTGGCGCCGTGGGTCGAGCCGTTCAACGAGCGCTTCGAGCCCTACTACGGCGCGCTCAACCCGCTCGATCGCGCGCTGGTCGGGGTGCGCCAACAAGCGTTCGGAAAACGGCAGACCGGGCCGTGGCTGGGCACCGATGCCAAGGGACGCGACACGCTCGCGCGCATCCTGTGGGGCAGCCGCACATCGCTGCTCGTGGCGCTGTTCGCCGCGCTCACGAGCCTCACGATCGGCGTCGCATGGGGCGCGATCGCGGGACTCGCGCGCTCGCGCGTCGACAACGCGATGATGCGCACGGTCGACGTTCTGCAGTCGCTCCCCACGATCTTCCTCGTCATCTTCCTGCTCTCGTTCCTGAACGCGCCGAGCCCGAGCGGCGCCGCGCGCAGCGTCTCGCGCGAAACGGTGTTCTTCCTCGTGATCGGCGCCGTGAGCTGGCTGCCGATGGCGCGCGTCGTGCGGGGGCAGGTGCTCGCGCTGCGCAGCGCCGCGTTCGTCGAGTCCGCGCGCACGCAAGGGGCGTCGACGAGCTGGATCGTGCGCGCGCACCTCGTTCCCAACGTGCTGCCGATCGTGCTCGTCTACCTCACGCTCACGCTGCCGAGCGTGATCCTCTACGAGGCGTTCCTGTCGTTCCTCGGGCTGGGCGTCGAGGCACCCAACGTGAGCTGGGGCGTGCTCGCCGCCGACGGCGCGGAAGCGATCAGTCCGCTGGCGACCTTCTGGTGGCTGCCGCTGGGACCCGCGCTCGCCATGGGCGCCACGCTGCTCGCGCTCGGCCTGCTCGGCGACGCGCTGCGCGACGCGCTCGACGTCAAGCGGAGCCAAGCGTGAGCCTGCTCGAAGTCCGCAACCTGCGCGTGAGCTTCGCGACGCCCCACGGCAGCGTGCAGGCCGTCGAGAACTTCGGCGTCAGCATCGACGCGGGCGAGACCGTCGCGCTCGTCGGCGAGTCGGGTTCCGGAAAGTCGGTCAGCGCGCTCGCCATCGCGCGGCTCCTGCCGACTCCTCCCTCGCGCATCGAGACCGGCGAAGTCCTGTTCGAGGGTCGCGACCTGCTCGCGCTGGGGGAACGCGAACTCCGGCGCGTGCGCGGCAAGGAGCTGGGCTTGGTGTTCCAAGATCCCACCAGCTCGCTGCACCCGCTGATGACGATCGGCGAGCAACTCGAAGAGGCACTCCTCGTGCACGAGCGCATGCCTCGCGCGAGCGCGCGACAGCGCGCGGAGTGGGCCCTCGCGGAAGTCGGAATCGCCGACCCCAGAGCCCGACTCAGCGCCTTCCCCCACCAACTCTCGGGCGGCATGCGCCAGCGCGCCCTGATCGCCATGGCGCTCCTGACGCGCCCGAAGCTGCTCATCGCCGACGAGCCGACGACGGCGCTCGACGTGACGATCCAAGCATCGCTGTTCGCGCTGCTGCGCAAGGTGCAGCGCGAGCACGGCACGGCGCTGTTGTTGATCACCCACGACCTCGCGCTCGTGTCCACCTTCGCACGCCGCACGCTGGTGATGTACGCCGGAGCGGTGGTCGAGAGCGGCCTCACGAGCGAGCTGGTCGCGCGTCCCGCCCATCCCTACACGCGCGCCCTGCTGCGCAGCGTGCCGTCGCTCTCCACGTCGCTCGACCACGCCCTGCCCGTCATCCCGGGCGCTCCGCCCGATCCCTCCCACCCCGCCCTCGGCTGCGCGTTCGCGCCGCGCTGCGAATTCGCGCTCTCGGCGTGCCACCAGCGACGTCCGGCGCTCGTGGCGCTGTCGACGAGCGCGAGCGGCGAGGCGGGCGTGCGCGTGCACAGCCGCCGCGTGGCGTGCACCGAGAGCGAGCGGACGCTCGCCGCGGAGGTGAACTCGTGAGCGCGCTGCTGACGGTCGAGAACCTGTGCGTGCGCTTCGCCTCGCGCGAGGGGCGCACGGTCCACGCGGTCGAAGGCGTGTCGTTCTCGATTCCCTCGGGAGGCGCGCTCGGCCTCGTCGGCGAGTCCGGCTCGGGCAAGTCCACCACGGCCCGCGCCATCGCCGGCCTGCAGGCGCCGAGCGAAGGCCGCGTGCTGCTCGACGGCGAGCCGTTCGGACGCCAGTCCGCTCGCTCCGCTCGAGCGCGCGTGCAGTTGGTGTTTCAGGACGCGCAAGGATCTCTCGATCCGCGCCGACCGGTCGGCTGGTCGGTCGAAGAGCCGCTCGCGCTGCAAGGTTCCGGCACGGCCAAGTCCCATCGAGCGCGCGCCTTCGCCGCGCTCGATGCCTGTGGCCTCGATCCGAGGCTTTCCCTGCGCTATCCGCACGAGCTCTCCGGCGGCCAGCGCCAGCGCGTTGCGATTGCGCGCGCGCTCGTCAGCGAGCCGCAGCTCGTGATCCTCGACGAGCCGACGAGCGCGCTCGACGTCTCGGTGCGCGCGCAGATCGTCAACCTGCTCTGCGACCTGCGCCAGCGCTTCGGCCTCGCCTACCTGTTCGTCTCGCACGATCTCGCCGTGGTGCGACGCGTGTGCGAAGACGTCGCCGTGATGTATCTCGGACGCATCGTCGAGCGCGCGCCGCGCAGCGAGCTGTTCGCGTCGCCGCGCCATCCCTACACGCAAGCGCTGCTCGCCGCCGTGCCCGAGATCGGTCGCGATCTCGCGCTCGCGCCGCTCGCGCTCGACCCCGCGTCCCCGCTCGCGCCGCCTTCGGGCTGCGCCTTCCACCCGCGCTGTCCGCGACGCTCCGAAGTGCCCGCCCAGCGCTGCTCGCTCGAGCTGCCCCTGCTGCAAACGCACGGCGACGCCGCGCTCTCCTGCCACCTCGCCGCTGGGTCCGTCCCTCCCGCGCGCTCAGCCGCGCAGGGGAGCGGCGCCTCACGGGGATGACGCTGGCTCCAGTCGCTTCGACAGCTGATCGAACGCGAGCCCGATCGCGAACCCCAGCGCGAAGTCGTCGAGCGCTAGGCAGCCGGCGACGGTGAGCAGCGCGACCGCATGCGTGCGCGTTCCGCCGAGCTCGCGCGCCGCCGCTCCGAGCTCGAGGCCGCTCGCCACCAGCATCACGCCGAGGATGCTGGCGGGAAACACGCCGCAGGCTGCCGTGAGGGTCGCTCCGAACAGCACGGCGAGCAGCATCTTCGCGCTGCCGAGCATCAGGATCGAGCCACCGCTGCGCGCGCCGAAGCGATGCTGGCCCGCGAGCCCGCCCGCGCCGTGACACATCGGCATCGCGCCGAACGGACCGGCGAGCAGGTTCATCAGCCCGACGGACACGGCGACCTTGGCGGGCGGGGCGGGCCGCGTCGGGAAGAGATCGACAGACAGCGCGCACACCGCGACCACCGAGTTGAGCAGCGTGAGCGGGAGCTGCGGAAAGGCCGCGCTCCACCACGCCGCGCGCAACTCCGCGAGCGTCGGGAGCGCCAGCGTGGGCCACCACGGCTCGAGGCGGATCGAGGCGAAGGCCTGCGGCGCACCGAGCCACGCGATGGCGATCCCGGCGAGGAACAGCACCAGCGCCGCGGGCACGCGCCGCGAGTTGCGCAGGACCAGCACCGCGAGCCCCGCGAGGATCGCCAGTCCGATCCCATCGCTCGCCCACGGGGAGGAACCGCTCGCGACCGACTTGAGGCCGCGCATGAGCAACGTCAGCGCGAGCGCAAGCTGCAGCCCGCGCACGACGGCGATCGGAATGCTGCGCTGGATCCAGCCCAACGCTCCCGAGAGTCCGAGCGCGAGCACCACGGCGCTCACCCACATGCCCGCGGCGACGATCTCCCCGGCGCCGAGCCCCTCGGCCAGCGCAATGGCCGCGATGGCCTTCATCGGCTGCACCGCCATGGGAATGCCGAACGTGAAGGCGGTGATGACGTTGAACGCTCCCGCGAAGAACAGCGCCGCGGGAAAGGACAAGCCGCACTGCGCCGACATCGCGACCAGCAACGGCAGGAAGGTGCCGAGGTCGCCGAGCGAACCGGCCACCTCCTCGCGATTCCAACGCCAGCGCGGCGCGCTCATGCGCGACCCACGATGACTTCCGTGGCCTTGACGATCGCGATCGCGTGGCCGCCGACCGCGAGGCCGAGGCGGTCGACGGAGTCGGTCGTGATCACCGAGCCCATGCGCACGTGCGGCGCGATCTCGATCACGAGCTTGCTGACGATGTCGCCGCGCCTGAGCTCGACGATGCGGCCGGGGAAGCGGTTGCTCGCGCTCAGGGCGCCGAGGTCGAGCTCGGGTTCGCGGTACGCACTGTCGAAGGCGTCCGCGAGCGCACGCAAGGGGTCGCGCCGCACGGCCGCGTCCTCGGCCTTCCAGCCCTGCTCGGCGGCGCGGGCGAGTGCGCGCAGCGTACGCGCCTGCGGTCCGGCAGGCTTCGCCACTCCGCGCTCCCACTTCGACACGGTCATCGCGTGGGCTCCGACGAGCGCAGCCAGAGCGGCCTGAGACAGAGCGAGTTTCTCGCGCAGCTTGCGCACATTCATGCCGGAGAGCTTATGTGACCAAGCCATGACTTATCCACACGGGCGGAGCGGACGGGGGCCTCCCAGGGAGCGGGACTAGCTCCGGGAGCGGCGCGGATCCGCTCCTGCAGGGCTGGGGGGCGGCGTGCCTCGAAGTTGACGCGTCCGATGCGTGCGTCGAGAATCCAGCCGATGATCGCCACGCTCGTCCTCGCCCTGCTGGCCACTCCCGCCACACAGGCAAGTGATGCTCCGATCGCGACAACCGCGCTCCAGCCCTCGGAGTTCCTCGCGGAGGCGCGTGCGAAGCTGAAGTCGCACACTTACTTCTCGAAGGTGGTTCTCGCGGAGAAGACCCTCTCGCCCACCCTCACGCTGTTCGCGCAGGTGCCGCAGGTCGCGACCGCGGACTGGGAGACGAAGCTCATCGCCGAGCGCGCGCCGTGGCTCCTGCGCACCGAGCAGGTGTTCGTCGAGCGCTTCGCGCGGCCCATGGGCCTCGCGCGTCGCGCCGAGATCCCCGTGAGCATCGTTTGCGCGCTGCAGACCGCGGGCGACTACTCGAATTTCTCCGAGCGCCTCTCGTCGCTCTCGCCCTTCCGCTCGGGAGCGAGCTTCGATCGCCGCAACCGCTGGACCGTGATGTACGAGAGCGGCGGCCGGCTCGGGCTCGGGGCACGGCGCACGACGCAGATGGCCGAGTTCGTGACTTCGCTCGTCCATGCGCATTCCACCGCCACCTTCGGAGCGCTCGATCAGCAGTTTTTCGTCCACGGTCTCGCCGGCTACCTGTGCGAGGACCTCGGCAGCGCGCCGGAAAGCATCGGTGCCTGCAAGCCGCCGCCGCGGACGCTGGCCGCGCTCGTCAACACGCTCGCGCGTCCTGAGTCCGCCTACGCCTGCATCCTGCGACTCGACGAGCTCGCGGACAGTGCCTCGTGGGAACATTTCCAGGTGCTCAGCTTCCACCGCGCGCAGGAGTTGAAGGCGCAGGTCGCGGACGCCGTCATCGGCGAGTCGTTCCACGCGCAGGGCGTGCTCTGGATGCACTTCCTGATGGACGCCAACGCGGGTCGACATCGCGCGCGCTTGCTCGCGTACTTGCGTCATGCACTAGAGAGCAAGGGCGACGGCACGACCCTGCGCGGCGCATTCGATGGCATCGCCATGGACGAGCTCTCGCGCGAGTTCCTCGGCTGGGCGGTGGCTCTCGATGCGGGCAACCGCAAGGCTCCCGTACTCGCGCCGGGAACGCTCGAGCGGCTCTTCAAGGGACCGCCAACCCTGACGACTCCGCCGACGAACGGCGCCCAGCCTGAAGCGATGACGCCGGCGCCGCCGGGCTTTGATGTCGCGCGCCTGCGCACGCCCTCCAGCGACTTGGAGACGCGACACGGTCTTGCGCTGGCACGTGCCTCGGCCGGTCACCTCTTCGAAGCCGCGCAGCGTGTGGCGGAACTCGTCCCGCTCGCCAAGGATGCTGGCGAGCGCGACCGGCTCGAGCGCGAGCGCGCGCGGCTCACCGCCCTCGATGCGATGCGCAACGCCGTCCTCCAAGATCGCATCACCACCGGCAAGAAGCTGCAATTCCAGCTGCCCGACCGCAAGTTGCTCGTCGGCGTGCGCGCCGTCGAAGGCGAGTGGCTACTGCTCGGCGAGAACGGCCAAGGCGTCGAGCGCTTGCCGCTCGCGGACTTCTCGCTCCAACTGCTGTCCAAGGAGCTGCCCGTTCCGACGCCGGAGCCGTGGATGAAGCCGTACCTGCAGTTGCTCACGAGCGCGGGTCGCCCGGTCAAGCTCGCTCCCGAGGATCGCGCGCTCGCGGATCTGCGCGCGGACGCCCTGCAGATCGGAGCGAGGTGGCAGAGCGGCATGGTGGCACTGGAATTCGAGGCGCTCGCGGATCGGGGCGTCCCGACGGGCGCGACCGACGCTCGCGATGCGGTGGACGCGCTGCGCAAGCTGCTCGCCGCTCACGGCACTGTGCCGCTGCTCAACGCTCGCCGCGCAGCGCTGCGCGACTACGCCGCGGGCGCGCTCGGTGCGAGCGTCGGACTCGAGCAGGTGCCCGAGCTCTTCGGTGGCTCCTGCGAGATCCTGCCCGATGGCCAAGTGACTTGGACGCTGCAGTTCGACGACGAGCGCGAAGCGGCGCTCTTCACGCCCATCCAGAACGGCTGGGAGAGCCTGCGCGAGTACATCTGCTTCGGTCGCGCGTGGATCGAGCCCAAGCTCAAGCCTCGCGGCAGCGCGCTGGCAGTTTGCGGCTCGGGCGCATGGGTCTCCCAAGCTGCATTCCGCGAGATCAGCGCGGTCCGCGTGCGCGGCAAGCATGCCTGGGACGCGAATGTGCGCGACGACGAGTTCGTGTTCTACGCGTTGGCTGGTTATCGCGAGCCGCAGCGCTACATCGCCGTGTCGGCCAGCGGCAGCATGGTGTCGTTCGACGCGGATTCGAACGCGTTCGCCGCGTCGCACCGCACCACGCCCCTGCACGCCAACGTGCCGTACGAGAGCACGCTGTCACGCGCCGGGGGCAAGCTGCATGTGCGCTGCGGGGACTACACGAGCGAGATGGACGATGTCGTGCCGAGCGCCGGCCATGTGGCGCTGTTCTCGCTCTATCGCGGTAGCTTCCTGCTCGACACGCTCGAAGTGACCGGCTTCCCCGATCTGGAGCTGCTGCGGCCGGCGTATGTGCTGCGCGAGCTCGCGAAGCTCGGGCTCTAGTCGCGGGAGCGAGCTTCGATCAGACGCACAGCAGCATCGACAGGCGGCGCTGGAACTCGAGCACCAGCGGCTCGCCCTGACCGAGCAGATTGAAGACCTCGATCATGGCCTTGCGCGGCGCGCCGCCCTCGAACTGGAGGTCGAGCTTGGCGGCGGTCAGCAGCTCCTCGAGTCCCTGCTCGTAGCGGCCGGCGGCGACGAGTCCCTTGCCGTAGGCGATGCGCGCGGCCGGGTCCTTCGGCGCGGCCTGCGCGGCGGCTTCGAGCGGGGCGAGCTCGCCCACCTTCTCCATCGCGGCGAACTGAGCCGCGATGGCCTGCGCCTCGGGCAGCTCGAGCGCCTCGCCCGAGAGCGCGGCGAACACGCTCTTGGCCTCGTCCATGCGCTGGGCCGCGAGCAGCATGCGCGCGAGGGCGAGGCGCAGCGCGGCGTTCGCGCCCTCGCGATGCAGCGCGCGGGCGAGCAGCGTGATCGCCTCGTCGCGCTTGCCCGCGGCCTCGAGCTTGGCGGCCTCCCCGAGCGGGTCGGGCGCGGCGCCGGGAATGTGCTTCTCGAGCAGCTTGCGCACCGCCGCTTCCGGCTGCGCGCCCATGAACGCGTCGACCGGACGGCCCTGCTTCATCAGCACGACCGTGGGCACGCTCTGGATCTGGAACAGCTCGGCGATCTCGGGGTTCTTGTCGATGTCGACCTTGGCGAGCACGAGCTTGCCGGCGAGCTCGCGCGCGACCTTCTCGAGGATCGGCACGAGCGTCTTGCAGGGCCCGCACCAGGTGGCCCAGAAATCGACCAGCACCGGCACCGCCATGGAACGGCGCACGACCTCGGTCTCGAAGCTCTCGACGGTGACATCGACGATCGGCGGCAACTCGGCTTGCGTCATGGCGCTTGTCCTCGGGGGAGCGGCTAGAGCTCACTTCCCGATCAGGAAGTGACACACGTCGTTGGGTCGCATCACGTACTCACGGCCTTCGCTGCGCATCTTCCCCGCGGCCTTGATGGCGGCCTCGTTCTTGTACTGCACGAGCTCGTCGACCGAGTAGATCTCGGCGCGGATGAAGCCCTTCTCGAAGTCCGTGTGGATCACGCCGGCCGCCTTCGGCGCGCTGTCGCCCTTGTGGATCGTCCACGCGCGAATCTCCTTGGGACCGGCGGTGTAATAGACCTGCAGGCCGAGCAGGTGATAGGCGGAGCGAATCAGGCGGTGCAGGCCGGGTTCGGTGAGCCCCATGTCGGCGAGGAACGCCGCGCGATCCGCGGGTTCGAGCGCCATGATCTCGCCTTCGATCGCGCCCGAGAGCGCCACCACTTCGGCGCCCGTCGCGGCCGCGTGGGCGCGCACCTTGTCGACGAGCGGCGACTGGCCATCGAGGTCGCTGTCCGCGACGTTCGCGACGAACAGCACCGGCTTCATCGTGATCAGGAACAGCGGGTAGAGCACGGCGGCTTCCTGCGGCGTCCACGCGTGGTTGCGCAGCTGCTTGCCGCTCTCCAGCCAAGCCTTCGCGCGCTCGAGCACGTCCTTCTCGAACATCGCGTCCTTGTCCTGCGCGCGCGCCTTCTTGGCGGCGCGATCGAGCGCGCGCGCGACCGTGTCGAGGTCGGCGAGGCCCAGTTCGAGCTCGATCACTTCGATGTCGCGCTGTGGATCGACCGAGCCCGACACGTGGATGATGTCGCCCGATTCGAAGCAGCGCACGACGTGCAGGATCGCGTCGCACTCCTTGATGTTGCCGAGGAACTTGTTGCCGAGCCCCTCGCCCTGACTCGCGCCCGCGACCAGACCGGCGATGTCGACGATCTTCAGCGCGGCCGGGATGATGCGCTCGGTCGGGATGAAGCCCTTGATCAGCTCGAGGTTCGCGTCCGGCACGTCGACCACGCCGATGTTGGGCTCGATGGTGCAGAACGGGTAGTTCGCGCTCTCGGCGCCAGCGGCCGTGATGGCGTTGAAGATAGTGGACTTCCCGACGTTCGGGAGACCGACGATGCCGCAGGCGAGACTCATGGCTTGGCCCCTGTTTTCGAGGGCGAAGAGTCTACTGCGGCACGGCTCGAACTTCGAGGCGCCGGATGCGATAGCAGGCCGCCGCGAGGCCCGGATGCAGCCGGATAGGGCCACAGAGCCCGGGGACGCGCAGCTTCACGTACACCGTGCGCCCCGCGCCCGCGGGCAGCGGCCGCTGCACGCCGCGCGCGAGGCGGGAGTACGCGGCGAATCGCCGCGTGAGGAACTCGAGCAAGAGCGCGGTGTCGAGCGGGCTGTCGAGCTCGACGCGCACGAGCGCCCAGTGCGATGGCGGAACCACGAATTCCGGCAATTCGAGCGCGCTGCCGCCGTAGTCGACGCGCAGGGCGCCATCGGGCTCGCGCTCGAGCGAACCCGCCGCGCCAGCAGGCAACGCGAGTCCGTCGAGGCCCGCGAGCAACGTCTCGCTCGAGCGGGCGAACTCCGCGGCGAGGCGCTCCGGCGTGTCGAGCGGCGAAGTCGAGAGCGAAGTCGCGGCCAGCGCGCGCTCGACGAACACCTGCAACACGACGTCTGGGCGCTCGCGCTCGATCGCATCGGTGTCGAAGTCGGGCACCCAGCGAAACGCCACTTCGCGGAAATGCTCGGCCAGCAACGGACGCAGCTTCTCCCCCATCGAGTCGTGGAACACCAGCGCCTTTGGCGCCATGACGCCGGTGCGCACCACGCGCACGTTCATGCCGCCCTCGATCTCGATCGACCAGCCCGCGGGCTCGCCGTCGAGGGGCGCGAGCTCGAAGCGCGCGCGCTCCTGCACGGACTTGTCGCGTCGCTCGAGGAACACGCGCAGGCGCTCCCACGCGGCCGCGGGAATCGTGCGCTCGAACGCCGCGTGGGCGTTGGATTGGCGCATTCGATCCTCGAGGTAGAGTCGCCCCGCCCAGGAATCGTCCTGAAAATCGGTGGGTTCGAAGCGAACGGCGCTCTCGTCGCCGAGGGGGATGCGCGCGTCGAGCGCGTGCAGCCGCTCGAGCAAGGCGTACGCGGCCGACACCGCGCCGCGATCGTTCCAGTGCGTGCCGAGCGGGTAGTAGAGCTGCTCGCCCTGCGGCGTGCGCGACTTCGCGGCGCTCACGGGCTGCGTGAGGTCGAGCAGCGGGAACTGCGAGCGCCGCGCGACGTGCGCGACGAGCTGCTCGCGGCGCGACGGACCGAGCTTGTCGAAGCGCGGCGGGAAGTACTCCGGGTAGATCGACTCCTTGTTGGGCGCGATCGCGAACAGGTACTGCACGCGGTGCTGCGAGCACCACTCGCGCCGATCCTCGAGCACGCTCGTCCACAGCTCGAGCTCTTCCACCGAGAAGGGATCCGCTCCGCGCCAGACGTCGACCGCGCGGTCGCGCGTCGTGAACAGCCACGCGTCTGGACCCACGACGATCTCGCTCGTCGGCGAGACTCCGAACACGCCGAGGCTGAGGCGGTTGTGGAGTCGGATCCAGCGCGGCCGCAGGCCGAAATGATCGGAGTACCACGCATCGAACTGCGCCGGCCAGGCCTGCGCCTGCGCGAGCGTCGCGGGACGCTGCGGTTCACTCGAGGGCCGACGGAACTCACGCTCGATCGCGCCCGTCGGCGGCGGCGCGCTCCACGTCAACACCGCGGGCAGGGTGCAGAACAGCACGAACAGTCCTGCGAGCGCGCGGTCGCACCAGTCTCCGAACCTGCTCACGTCGCGCGGGGCCATCAGAAGCGGAAGTAGATGAAGGGATTGAAGGTGCCCGCCGAGAGCCGCGCGGCGGACAGCACGAGCAGCAGCATCGGCAGCGCGACGGAGGCGAGCTCGAGCCCGCGCTCGAGTCCGTCGCCTCCGTTCGCTCGGCGCCGCTCGCGCCGCCGCTGCAACGCGGGGAGCCATGGCATCGAGCCGAGCACGGCGGCGAACAGCGTGGTCACGAGCAGCGGCTCGAGGTACAGGCCCGCGTGCACGGCGCGAGCGTCGCCCGTTCCGAGTCCGAACATCGCCTTCAAGAACTCGAGCGCATGTTCCAGCGACGACGCGTTGAAGAGCACCCAGCCACAGACCACGACCACGAACGCATACGGCCAGCCCAGCCAGCTCGCGCGAGCGCGCGCCTCGCCGCGCACGATGCGCTCGAGCACGAGAAACGCGCCGTGGAAAAGGCCCCACGCCACGAAGTTCCACTTGGCACCGTGCCACAGGCCGCACAAGCAGAACACAGCCAGCAAATTGAAGTACGTGCGCGCGCCGCCGTGGCGATTGCCGCCCAGCGGAATGTAGAGGTAGTCGCGGAACCAGCTCGAGAGCGAGATGTGCCAGCGACGCCAGAACTCGGTCACGCTGCGAGCGATGTAGGGGTAGTCGAAGTTCTCGAGGAACTCGAAGCCGAGCATGCGACCCAGCCCGATCGCCATGTCGCTGTAGCCCGAGAAGTCGAAGTAGATCTGGGCCGTGTAGCACAGCGCGCCGAGCCACGCGGTGGGCGCATCGAGGCTCGCCGGATCGAGGCCGAAGATCGACTTCGCGGCTTCCGCGCAGGTGTTCGCGATCAGCATCTTCTTGCCGAGGCCGACCGCGAAGCGGCGCACTCCGGAGGCGAACTTGGCGCTCGAAAGCGAACGAGCGGCGAGTTGCTCCGCCACGTCGCGGTAGCGCACGATCGGACCGGCGATCAGCTGCGGAAAGAGCGCGATGTACAGGCCGAAGTCGAGCGGGTTGCGCTGCGCGCGTCCCTCGCCGCGACGCACGTCGAGCACGTAGGAGAGCGCCTGAAACGTGAAGAACGAGATGCCGATCGGCAGCGAGACGCTGACGGCGCCGAGCGCTGGAACGGGGAGCCCCAGCGCCGCGAGGTTGTCCCACAAGAAATTCCAGTACTTGTAGAAGCCGAGCAGCCCGAGGTTGAAGACCAGCGCGATGGCGACCGGCCCGCGCGCCTCGACCCACAGGGCCAGCGTCCAGTTGACCGCGATCGACGCGAGCATGACGAGCGCGACGCGCGGCTCGCCCCAGGCGTAGAACACAAGGCTCGCGACGAACAGCGCCGAGTTTCGCAGCGCGCGCGGCAGCGCGAGGCCGAGCGCGAGCGCGAGCGGCAGGAACAAGAACAGGAAGGTCGGGGAGCTGAACAGCATGGCGGGCCGCGCGGCGGCGCAGGAGCGCGCTCGCTAGGCCCGCGCCACGCAGTCGATCTCGACCAAGGCGCCCCGCGGCAGGCCCGCGACCGCGACCGTTGCGCGCGCCGGAGCGGCGCCCTGCGGGAAGTGGCGCGCGTAGACCTCGTTCATCGGCCCGAAGTGCTCCATCGTGGTCAGGTAGACGTTGCACTTCACGACCTGCGCGAGGCTGCTGCCCGCCGCGCCGAGCACGGCGCCGAGGTTAAGGAGCACGCGCTCGGTCTGCGCCGCGACGTCGCCGCCGAGGAACGCGCCGGTCTTGGGATCGAGGGCGACCTGACCCGAGCAGTGCACGAGCCCGGCGGCGACGATGGCTTGGCTGTAGGGTCCGATCGCCTTGGGGGCGGCGTCGGTCGCGACGATGCGTCGATCGCTCATGGAAATTCTCGGGGGTGGCTACTGGGCGCGGGTCGCTCGCTCGCGCAGGGCGCGCGCGACGAGCGCGGGGACGAACAGCTCGACCTGCCCGCCGAGTTCCGCCACCTGCCGCACGAGCGTGCTGGAGATGTGGGCGTGGCGGGGTGCGGACGCAAGGAAGATGGTCTCGAGTTCCGGAGCCAGCGCGGCGTTGGAGAGCGCGAGCTGGGACTCGTACTCGAAGTCGCTCGAATTGCGCAGGCCGCGCACGATCACGCTGGCTCCCAGCGCGCGACAGGCGTCGACCGTCAGGCCGTCGATGCGCGCCACGGCGACGCCGGCGATGTCGGCGGTGACCTCGCGCAGGAGCGCGAGGCGGCGCTCGAGCGGCAGCAACTCGCGCTTGGAGGAGTTGCTCGCCACCGCGATCGTCACGCGGCCGAACAGGGCGGCGGCGCGGCGGACGACGTCGAGATGGCCGAGCGTCACGGGGTCGAAGCTGCCCGGAAACAGTGCGTGTCGAGGGGCGGACATGCGGACGGAATGCTAGCAACCCGCGCGCGGTGGCTCCCGCGCACCGCCGCGGCGGAGGGAGGAACCGCGGGCGTGTGCGTTGCGCGCGGCGATGGACGGGATCTGGGGGAATTGGGCGCGACCAGCGCGAAACCCGAGCGACGGGCGCTCATTGAAGCTCTCGAGCGCGAGTCTGGAGGAGGAACGCCGAGCGCCGACGGTCCCCCGACCTGCGAGCCGACCGCTGGTGGCCGCGGCGCTCTCCGTGCTGACGGGGGCGTGGCTCGGAGCGGCTTGGCGACCGGAGCCACTGGCGCTCGCGGCGCTGCTCGCGGGCGTGTTGGGCGCGTGGTGCGCGCTCGAGCTCGCGGCCGGGCTGGACGTGGGAGGGGCGCACATCGGCTCCTCGTTCCTGCGGCGCGCCACTCGGCTCGGATTGCTCGGCGCGCTCGCGCTGGCCTCGGTGGCGCTGGGCTGGCGCGGGCGCGAGGTCGCGCCGCAAGCGCCGTGGAGCGAGACCTCCCTCTCGGCGCCGCTCGCGACGCTGGAGGGTCGCTGGGAGCCACTTCGACGCACGCGGCGCGGGGAGCTGGGCAAGCTGCACGCTCCCGGAGAGGGGCCGGTGTGGCTCGAGTTGGAGCGCGGCAGCGCGACGCGCGGCGAGTGGTTGCGCGTTCGACCGAACGACCGGCCGCGGCGCGAGGCGCGCGGCCCCGTGCAGCCGCCCCACGCGCCCTTCGACACGCGCGCTCACCTCCAGTGGAGCGCTCGACCCGATGAAGTCGAGCGGCTCGCGGTGGCACCGGTCTGGGAGCGCGGAACGGCGTGGGTCGCCGACCTGCGCGAGTTCGTGGCGCGGCGCTGCGTGCGCTTCGCGCAGGGCACGCCGAGGGCGCTCGCGCATGCGCTGCTGTACGGCGCGACCGAACGCCTCGAACCGGAGCTCGCGGACACGTTCTCGCACACCGGCATGCGGCATGTGCTCGCCGTGAGCGGCATGCACGTCAGCCTGCTGGCCGCGGTCCTGATCGCGCCTTGGATCGGCGGCGGCAGGAAGCGACGCACGCTGCTGGTCTTGGGCGCGAGCATCGCGCTCGCGCTGTTCGCGGCCGTGACGGGAGGAGCCGCGCCCGTACGACGCGCGGTCGTCGCGCTCGCACTCACGCTCGCGGCGCCGCTGTGTGCTCGCGAGCACGACGAGCCGCGCCGCGCCGACACGCTCTCGCTGCTCGCACTCGCGCTGCTCGTCGAAGCAGCGCTCGATCTCGATGCGCTGTTCAGCGTCTCCCTGCTGCTCTCCTACCTCGCCACCCTCGGACTCGTGCTGCTCACGGGTCCGATCCGGCGCGCCCTGCCGCGCGTGCCGCTGCGCGTCGAGCTCGGCCCCACGTCCGCACGACGGGCGCTGACGAGCGTGGCGGAGCGCGCCATTCGCTCGGCGCTGGCCGCTTCGTTGGCGGCCGTGCTCGTCACTCTGCCGCTGTGTTGGTCCACCTTCGGAGAATGGGCTCCGATCGGCGTGCTGGCCACGGCCATCACGACGCCGCTCGTCACCTGGCTGCTCGTCGTGGGCTGGGCCGCGATCCTCTTGCCCGCGCTCGTGCCGGGGGTGTTGTTCGATGTTCCAGCGCAGTGGTTCGTCGGACTGCTCGAGTTCGCGGACTCGCTGCCGGGGACGCCGTGCGTGCTCCCGCCGCGACCGCTCCTGCTGCTCGCGCTCGCTACGGGCTTGCTCGCCTACGGCTGGACGAGGCGGGAATCGCGCACGCTCGCCTCGCGCGCCGGAATGGCGCTGTGGGGCCTGCTGCTCCTGCCGTGGACGGTGCGCCCGCGCGAGTGGGTGATCGATGCGCTCGATGTCGGACACGGAACCTGCGTCGTCCTGCGCGGACCGAGCGGGCCCGCGTGGATCTTCGATGCCGGTTCCCGCGATCGCAGCCGCGTCGCGACCTCCGCCCTCGGACCGCTGCTCGCGGCGGCCGACGCGCGCGAGATCGCGGTGGTGCTCTCGCACTCCGACAGCGACCACGCCGAGGCGCTCGGCTGGATTTCACGGCGCTACGAGGTCGTGGACTGGCTCGGAGCGCCGCTGCCCGAGGGCCTCGATCCCCACGTCCGCCGCGGCGCCGATCCGCGCGGAGCGTGCAGCGCGCTCGAGTTCGCGGCCGAGCCGTCGGCACGCTGGCAGATCGCGCGCGGGTGCGAGAGCGAAGACAACGAAGGCTCGCGCACGCTCGTCGCCCTGCTCGGGGACGCACGCGTGCAGTTGCATGGCGATGCGGTGGAGCACGGTCTGCAAGCGCAGTTGGATACGGAGGCCCTGCGCGGACCGGTCGACGTGCTGCTGTGGCCCCACCACGGCGATCCGGGCCCGTGGACCACCGCGCTGCTCGAGCGCGCACGCCCGCGCGAGGTCTGGATCAGCGCCTCGGGAACCGGCGGCGTCGAGCGAGAGCTGGAACGGCGCAAGATCCCCTGGCGCGCCACCAGCCGCGACGGTCCCCTGCGCCGAGGGCAGCCCTAGCCGCGCCCAGCGTCCCGACCGCGTGCCGGCGGAGAAAGCGGTCCTGCATCCGGCAACCCCCTCGCGGAAGGGGGCTAGTCCGGATGGAATGAAGGCGCCTCCTCGGCCAAGGACGGATCACCATGCGAACGCTGCTCCTCTCGTTGCTGCTCGCGCCCCACGCACTCGCGCTCCCTCAGGCGGCACCGGCGGCCGACGAAGCTCCGGCCGCGGCGGAGTTGAACCGCATCTTGCACCTGCGGGGCGGCGGCACCGTGCGCGCGAAGGCGCGCGAGGTGGAGGGCGCGTGGGAAATCCAGCGCGGCAAGGAGTGGCAGCGACTCGCTCCCGACGCCGTCGTGCGCGTGGAGCTCGAACGAGTCGTGCTCGCCAAGATGCGCGAGCTCGAACGCCATGTCGATCGACGCCAGTGCGCGACGCGCGTCCCCTTCGCCGGTTGGATGGCGCGCGAAGGCCTGCTCTCCGAGAGCCTGCAGCAGCTCGAGCTCGTGCTCGAGGCCGATCCCGACCAGAGCGAGGCACTCGCCCTCCTGGCCGCCTATCCGCAGCCGCTGGTCGTGCCCGGGGCGGAGGAAGCCGATCCACAGGACGCGCTCCGACTGGCCGCATCCGCTCCGCGCACGTTGCAGGAGCTCGCGCTGCGCGCGCTCGCCCATCGGCCGGAGAAGGAACGGCTCCATGCCGCGCTGCTGCGCTCGCTCGACTCGCACTCGCCGCGCATCCGCGCCTTGGCGGCGCTGGGGCTGCGGCGCACCGGTGCAGGCAGCGAAGTGAAGGCGCTCGTCACGCGCGCGGTGCTCGACGGCTCGGCACAGGTGCGCAAGGAGTGCTCGCTCGCGCTGCGCGACGCCCGCGATGAAGCCGTCACCCTGCCCGTGCTGCGCGCCCTCGGCTCGCGGACCGCGGCCGTGCGCGAGAATGCGATCTCGGCGCTCGGCGTGATGAACTACCCCGCCGCGGTCGAGCCGCTCGTCGCGCGATTGGGCGCTCTCGCGAGCACCTCCGGCGGCGGAGGAGCATGGAAAGCGCCCGCGTCGCACATCTTCGTCGGCAAGCAGTTCGCCTACATTCAGGACTTCGACGTCGAAGTCTCGCAGGGCGCCGCGGTCGCCGACCCACAGGTCAACACGCTCGTCGAAGGTGCGGTGCTCGACGTGCGCGTCATCGGCGTGTCGGAAATGACGGTTGCCGTCGAGAGCCGCAAGCTGCGCGAGGCGCTCGCCGCGCTGACCGGCGCCGATCCGGGCGACACGAACCGGGCCTGGCTTGGGTGGTGGGAGAACAATCGCTCGCGCTACCGTCCGAGCAGCGGTCCGCGCACGCCCCCAACGACGACGCCCCCAACGACGACGCCCCCGGCGACGATGCCCCCATCGACGATGCCCCCAGCGACGGCCCCCTCGGGAAGCACCTGAGCCGCCGTCCCGCCCTGACTTTGGACGCGGCGACGCGCTGGAGGACGCAGCGTTTCCAGCGCGGGACCTAGGCCGTGGGAGCCGCGCTCCTAGAGACGCACAGGGAATCGGGCGCGATGACGCCCTTGAAGCCCTGCAAGGCGACGCGCTGCAAGTAGAACGAGAGCCCGCGCAGGCCGCCGAGCTCTTCGCCCCCGCCGGCGCGACCGGGACCACCGTGGATCATCTGCGGCAGCACCATGCCCGGCGCGAGGGACTGCTCCGCCATCTTGTCGCTTCCGAGCCACACGCGACCCGACCACGCGCCGATCGCGAGTCCCGCGGTCTCGAGGAACGCCTGATCGTTCGAGTAGACGCTCGTGACCAGACTGCCGCCGCCGAGCGCGACGAGTTCCGCCGCCTCGTGCGCATCCCCCGAGTACGGCAGCACCACGGCGCAGGGGCCGAACACTTCTTCCGCGTGGAAGGCCCCTTGGCGGGCGTCCGCGGCGACGAGCACCGTCGGCGCGACGAAGTAGCCGCGCTCGCGGATCGCGCCCGCGCCACCGGTGGCGATGCGAGCGTGCTTCGCCAGCCGCTCGATGCCTGCGCGCACATCCCGCAGCTGGTCCGCGCTCGCGAGCGGACCCATGCGCACCGCGGCATCCGACGGATCGCCGAGCTTGACCGCGTTGGCGGCCGCGACGATCTCCGCCGTGAGCTCGTCGACGCGCTCTTTCGGCACGAACACGCGACGCACCGCCGTGCACTTCTGGCCCGACTTCTGGGTCATGTCGAGCGCCACGTTGGCGACGAACAGGTTGAACGCGTCGCTGCCCGCCTCGACGTCCCTCGCGAGCACCGCGGCGTTGAGCGAGTCGGCCTCGAAATTGACGCGCACGTTGTTGCGCACGAGGTTGGCGTGGCCGCGCAGCTTCGCCGCGGTGGCGCTCGAGCCGGTGAAGGCGAGGCTGTCCTGCGGACCCATGTGGTCGAGCAGGTCGCCGACCGAGCCCGCGATGAACTGGAACGCACCCTCGCTCAGCGCGCCGGAAGCAACGCACAACTGCGCGATGCGCCATGCGACGAGCGCCGTGGGCGTGCCCGGCTTCTCGACCACCGGCGTGCCCGCGAGCAACGCGCAGGCGGCCTTCTCCATCATGTTCCAGGCTGGGAAGTTGAAGGCGTTGATGTGCACGGCAACGCCGGGGCGCGCGACGAGCACGTGCTCGCCCCAAAAGCGCGCCGTGCGGCCGAGCTGAACGCCCGGTCCGTCGTAGAGGAACGTGCGCGCGCCGAGTTCCTGACCGAGGCGACCGTAGTACGCCAGCGTCCCGATCGCTCCGTCGATGTCGAACTTCGCGTCGCTGCGCGGCGTGCCGGCGTTTTGGATCGAGAGCTCGATCAGCTCGTCGCGGTGCGCGTGAATCGCCTTGGAGAGCGCTTCGAGCATCGCGCCGCGTTGGGCGTAGGTCATGGCGCGCAACGCGGGCCCGCCCTTGGCGCGCGCGTACTCGAGCACGCCCTTGAAATCGATGCCCGCGCTCGAGGCCTGCGCCAGCGCCTCTTCCGTCGTCGGGTTGTAAAGCGTGACGCTCGCGCCGCTACCGGCGTGAAAGCGGCCTTGGACGTAGCTCGTGAGGATCTGCATCGGAAGTTCTCTGGAGTTCAGGACGCAAGCGTGAGGTGGTAGGCGAAGGTCGCGGCACCGAGCGTGAGCGCGACCCAGCCCGAGGCGGCGCCCGTGCCGTCGCGCGAACGCAGGATCGCGAACAGCAGGCCGAGCGACATCGAGATCAGGGCCCAGACGTAGGCACCACGCAGGGCGAACGCGCCGATCGGCGCGCCCGATTCCGTGCCCGCGAGCCAGACGCCGAGCGCCGTGCACAGCGCCGACGCCACCGCGGACTGCAGCTCGAAACGCTGCGCCCAGCTCTCGCTCGGTTGGGACTGGGAGGACATGGGCTCGGTCAATGGGAAACGGACATGGTAGCGACACGCACGGGCCCCGTCGCCTCCGGGACGTGCCGCGCAGAAACCCGTCGAAAGCCGCGCCGCCCTGCCGCACCCTTGATCGCCGCGCCGCGTGCGTCACGCTGGCGGTCGTGAACGCCCTCCCTGCCCCGCCCGCAGCCCGCTGGCTGCCCCCCGACACGTTTGCAGGCCAGACCGCGCTCGTCACCGGCGGAGGGACGGGTCTGGGCCTGGAGATCTCGCGCGGCCTCGCCGCGCTCGGCGCGCGCGTGATCGTGGCTTCGCGCAGCGCGGAGCACCACGCGCCACTGCTCGCCGAAGCCGTCGAACACCGCTGGCGCGTCGAGTCGCGCACGCTCGACGTGCGCGAAGCCGCAGCGGTGGAGCAGCTCGCGCTCGAACTCGAAGAGCACGGCGGCATCGACATCCTCGTCAACAACGCGGCCGGCAACTTCGTGTGCCCCGCCGAGCGACTCTCCGCGCGCGCGTGGCGCTCGGTCCTCGGCATCGTCCTCGACGGCACGTTTTACTGCACGCGATACTTCGGTCGCGGCATGATCGCGCGCGGCCGCGGGCAAGTGCTCAACGTCGTCGCGACGTACGCTTGGACCGGCATGGCCGGCGTGGTGCACTCCGCGAGCGCGAAAGCGGGCGTGCTAGCGATGACGCGCACGCTCGCGGTCGAGTGGGCGCGCCACGGCATCCGCTTGAATGCGATCGCACCGGGACCGTTCGACAGCGCGGGCGCGGCGAACAACCTCTGGCCCGAGGCGGATCGCAAACGCCGCATCGAGCAGCAGATTCCGCTCGGCCGCTTCGGCTCGGCCGACGAGATGGCGGCCCATGCGCTGTACCTGCTCTCGCCCTCGTGCGCCTACGTCAACGGCGAGTGCTTCGTGGTCGACGGCGGCCTCTCGCTCGGTCGGGGCATGTGGGAGCCCGGAGCTCGCCGCGAGGAAAGCACGTCATGAGCCAAGTCCCGTCGTCGCGCGGCCACCTCGCCACCGAGTCCCACAACGAACGCAGCGCGGGGTTCGACGCGCTCTCGATCGCCGACGCGGTCGAGCTGATGCAGCGCGAGGACGAGCGCGTCCACGCCGCGCTCGCCGCCGCGCGCGCCGACCTCGCCCGCGCGATCGAGCTCGTCGTCGCGCGCTTGCGCGGCGGTGGTCGGCTGTTCTACGTCGGCGCGGGAACGAGCGGTCGGCTCGGGCTGCTCGATGCGGTCGAGTGCCCGCCGACGTTCCAGACCGATCCGTCGCTGGTGCAGGCCGTGCTCGCGGGCGGCGCGGCGGCGGTCACGGGCGCGGTGGAAGGCGCCGAGGACAGCGCGACGGCCGCGGGCGAGGAGCTCGCGCGCCGCGGACTGTGCGAGCGCGACATCGTGTTCGGCATCGCCGCCGGTGGCACCACGCCGTTCGTGCACGGCGCGCTCGACTTCGCGCGCTCGCGCGGGGCGGCGACCGTGTTTCTCGCCTGCGTGCCGCGCGAGCAGGCACCCGACCGCGCCGACGTTTCGGTGCGCATCGTGAGCGGCCCCGAGGTGATTTCCGGCAGCACGCGCCTCAAGGCCGGAACGGTGACGAAGCTCGCGCTCAACACCGTCACGACGGTCGCGATGGCGCAACTCGGCAAGGTGCACGGCAACCTGATGGTCGACGTCGACACGTCCAAGAACACCAAGCTCGTCGAGCGCGGCGCGCGCATCGTCGCGGCGCTCGCGGGCGTCGGACGCGATGAGGCGCTCGCGCTGCTCGCGGCGGCCGGAGGACAAGTCAAGGTCGCGGTCGTGATGTCCAAGCGGCGGCTGCCCCGCGAGCAGGCCTGCGAACACCTGCGACGCTGTGGCGGATTGCTGCGCCGCGCACTCGCCTGAGCAAGGCCCCGATCAGCGCGCGGCGTGGCGCGTCCAGAACTCGCGCAGCGGCTCGGCGTAGCTCGGCGCGAGGTCGAGCTCAAAGGTCTCGCGCGCGTCGACCCAGCGGTAGTCGACGTGCTCGTGGCTCAGCTCGATCTCGCCCGCGATCTCGCTGCACAGGTGCGCGACGACGAAGGAGAACTCCTTCACTTCGTGGCGCACCGGTCGAATCCAGGTGAGCGTCGGCGCGCCGATCGCGCAGCGAAAGCGCGGGCCGAGCTCCTCGGAGAGCTCGCGGCGCAGCACCTCGCGCGGCTCGAGCCGCTCCTCTCCCACGTCGAAGCGCCCGCCCGGAAGTTCCCACCAGCCCTCGCGCGTCGCCTCGCGCACGAGCAGCAGTCGCCCGTCGCGCACGGCGAGTGCCTTCATGGCGACGTAGAAGCGCTGGAACTCGCGGGGGCCGATGTTGGTCATGGAGTCGTCACGGAGCGGGCTGCGCGAGCTCGGACCGCAGGGCGAGGAGAAAGTGCTCCCAGTCGAAGGCCGGACCGGGGTCCTGCTTGTCCGCACTGATGTGGAAATGGCCGAGAATGCCGCGGAATTGCTCGAATTCGGCCGCCGAGAGCGCCTCCATCCGCACGGCCCCCTGGGCGTCGCGCGGGCAGTCGGGGCGCAGCGACGGGAAGGCCCGGCAAAGTCCCGCGGCGAGCTTGACGAGCGTCGCATACTGCTGCGGCGTCAGGTCGTGCATCTCGTAGCTCGTGCCGTGGATCGCGCCCGTGATGCGCTCGGCACGCGCGGGACGCGCGACGAACCCGGGCGTGCGCACGCCGGTCTCCTTCATCCAAGCGGGGAACCGCACGTACGGCCCCTGCTCGTCGCAGGGGTACCACTGCTCGAGCGTCGGATCGCTCGGTGGATAGGCGCCGATGTTCGCGATCTCGATGCCGACCGAGCGCGAGTTCGCTTGGCGCGCGTGCCACGCCGTGTCGGAGAGATCGAGCGTCTGGTAGAGCGTGCCGTCGACGTCGAGCAAGAAGTGCACGGAGAGCTTGCGGCGATCGTGCAGGATCTTGAAGCACTGGCGGCTCGTGCCGCAGACGTCGTAGTGGATCACGAACTGGTCGAGCGCGGCGCGCAGCTCCGCGCCACACGCGGGCGTGCCCGAGAGCGAGCTCAAGCGCGTCGTGCCATCGCCCTTGTCGATCTTGCGGCCCGGCTGGTAGCGCAGGCCTGCGGGGAGATCCTTGGGCGGCTCGCTGGGGAAGCGCAGCTCGGTCGAGTAGGCGTCGTAGCCGCCGCGCTCGGTCCACAGCACGACCGGCACGCCGATCGGAATGCGCTCGCCGCACACGACGATCACGTCGTTGCGCACGGAGGGGCGCTCGATGCGGCTCGAGGCACACACCGGCTCGGCGTCGAGCGGAGGCAGTGCGGGTTCGGCGGCGCGGCAGGCGGCGAGGGCGAGCAGCAGGAGCGCGGTGCAGAGCTTCATGGAGTGGAGTGAGGATCGGAAACCGCGGGCGGGGGCGCAAGCACAGCGGCGAGCTCGCCGCGCGCCGATTCTCACGGCCTTGCCCCGCGACCAGCGCGCCTGCCGAGCGACGGAGTGCTCGTGGGAACCGTACGCATTCTGGGCGCGTCACTCGCGGGCTCGAGCGCGGAGCTCGTCACGATCGAGGCGCGCTATGAGGAGGACCGCGAGGCCGGACGCGTCGACGTGCTGCTCACCGGCCTCCCCGATCCGGTGATCCGCGAGAGCCGCGGAAGGCTCCTGTGCGCGCTGTCGGCGAACGGTCTGGGCGTACCTCCCGGGCGTCTGTACCTGAACCTCGTCCCCGCGGCGCGGCGCAAGTCGGGCGAGATCCTCGACCTGCCGCTCTTGCTCGGTGCAGCCGCGGCGGCAGGGCACCTCAAGCGCCGCGCCGTCGAACGGCGGCTGTTCCTCGGCGAAGTCGGGATCGATGGGGCGCTGCACGCCGTGCCCGGCGGACTCGCGGCGGCGCTGGTCGCGCGGGCGAGCGGCGTCGACGAGGTGCTCGCACCCCGAGCCACCGCGCTCGAGGCGGCGTGGGTGCCCGGGATCACGGCGTATGGCGCGGCCCACGTCGAGGACTTCGTGCGCCATCTGGTCGGGAGCTCGCCACTGGAGCCGCTCACACCGACCTGCGCGGACAACGGTCCCGACATGGGGCTGTCGGTCGACGACGTGCGCGGACAGGCCTCCGGGAAACTCGCGCTGGCGATCGCGGCCCACGGCGGGCACGGACTGCTGTTCATCGGACCACCCGGCACCGGAAAGAGCATGCTCGCGCGCCGCATCGCGACCCTGCTGCCCGCGCCGAGCCTGCCCGAGCGACTCGACATCACGCGCGTGCTGTCCGCGTCGGGGCGCTGGCCCGGCGGGCTCGCCACCGCGCGCCCCTACCGCGCCCCCCACCACACGGTGAGCTACGCGGGCCTCGTCGGCGGCGGTTCGCCGCCCTCGCCGGGCGAGATCACGTTGGCCCACTGCGGCGTCCTGTTCCTCGACGAGTTGCCCGAGTTCCGGCGCGAGGTGCTCGAAGCCCTGCGCCAGCCGCTCGAGTCGGGTTCGATCACGCTGAGCCGCGCCGGCCGTCAGCTCGAGCTCGAGGCACGCTTCCAACTCGTCGCGGCCATGAATCCCTGCCCGTGCGGCTACATGGGACATCCGCGCGTGCCGTGCAACTGTCCCCCGACGCTCGTGCAGCGCTACCGCAGCCGCATCTCGGGACCGCTGCTCGATCGCATCGACCTGCGGGTCGAACTCGCCGCTCCGACGCTCGACGAGCTCGGCGGCTCCGCCGTGTCCAGCGCCACCGCCACCGCCACCGGCACAGGCACCGGCCATGCGGGCCTGCTCACCGCGGCGAGCCTGCGCGACCAGCTCGCTCGCGCAGCCGCGCTGCAGCGCGCTCGACAAGGCGAGCGTCGCAACTGCGACCTCGACGCGCAGGCCCTCGATCGCCACGCGCCGCTCGACTCGGCCGCACGCGCGCTGCTGGGCAAGCTCGCGCAAAAGCGCGGACTGTCCGCGCGCGCCGTGCAGTCGCTGCGCCGAGTCGCGCGCTCGGTGGCCGACCTCGACGGCGTCGAAGCCACCGCCACCGCCCACCTCGCCCGCGCGCTGGCGCTGCGCTCGCCGCTGCTGTGAGCGCTCGGCGTCTGCGCGGCGCGAGCGCTACTCGTGACGCAGTGCCTCGACCGGGTCCATGGTCGCCGCGCGCCACGCCGGATAGATCCCGAACAGCACTCCGACGCCCGACGAGATCAGGAACGCCAGAATCGGCGCCGTCGGAGTGATGATCGTGCGCATCTGGGCAAAGTGCTCGACCACCAGCGGCGTGGCGAGCCCGAGCGCAACGCCGAGCAAGCCGCCGCCGACCGAGAGCACGACGCACTCGACGAGGAACTGCGAGACGATGTGGTGGCGCTTGGCGCCGAGCGCGCGGCGAATGCCGATCTCGCGCGTGCGCTCGGTGACGGTCGCGAGCATCACGTTCATGATGCCGATGCCGCCGACGAGCAGGCTGATCGACGCGATCGACCCGAGCACGATGTTGAAGATGCGCTTGGTCTCCTCGGCGCGCATCAGGAGCTCGAGCGGCACCACGATCTCGTAGTCCGACTGCTTGTGATTGCGCTTGAGCATCTCGCGGCACGCGTTGGCGACGAATTCGACTTGGGTCGCGTCCTCGACCTCGACCACGATCTCGTGCAGCTCGACCTCCTCCATCTCGCGGCTTCCGGCGCGCAGCTTGACCTGCATGCTGCCGTACCACTTGCGGCCGGTCTCGAGCGGGATGAAGACCTCGGCCGACGACTTGCCCGCACCCACGAGATCGGACCTCTGGCGCAGGCGGTCGAGCGTCGTCCCGACCACGGTGTAGTAGTCGGCGCCGATCTTGATCTGCTCGCCGATCGGGGAGGAGACGGGGAACAGGTAGCGCGCGGCCTCGTAAGAGAGCACGCACACGTTGGCCACGCCCTCTTCGTCCTGATCGGACAGGAAGCGCCCCTCGCTCACCACCCGTCCGGTGACGTCGCGGTAGACCGGCAGGGTCGCCATGACGCGCGGGTTCAACATGCGATCGGAGAAGCGCACTTCCTCGTAGATCTCGCGCACCGGCACGACGCGCGCGACGCTCGGAAACGTCTCGGCGATGCGACCGAGGTCTTGCTCGGTGAGCCCGTAGCTCAACACGCGCACCGACTGGCCGCCACCGGTGGCGAAGTCCTCGCGCGGCTTGACGCTGCGCAAGATCACGTTGCGGCTGCCGAGCTGGCGGATCTGCTCCTGCGCTTCTTCGCTCGCGCCCTCGCCGATCGCGAGCATGGCGATCACGGAGCTGGTGCCGAACAACACGCCGAGCGTGGTGAGCAGGCTGCGCAGCTTGTGGAGCAGCAAGCTCGAGATGCCGAGCTTGACGGTGCGCGCGAGCGTGGAGTGCTTCATGCGCGGGCTCCCGCGGCGCTGCGCTGGCCGCGCGCGACGGACTCGATGCGGCCGTCCTTGAGCCGCAGCACGTGCTGCGCGCGTTCGCCGACATCGAGCTCATGGGTGACGAGCACGATCGTGCGACCCTCCGCGTGCAGCTCGTCGAACAGGTCGAGAATCTCGAGCGCCGTGGCGCTGTCGAGGTTGCCGGTCGCTTCGTCCGCGAGCACGAGTGCGGGTTGGTTGACCAGCGCGCGCGCGATCGCGACGCGCTGCTGCTGACCGCCCGAGAGCTCCGCGGGCCGGTGGTCGAGCCGCCGAGCGAGGCCGACGCGCTCCGCGAGCTTGCGCGCTCGCTCCTCGCCATCGTCGGGAGGATCGTCCTGATAGAACAACGGCACCATGATGTTCTCCAGCACGTTGAGCTGGGGGATCAGGTTGTAGCTCTGGAACACGAAGCCGAGCTTGCGGCTGCGAAGCTCCGAGAGTTCGTCGTCGTCGAGGCGCGCGGTCGAGACTCCGTCGACCTTGTAGTCACCGCTCGTCGGACGATCGACACAGCCGAGCACGTTGAGCAGGGTCGACTTGCCCGAGCCCGAGGAGCCCATCACGGCCCAGTACTCGCCTCGGCCGAAGGTGAACGAGAAGTCGTCGAGCGCGCGGACCAAGTTCTGGCCCATGCGGTACTCGCGCGTCACACCGATCAGCTCGGCGACCGGAACTCGAGCGGCTTCGCTCACGGGGAACTTCCGTTCGACCTATTTGCCAGAACCACCCTGCGAGCCACCCTGCGAGCCACCCTGCGAGCCGCCCTGCGAGCCGCCAGGGCCACCACCACTGCCACCGCCGCCAAAGCGCTCGCGCAGTTTCTCGCGCTCCTCGGGAGTCATCTCCTCCATGCGCTTGCGCAGCGCCTCGAGCTGCGAGGGATCCATG
>VGZD01000030.1 GCA_016872715.1 Planctomycetota bacterium
AAGGCGAGCACGAGCGCGGAGAGTCCCACGCGCGTGCCGAAGCCCAGCTCGCGCAGGCGCAAGGTGAACGCGCTCACAGGCTCTCCAGCAGGGCGGGATCGATGGCGACTTCGCTGCCCGAGCGCACGGCCTGGTTGGCGAGGATGCCGACCACGGTGCTGCGCGCGGCGTCGGATGCGGAGCACGCGGGCGCCTTGCCTTCGCTGGCGGACTTCACGAAGTCGGCGAGCGCGTAGTAGAGCGAGGTGTAGGGCAGGCCGACGCCTTCGGTGAGCTTGCCCTGCGCCGCGAGCTTGGTCGCGTCGGCGATCAGCGTGATGCCCGAGTCGTTGTGGTACTGCTGGCGGTTGGCGTACACCTCCCAGCCCTGCGTCGGCGCATCCGCCTCCTTGAACATCCAGCCGTGGGTCCAGCCGAGCTTGATCAGCGCCATCTCGCCGCCGATCAGCTCGTAGCGACCCTCGTAGGAGTTGCACAGGGTGGCGGAGTAGCTCGCGCGCAGCCCGTCCTCGAAGCGCGCCTCGAGCAAGATCGTGTCGGCCACCGTGCGGCCGTCCTTGTGAAGCCGAATCTCGCCTGTGCCGCGCACCGCGACCGGATGGCGGCCGAGGAAGTGGTGGAACACATCGAGCTGGTGCGAGCCCTTCTCTCCGGCGAGGCCGAGCGAGCGCTCGGCGTCGAGGTGCCAGTTGAGCTCGCGATCCCGCTCCGGCGTCGAGCCCGGCGTGCGCCATGTGGTCTTCTTGTGATCCTGCGCGCGCAAGTGCGACAGCTGGCGCAGCGTGCCGGCCTTGAAGAAGGAACGCGCCAGTGAATAGACGGGGTTCGAGCGCGCTTGATAGCCCGCGGCGAAGACCTTCGACGAGCCCTTGGCGGCCGCGGCGATGGCCTGGGTGTCCTCGATCGTGTGCGCGAGCGGCGTCTCGCAGAACATGTGCTTGCCCGCGGCGATACAGTCGAGCGCGATCTGCTTGTGGAGGTGGGTCGGGGTGGCGATCACGACGGCCGCGATGCTCGGCTCCTTCGCGAGCAGCTCGGCGTGGCTCGCGTAGCCACGCAAGCCCTGGGCGCGGCGCAGCGCGGACTGCAGACGCGAGTCGTCGCTGTCGCACACGGCGACGACGCTCGCTTCGGGGATCGTGGCGAGCTCGCCCAAGATCGCGCGCCCTTGGCGACCGACGCCGATCACGGCGATCGCGAGCGGCGCGCCGAGGATGGTGGGGTGGAGGAGCTCGAAGCTCGGCGCGAGGAACAGCGCGGCTGCGCCGCCTGCGCTGGCGTGGAGGAGCTGACGACGGTCGGGAACGCTCATCGGTGGGTCGGTTCGACTCGGGCGTGGGGAGCGAAGGAAGCGTGCGGGCCGAGGAAGAGCGGCTCGCGGCCATCTTCCTCGATCAGCCAAGCCTGATCGTGCGGTCGGCGCAGCTCGAGGGATCCGCCGCGCGCGCGCAGTACGAGTGCGGCGGTCGACCACGCGTCCGCGGATTCCGCCGTGGGCGCGAGTACCGCGGCGCACAGCCCGAGCGGCACGGGACGGCCGCTGCGCGGATCGAGGATGTGACCGACCTTGTGGCCGGCGAAGTCGGCGGTGCGACCGTGGGGAGCGGAGACGGAGAGCGCGCTGTCGCGCAGGTGAGCTTCCCACGCGCCGTCGGGGCCGATGCGCACGCGCCAGTGCTCGGCGTCGGGCGGAGCGCCGAGCGCGATCACGCTGCTCGTGCCGCCGTGCAGGAGCGCGGACTCGATGCCGTCCTCCCGCAGGGTGGCGGCCGCGAGGTCGAGGGCGTGGCCCTTGGCGATGGAGCCCAGATCGAGCTGCGTGTCGGGGCGCGTGAAGCGCACGGAGCGCGTGGCTCGATCGAGCTCGAAGCCGCCGAGGCTCGCGCCGCGCGGTGCGTCGATGCGCTGCCCGCGAAAACCCAGCGCGCGCATCAGCGGTCCGATGGCGACATCGAACGCGCCGTCGCTCGCCGCGCACAACTCGAGGCAGCGTTCGAGCAACCCGTAGAGCTCGGGATCGAGCCGCACGGGTCGCTCGCAGGCGTCGCGATTGGCGCGCGCGATCAGGCTCGAGTTCGTGAACACGCTGTAGCGCGCGTCGCACTGCTCGATGCGCCCGAGCGCGGCCTCGCCCGCGGCACGGGCGCGCGGCTCGTCCTCGCAGCCGAGGACGAGCTCGAAGCGCGTGCCCATCGCGCGCGTGGCGAGCCGCAGCACGTCGTGTCCCGCGCTCAGGCCTTGGCGGCCTGCATCGTGGAGGGATCGAAGGTCCACGCCGAGCGCGTCCAGATCGAGCGCGCCGCGAGGTCGACGATCACCATCACCTTGGCAGCGGTGTCGACATCGCCGATGGCCGGCTTGCGCGAGCGCATGCAGCCGAGCCAGTGCAGGCGGTGCTCGTCCTGGTCGTTCAGACCCGACGAGGCCGAGGGGAAGGTCTGTTCCTCGATCTCCTCGGCGAAGATGCGCTCGGGGCGCAGGATGCAGTCGTTGCCGCCGAGGTAGAGGTTCGCCATGTGGCCGCGCACCATGGCCTCGACGCCGGTCTCGTTGCAGGTCGAACCGGCGACGGTCATGGTGTGGCCCTTCTCGAACTCGATCGTCAGGTTGACTTGGTCGGGGTTCTGCATCTGCGCGTCGTGGTAGTGGCCGCCGGACGCGGTGACGCGCACGGGCCAGCCTTGGTCGAGCGCGTAGACGAGCGGCGAGGTGACGTGCACGAGCAGGTCGCCGATGATGCCGCTCGACCACTTCGAGTAGCGGCGCCAGCGGAAGAACACCGCCGGATCCCACTCGGCCTTGCCCGTGGGACCGCACCACGCATTCCAGTCGAGGGTCTTGCCCGGGACGATCTTGTCGTCGATGCCGTAGAGCCACTCGCCGCTCTTGGAGTTGCGGCAGTAGGAGGTCTGAGAGAAGGTCGGCTTGCCGATGGCGCCGGAAGCGATCAGCTCCTTGGCCTTCCAGTACTTGCGGTGCTGCAGGAACTGCGTGCCGCACTGGAAGATGTTCTGCGGGTTGGCGAGCACGGCCGCGCGCAGCTCGAGCGCCTGCTCGAGGTCGTAGGTCATCGGCTTCTCGCAGTACACGTCGAGGCCCGCCGCCATGGCGTCGATGGCCTGCTGGCCGTGCCAGTGCTCGGGCGTTGCGATCAACACGCCGTGCAGGTCCTTTTCCGCGGCGTACATCTCGCGATAGTCGGCGTAGCCGCGCACGTCGATGCCCTGCGCTTCTTGGGCGAACTTCACGCCGCGCTCGAGGTAGGGTGCCGCGACATCGCAAATCGCCACGACCTGCACGGCCTGCTTGCCCTCCTTGGCGAGCGCGCAGATGCGCTGCAGGTGGCCAAAGCCCATCGCGGGCGTGCTCGGCGCGCCCATGCCGATGATCGCGATGCGGATCGGCTCGCCATCCTTGGGGCGCGCGCGATCGGCGCCGCGCACGCCGACGTAGCTCGACGTCGCGCCGCTGCCGTTCGCATAGGCGCTCGCCACCGTTGCGGCCGCGCCGAAGGCCAGCATCGCGCGGCGTGAGGTGATCGGACCGTGGGGACGATGGGGGGTCGACGTCATCGCGGGGACTCCAAGGCTCGCGCGGCGCGCGAGCGGGGCGGTGGGGGCGAGGGGGCGCGCGAGTCTAACGCCGCCGCGCGCCGTTGGGAGGGAGCTCTGGCGCCGCCCGCGGCGCGCCACGGCGAGGGGACCATCATCCTGACAGCGGGGCTGACAGCGGGATTGACAGCGGGTTTGACAGTGGGGGCGGGCGGATGGGGAGTTCCAATCGCGGCGCGCGTGCTACGCAACGGTGACGCGAGCAGGGCGCCCGACCTTCGCTCCACGTGCTGGTGGTCGGCTGGCACGGGGCTTGCCTAACTTGTTTCGCAGGTCTTGTTTCTCAGGGCTTGTTTCTCCGGGCTTGTTTCCCAGGGCTTGCCTCTCAGGGCTTGCTTTGTTCGCGGGCCGACCGTGCGATCGGCGCGCGCGAGGGAGGCTCGGCACCTTTTTGGCGCGGCGCTCGCCGCGCACACCTTGGGCTTCCACCTTCCAACCGGATCCACACAGGCCTTGAGATGAAACACTGCCGCGAGGTTCTCCGCCGGACGAGCGCGGGAGCGGCGCTCCTTGTCGGCGTGCGCGGGCTCGCACTGTGGCTCCTGCTCGGGCCGAGCGCAGCGGGGCACGGCGGTGCCTACCGCGGCCCGGGCGATTTCGTTCCCTCCGGCGCGTCGGCGGGCGCGAGCGGCGGCACCTCGGGCACGGGTTCGACCTCCAACGGCGGCACGGTCGCGCCGAGTGGGCCCGCTGGACAACCGACGGGGCCGTCCACGCCGGTTCCGCAGCCTTCGATCTCCAGTGGCGCGGCGTCGAGCGCCGGTCCCGACGGCTCGCGCTGGCAGACGTGGTGGGGATTCAACAAGGACGCCTTCCTCAGCCTGCGCGCGCGCGTGGGTTCGGGCGGGCTGCTCGCGGGCAGCGATGTGTTTTTTCTGTCGCGCCGCGAGCCGACGCAGGACGAGTTGCAGCCGACGCCGCAGGAGATTCACGACAAGGTCAAGCCAGCGTTGCGCGCCGCGCTCTCCGTCGAGCGCCAGAACGACGTGCAAAGCGGCCTGATCGTGGCGCTCGCCAAGCTCGGCGATCGCCCGGGCGAGACCGAGGTCGCGGGTTGGATCGCGCCGTTCCTTGCGCATCCCAATCAGGAACTCGCGGAAACCACGGCCGTCGCGCTCGGCATTCTCGGCAACGAGCGCGAGCTCGACTTCCTGCGCGCCATTCTCGACGGCGATGCGGAGGCGTTGCGCGCGCGCGGCGTGGGGCTCGAGGGACCGCCGAGCGAGCGCACGCGCGCCTTCGCGGCCTTCGGGCTCGGGCTCGTCGGGCATCGTTCGAGCGGCGTCCCGCGCGAGCGCGCCGTGGAAGCCCTCGTCGCTTGGATGGGGCGCGAGTCCGCGCGCGCGGGCCAAGCCGAGATCCCGGTCGCGTGCATCACCGCGCTGGGACTGATCGCGTTGCCCAGCGACCCGCTGGCGGCGGTTGCGCAGAACGTCGGCAGTCCCTTGCGCGTGACGTCGATCGAGGAGCAATTGGCGTGGCTCGCGTGGACGCTCGAGCGCCGCGACCTCTCGCCGCGCGTGCGAGCGCATGTGCCGGTCGCGATGGCGCGTCTGATGCGCGTGGAGAGCGCGGCGAGCACAGCGGCTCGCTCGCTCGCGGTCGAGCGCATCGCCGTGCGACTCTCGCGCGAGCTCGACGAAGCCGCGGAAGTACGCCTGGGTTGCGTGATCGCGCTGGGGCTCGTCGGCAAGGCCGGTGAGGGCGCCCTCGACGTGCGCGTGCGCGAGCGCCTGCGCCATGTGCACGAGACGCTCCGCGATGTTCAGGCCGCTCACTTCGCGTTGATCGCGCTGGCGCAGGTCAGCGCGCAGCCCGGTTCGGGAGCGCGTCCGCTGGCGGCGCTGGAGGAGGGCAAGGACGGCACGCGGGCCTTCCTGCTCGAGCGACTTTCGTCGGGAGCGAGCTCGACGCGCTGCTATGCCGCGCTCGCCCTCGGCGTGCTCGAGCGCGGAGCTGCGGCCGCGCGCGCTGGACAATCGGCGGAGGTGCTCGCGGCGCTGCGCAAGGCGCTCGAGGACGCACGCGCTCCCGACGAGGTCGGGGCCTTCGCGCTCGCGCTGGGCCTCGCGCAGGACTCGGCGAGCATCGCCTCGCTGCGCAAGCAGTTCGAAGCCGCCTCGGATGTGGAAGCGCGGGGTCACGTGGCGGTCGCGCTCGGATTGGTGGGGGATCGCGCCTCGATCCGACGCATTCAGGAGATCGTCGTGACGTCGAAATACCGGCCCGACCTGCTGCGCAATGCCGCGCTCGCCCTCGGCTTGCTCGGGGACAAGGAGATCGTGCCGCAGTTGGTCCAAATGCTGCGCAATTCGACCGGACTCGCCGCGCGCGCCGCGATCGCCTCGGCGCTGGGCTTGATCGGGGATCGGCGCACGCTCGAGCCCCTGCTCGCGATGCTCGGCGACCGCGAGAGTTGCACCGATCTCTCCCGCGCGTTCGCCGCGGTGGCACTGGGCATGTGCTGCGACAAGGAGCTCCTGCCGTGGAATGCCAAGCTGGCCGCGGACTCGAACTACCGCTCGAGCACCTCGACGCTCTACTCGCCGGACACGGGCACGGGAATCCTCGACATCCTGTGAGCGAGGCCCGCAGGAACGCCACCGGGGTCGGCGCGCTACTCTGTGCGCCCCCATGCACAAGCTCCTGCGCTCCAAGCGACTCCTCGTCGGCGTCGTGCACCTCCCCGCCACGCCCGGCTCGCCGCGTTTTCAGGGAAATCGCGGCGCCATCCTGCGCCGCGCGAGCGACGACGCGACGGCGCTCATCGACGGGGGCGCCGACGCGCTGATCGTTGAGAACTTCGGCGACGTGCCCTTCTTCGCCGAGCGCGTGCCGCCGGAGGCCATCGCGACCATGGCGCTCGCCTTGCAGCGCGTGATCGAAGCAGCGGGCGGAGCGCCCGTCGGAGTCAACGTGCTGCGCAACGATGCTCGCGCGGCGCTGGGGCTGTGCGCGGCGACGGGAGCGAGCTTCGTGCGCATCAACGTGCACGCGGGCGCGGCGGTGACCGATCAAGGCGTGATCGAAGGCAAGGCCGCGGAGACGCTGCGCGAGCGCGCGCGCCTGTGCCCGGGCGTGGCGCTGCTGTGCGACGTGCACGTCAAGCACGCGGTGCCGCTCGGCGGCGGCTCGATCGAGAGCGCGGCGGCGGACACGTTGCAGCGCGGGCTGGCGGATGCGCTGGTGGTCAGCGGCTCGGGCACGGGCCATGCGCCCGACGTCGAGCGTGTCGCGGCGGTGCGGCGCGCGGTGGGCGACGCGCCGCTGCTCATCGGCTCCGGCCTGAGCGAGAACAACGCGGCCGAGATGTTCGCTCATGCCAGCGGCGCGATCGTCGGAACGTCGCTCAAACGCAACGGCGCGGTCGACGAGCCCGTCGAAGTGGCGCGCGTCGAGCGCCTGCGGCGGCTGCTCGACGGGCTGGGGGCCAAGGCATGAGCCTCGAGCAGCACAAGGGCTGCGCTCCCGCCAAGCTGCGCTTCGCGGTGATCACGATCAGCGACACGCGCGACGCGGGCACGGATCGCGGCGGTCCGTTGCTGGTCGAGAGCGTGCAGGGCGCCGGTCATGCGGTCGTGCTGCGCGAGATCGTGCGAGACGAGCGCGCCGAGATCGCCGCGGCGGTGCGACGAGCGGTGGACTGCGGCGATGTCGATCTGGTGCTGTGCACCGGTGGCACGGGAATCGCACCGCGCGACGTGACCTACGACACGCTGCGGGGGATCCTCGACAGCGAGATCCCGGGCTTCGGCGAGCTCTTCCGCTGGCTCAGCTTTCGCGAAATCGGCGCCGCGACGATCCTCTCGCGCGCGCTCGGCGGACTGCTGGGCGGAAAAGTCGTGCTGGCCCTGCCCGGCTCGCCCAAGGCGCTGCGGCTCGCCATGGACGAGATCGTGCTCAAGGAAGCCGGGCACCTCGTGGCGCAGGCGCGCGGTCCGCGAGGGGCCTGAGAGAGCAGCCGCGATGACCGACGGCGATTCCCACGACCATACGCCGAGCGAAACGCGCGGCCATTCCCACGCTGGCGACCACTCCCACGCTGGCGGACACGGCCATGGCGACCCCTACGTGTGGCAGCCGCCCGAGCGACGCAGCCGGATCGGGTGGTGGCTGCTCGGGCTGGGCGCCGTGCTCGTGGCGGCCGGGCTCGCGCTGGCGCAGTGGGCCGGGCGCTAGGCGCCCGACGCGGATTCCCTCGGGCTGGATCTCGACAAGCCGCGCGGGGAAAGTCGAGGATGTCCGCGTCGCGCGGCCATGGGTGCGCGACGCAAGGCCCTCGATGCTCGCAGTCGCGCTGCTCACGTTTTCGGTCTGGCAGGAATCACAGCCCCGCCATTGGGAGCACGTGCTCGTTCGTCACCACTCGTTCGAGGACTTCTTCGCGGGCGGAATGGCGAGCGCGTACCGCGCGGAATTGAATGCGGACGCGCCCGTGCGGCTGAGCACGGGGGCGATTGCGGGGAGCAGCGAGCAGATCGACGCGCTGTGGTCGCAGGATCCGGCCAACCTCGCGGGCTGGCTCGACGGTTTCTACGAGTCGGCGGAGCTCTACGTCACCGGCGGTTTCGAGCAGGCGCTCGTTTCGTGGAACGCGACCGTACCCGAGGGGACCGGCATGTGCCTCGAGCTGCGCGTGCGCGAGAACGGCAAGACGCCGTGGTCGCCATGGCTGTACGTGGGCGACTGGGGCAGCATCACGCCACCGCCCTTGTATTTGCGCCGGGACGATCCCGGCGGGCCCAAGTTCGACGCACAGGCGCCGCTGCGCACGGAGTTCGAGGGCGGCAAGGTCGACATCGACTTCTTCGTCTCGACGCGCACGTGGGGCCGCGCCCAGTACCGCGTCCGCACGACGACGGCGGATCCCACGCAGGCGCGGCCCGTGCTCGTGCGCAGCGTGTCGGTGTGCTTCAGTCGGAGAGTTGCGGGGCCGATCCCGGCGCACGTTCCGACGCTCTCGCGCCGGATCGAGGTGCCGTTCCGCAGCCAGCAGGCCGAGCGAGCGGAGATCGCGGGTCGCATCTGCTCGCCGACCTCGGTCGCGATGGTGCTCGAGCAGCGCGGCGTGTCGAAGACCACGCAGCAGGTCGCGGATTTGCTGTACGACCCGCGCCACGAGATCTACGGCAACTGGACGCGCGCGGTGCAGGGCGCGTTCGAGCTCGGCGTGCCCGGCTATCTCGCGCGCTTGGGCGACTGGAAGTCGGTCGAGGAACACATCGCGGCCGGTCAGCCGCTGGTGATCTCGATCGCGGCGCAACCGGGCGAGCTCGCGTCCGCGCCCTACGAGGCGACGGCGGGGCACCTCTTGGTGCTCACGGGTTTCGACGGACAAGGCGGCGTGTACGTCAACGATCCCTGCGCGCCGGACGCGGCCGCGGGCTCGCGCACGTACTCGCGCGCGGATCTCGAGCGGGTGTGGATGGAGCGTGGCGGCACGAGCTACGTGCTCTCGCCCAAGGCGCAGTGAACGCAGGAGAAGTCACCATGGACAGCAACGCAAAACACGCTCTGCCGGACAAGCTCGCGCGGTTGCCGCTGCTCAACAAGGGACCGCAGGGGCGAGCGCTGCGCTTTTTCACGGAGACGATCTGGGACGCGCGTCTGGAGGAACTCTCGCGCGTGCGGCGCTGCGTGTACAAGTGCGCGCGCGTCGTGTTCCTCGCCACGGTCGGCTTCGTCGGCGACAATTGCACGTTGCGCGCGATGGCGCTCACGTACACGACCATGCTCTCGCTCGTGCCGTTGCTCGCGTTTTCGTTCGCGATCCTCAAGGGCCTCGGGTTCTACGAGGACCTGCGCAAGCACCGCATCGATCCGTACCTCGACACGCTGTTCGGCGCCGTCGAGCAGGCTCCGAGTCCCTTGCTCGAGGCCCGCGACGCTCCGCTCGTGCTCGCGAGCGCCGCTCCGGAGCAGGGGCTCGCGCACTTGCGCGGTGTGTTCGACAACGTGCTCGACATGGTCGACGGCACGGACGTCAAGGGACTCGGCGCGATCGGCCTCGTCGTGCTGCTGCTCGCGGTGCATCGACTGCTCTCGAGCGTCGAGGCCTCGTTCAACCAGATCTGGAGCGTGCGCAAGGCGCGCACGCTGGTGCGCAAGCTCTCCGACTACTTGACCATGGTGGTCGTCGCGCCGATCTTCCTCGTGGTTGCGATCGGCGTCACGACCGCGCTGCAGAATGCGGGCGTGCTCGAGTTCCTCGAGCGCAGGCTCGCGCTCGGCGTCGTGCTCCAGCTCCTGATCAAGCTCGCGCCGGTGCTCGTCGGCTGGGTGGCCTTCACGCTGCTCTACCTCGTGATGCCCAACCGCCGCGGCCGCTTCGGCGCCGCGCTGCTCGGAGGCCTGTGCGCCTCGCTGGCGTGGGAGGGCGCGCTGCTCGCGCACATCGCGTTCCAGATCGGCGTCGCGAGGTACAACGCGATCTACGCCGGTTTTGCGGCTATCCCGATCTTCCTCGTGTGGGTCCAGCTCTCGTGGGTGATCGTGCTGGCGGGAGCCGAGCTCGCCTACGCGGCGGAGAAGCACTACGAGTACCAAGGCGTCGGAACCGGTACGCGCATCGCTCCCGCCCATGCCGAGCACGTGGCCGTGCGCGTGATGGCGCGGTTGTCGGAGGCGTTCCTCGCCGGAGAGCGGGGCCCGAGCGTGCCTGAGCTCGCGCGCCGCGTCGGCGTCGCGCTCAGCACGGCGGAGCGAGTGCTCTCCGACCTGCGCGAGCGCGGACTGGTGGCGGCGATCGAGCCGAGCGAGGCGGGGCAGGTGCAGGGCTGGCAACCCGCGCGCGACCCCGCGACGATTCGCATCAGCGACGTGCTGCTCGCCGTGCGCGGCGAAGTGCGCGCCAGCGAGGGCGGGCGGCTCGTGTCGCTCGACGCCCTCGCCGACCGCGCCCTGCGCGCGCTCGACGCCGAGGGACGATCCTCGGTCCACAACCGCAGCATGCGCGAGTTGGTCGAGCGCGCGGCCCGCGAGGAAGCCGCTCCCGATGCAGCGCCCGCGGCCAATCCTGCGACCTGAGCCCCGCTGTGGCGCTGGATCGGCGTGGAGCGTTCGGTAGGGTAGCTCGCCATGCCGCGCGCGCGCGTCTTGCTGGTGGTGTGGATCGCGCTCGTCGCGAGCGTGTCGTGGTTCGCGCGCGAGGCGCAGAACCGGCGCGTGGAGCTGCCCGATCGCGCTAGCTGGTTCAGCACGGACCCGGACACCCAGTACCACGTGCGGCGGGTGGAGCGCGCACTCGACGAAGGCGCCGTGGCGCAGACCGACGCGCGACTCAACGCGCCGCGGGGCTCCGCGATTCCCTGGCCGCCGTACTACTCGCGATTGCTCGCGACCGTTCTCGGGCCCTGCGCTCCGAGCGAGGGGCGCGCCGAGTGGCTCGAGCGCGCGGTCGCGAGCGCCGCGACGCTCGCCAGCGTGCTCGGGAGCGTGCTGGCGCTGCTCGTCGTCTGGCGCATCGCAGGCGCGCCCGCGGGAGTGGCCGCCGGGCTGCTGCACGCGCTCAACGGTGCGGCCATCGAGTACGGGAAGCTCGGAAACGGCGACCACCATGCGTTCGTCTCGCTCGCGAGCGGCGCGGTGCTCGCGCTTCTTTCGCTCGGCATGGGCGAGCGTTGCCTGCAGGAGCCGCGGCGCGGAGCGCTGTTCGGGACGTTGGCGGGTGCGGTCGCCGGACTTGCTTTGGGCTCCTGGGTCGCGACGTTGATCCTCGTGGGTTGCGTGCAGTTCGCGCTGGTCGCGCTGCTCTTCGTGCATGCGCGCCGCGCCCTCCCCGGTTTGGGCGCGCTGGCATTGTGCTTCCACGTCGGCGCCCTGCTCGTGGCGCTGCCCGCGATCGTCTCGAGCCCGTGGAACGCGACGCATCCGTGGATCGTCGTCAACCTCTCGTGGTTCCACCTCGCCTACCTCGCTGCCGGAGCGCTCGTGTTCGCTCCGCTCGCGGCGCGGCCGGTGTCTGTGCCGCTGCGACGTGCGCTGCCAGCGGGAGTGGCGGCCGTGGCGCTCGCGGCGCTCGCCTTTCTCGCGTGGTCCGACGCCGCGCCCGCGCGCGGCGTGCGCGAGGGGCTCGAGTGGGTCAGCCGCGTCGATTCGTTCATGGCGCGCATCGGTGAGTCGGCGCCGCTCGTGCGCGACGGAGAGCTCGCCGTGGCGCTGCGCATGGTCGGCTTCGCGGCGTTCGTGTTTCCCTTGGCTTGGCTCGCGCTCGTGCGTCGGATCTGGCGCGGTGAGTTGGCGCTGTTGCCTTGGGCCGTGGCCTCCGCGGTGCTCGCGATCCAAGCGCTGAGTCAGGCGCGCTTCGCGGAGGGCCTCGCGCTGCCGCTCGCGGTCGTGGTTGGAATCGCGCTCGGGCGAGCGAGCGCGATCCCAGCCCGCTCGCGAGTCGCGTGCGCGGTTCGCGCGGCGCTGCCAGCGCTGGTGGCCGTGCTGCTCGGCTGGCCGGCGCTCGCGCGCAGCGCGGAGCGCTGGCCGCTGCGTCGCGAGGCACTGCGCTTCGAGCGACCGGCGACGATCGGCGCGCGTCTGGGGCTCGAGTGGATCGGACTGCAGCCGCAACGCGCGCAGGGCGAAACCGTTTTGGCGCTGTGGTCCCACGGTCACGCGCTCGAGCGGCTCGCAGGCCGCGGCAGTCTCGCGACCAACTTCGGCTCGTACGTGGGCGAAGAGGGCTTCCGCGCGTCGCCGGAGCTCTTGCTCGCCGAGGACGAGCTCGCGCTCGTGGCGCGCATGGACGAGCTGCGCGTGCGCTACGCGCTGGTCGACAGCGATCTTCCCAACGCGCTCAACACGTTGCTCGACGGCGTGGATCCCGCGCGCCGCGCGCGCCATGTCGAAGCGGGCAGCGAGCGTGGGGGCAATGTTCGGCCGGAGTGGTTTCTGACCTTCGGCGCGCGCGCGATGTTCGACGGCGCGGTGTTCGGACCGCTCGGGCGGGACGCGCGTCCTCTCGCTCGGCTGCGGCTCGTGTGGGTTGCGCCGTTGCGCGATCCTGCGCGCGCGCTGCGCGGTCCGCGCGATCTCGCTCCGGCCGCGTGGGTCTGGGAGCGCGTCGCGGGAGCGCGCGTCGAGGCGCGCGGCGCGAGCGGGCAGATGCTCGAGGTCGCGCTTTCGCTCGCGCAGCCGGGCGGAGCGCAGCTCGAGTGGCGCGATCGCGCGCCGATCGGCGAAGATGGCGTGGCGCGGCTCGTGGTTCCCTACGCCACGGAGGCGAGCAACGGTGCCTGTGGAGCCGCGCGACTCGTCGCCAACCTCGCTGGGCGCGCGCTGGGCGGCTCGATCTCCGAGCGCGCGGTGCTCGAAGGCGAGACGGTGCTGTTGCGCTAGACGCAGTCGTTCCGACGACTAGCCGGGGCGCTGCTTCTTGAACTGCTCGAAGGGGTCGGTCCAACCCCTCGGCGGCGCGTTGGGCGCGGGCGGCGCGAGGGCACTGCTCGCTGCGCTCGGGGCCGCGCTCGGATGGGGCATCGGCGCGCGCGGCAGGGGAGTCGGCGCGCGCGGCTGGGGAGTCGGCGCGGCAGCCTGCGGGCGCGGCGCGGATGCGGCCCCGGGCAGCGCCCCGATCGCAGCCGGGACTTCGACGCACTCGCCGAATTTGGACGGGTCGAAGGACACGCCGATCGATTGCAGCTTGGCGAGCAGGTCGTCCTTGTTGACCGACTTGAGGAAGGCCTCGCTGGGCTCGACCGTGCCGGCGCGCACGAGCTCGAGCAGCGAGTCGTTCAGGAGCTTCATGCCGAGCTTGCCGCCCATCTGCATGGCCGAGACGATGCCGTGCGTCTTGCCCTCGCGGATGTTGGCCGCGATCGCCGTGTTGGCCACGAGGATCTCGAGCGCGGCCGCGCGCCCCTTGGGCTTTTTCTTGCACAGGGTCTGCGCGATCACGCCCTTGAGAGAGCTCGCGAGCATCGTGCGAATCTGGTTCTGTCGGTCCGCTGGGAACTGGTCGATGATGCGGTCGACGGTCGACGGCGCGGTGTTCGTGTGCAGCGTGCCGAACACGAGGTGGCCGGTCTCCGCGGTCTCGATCGCGATCTCGATCGTTTCGAGGTCGCGCATCTCGCCGACCAGAACGATGTCGGGGTCCTCGCGCAACGCGGCCCGCAGCGCGCGCTTGAAGGACTGGGTGTGGCGGTGAATTTCGCGCTGGTTGATCAGGCAGCGTTGCTGGCGGTGCACGAACTCGATCGGATCCTCGATCGTGATGATGTGATCCGTGCGCGTCTTGTTGATGTGGTCGATCATCGCCGCGAGCGTGGTCGACTTGCCGCTGCCGGTCGGTCCGGTGACGAGCACGAGCCCCTTGGAGAGCATGCAGAAGTCGAGCACGGCCTTGGGCAGTCCCAGCTGCGCGGCCGTGAGCACTTCGCTCGGGATCTGACGGAACACGGCGCCGGGGCCGTTGCGATCCATGAACAGGTTGGCGCGAAAGCGTGCGAGCCCCTCGACCTCGTAGGCGAAGTCCGTGTCGTTCGTTTGCTCGAACTCCGCGCGGTTGCGCTCGGGTGCGATCTCGTACAGGACTTGGCGCATCTCGTCGGGGCCGATCACCGGCGCGCCGTCGATGGGCGTCATGTCGCCGGACTGGCGGAACAGTGGCCGCAGGCCGGAGGTCAGGTGCAGGTCCGAGGCTCCAACCTCGACCATGCGGTGGAACAGCGCGTCGATCCAGGCCATGTCGAATTGCTCGCGAAGGGGCGGGCGCGGCGCGAAGTTGCGCGGCGCGGGCTCCCCAAGACGGCAGATCGGAGCAGGCGGGCGCGAGACTTGAAGGATCTTCCTACTAGGGCGCGCGTCACAGCTTGCCCGCGGCGCGCGGGTGCGCTGGGTCGAGCTCGAGCGCGCGACGGAACTGCGAGCGGGCCGCCTCGGGTTTCCCGAGGCGCTCGAGGGCGAGGCCGAGCTCGTAGTGGGCGTCGGCGCTCGGGCCGAGCGCGCAACTGCGCTCCAGTGCTTCCCGCGCGCGCTCGAACTCGCCGAGGAACAGCGCCGCGCGTCCGACGAGTCGGTGGCCGAGCGGCGCGTTCGGGGCGAGGCGCGCGTACTCCAGCGCGTGCCCCAGCCCGCGCTCGTTCTCGCCCGCTTCGAGCGCGCGGCGGGCGGCGAGCTCGAGTGCGACGAGCGGCGGGCCGCCGTCGTCCAGCGCGCGTTCGATGCGGAGGTCGACCTCGCTCGACGTCCGTCCGAAGCGGCGCTCGCCTTCCTGCGCGAACACGCGCAGCGCGCCCGCGTGCCCCGGCTGCTCGTCGAGCGCGCGCTCGATGTCCTCGAGCGCATCGCGGCGCTCGAGCGCCATGCGCGCGAGGGCGCGGTCGTAGCGCAGGTCGGCCTGCGGCCGCTCGGGGCGCAGCGCGAGAGCGCGATCGAAGTGCTCGAGCGCAGCTTGTGGCTCTCCTGCCTGATGCAGCAGCACGCCGAGCTTGTGGTGCCCGAGGTAGCTGTCGGGCTCGATCGAGATCACGCGCTCGAAGAGCGTGCGCGTGTCGCTCCAGTGCGCGGTCGTCGCCCGCGCCGTGAAGCCGAGCGCGACGATGCAGCCCGCGAACGCGACGAGCGCCGCGCGTCCCTGCCAGCGCGCGAGCGCCGCGGCGACGAGTCCGGCGAGCGCGAAGGAGGGCAGGTACGTGTAGCGATCCGCCGCAATCTGGTGGCCGGCATGGACGATGCCGATCACGGGCGCCACGAGCACGCACAAGCTCCACCAGGCGGTCCACAGCGCGGCATGCGTGTTCGAGCGCCGACGGCGCAGGAACAAGAACACGCTGGAAGCGAGCACGAACACGAGCGAGGCCAGATAGCGCGGCTCGAGCAGCGCGATGCGCGCGGGCAGCTCGTAGAACGGCGACAAGCCCAGCGGCAGCAGTGTGTGGCGTAGATACGAACGGAAGGCAAAGGTCGAGATCGCGAGGCGCTCCAGCAGCGGCCGCGCATCGAGGTCGGCGAGCACCTGCGTGCCGTAGCGTTGGCCGAGGATGCCGAGGACGGCGCCGCCGAGCGCGAGCGCGAAGTAGGGGAGCTTCTCGACGATCCGTGGACGCCAGCCCACTCGGTCGTGTCGACGCAGCGGCCAAGCGTCGAGTGCGAGCAACACGAGTGGGAAGCCCAGTCCAGCGACCTTCGAGAGCAGCGACGCGGCGAAGGCGAGGATCGAGAGGCCAAGCCAGCGCGAGCGCGCGGCCAGCGCTCGCTGCGCGCGGATCCACGACCACGCCGACAGCGCGAGGAACGCTCCGGACAGCACGTCGCGGCGCTCGGTCAGCCACACGACGGACTCGACGCGCAGCGGATGCGCCGCGAAGAAGCACGCGCCGAGCGCGGCGGCCGCGACTCGCCTCGCGCCGACGCCGCCGAGCTCGAGCAGCTCGTCGAGCGCGAGGAACAACAGCAACGCGCAGGTCGCGTGCAGCGCGAGGTTCGTGGCATGGAACATGCGCGCATCGAGCCCTGCGAGCTCGTAGTCGAGCGCGCAGCTCATCCATGACAGCGGCATGTAGTGGCCGGCGTAAAAGCTCGTCCACATCCAGCGCAGATGCTCCGCGTCGAGGCCGCGGAAGCCGTCGTTGTGCGTGAAGTTGACGTCGTCGTCCCAAGCGAGGAACGGGAATTCGAGCGAGGTCCAAAACGGCCACAGCGCCGCGGCGAGAACCGCGAGCGCGCCCAGCCAGCGCAGGCGAGCCGCGGCAGCGGGCCGTGCAGGGGGAGCGTTGCTCATGCGACGGCTCAGCTTCTACACCGTTCGCGCGCCCAGCGGCAAGCATCCGCGCTCCAACTCTCGCGCGCTTCACGCTACCCTGCGCGCCAATGAAGCTCATCCTCACTGCCTTGCTGTCGCTCCTCGCGTGTGCGTGCGTCTCGACCCCGTCGGTGCGCCAGATCGAGGCGCAGGAGTTCCTCGACCGCTACACGCGTGCCTACGTCGGGCTGTACGCGACCTCGAGCGAGGCGCAGTGGGCGTCCCAGACGCGCATCGTGCCCGGGGACGAGAGCAACGCGAAGCGCACGCAGGCCGCCGAGGAGGCGACCGCGGCGTTCACCGGCTCGATCGAGAACATCGAAACGGCGCAGCGATTGCTCCAGTGCCGCGCGGAGCTCACCGACCTGCAGGTGAAGCAGCTCGAGGGCGTGCTGTTCCGCGCCGCGAGCGGTCCGCAGACACAGCGCGAGCTCGTGAAGCGGCGCATCGCGGCCGAGACGGCGCAGGTCGAGAAGCTGTACGGCTTCACGTTCCGTCTCGACGGCAAGGAAGTCTCCGCCAACGAGATCGACGGCGGTTTGAAGTCCGAGCCCGACCTCGCGCGGCGTCGCGCGATCTGGGAATGTTCCAAGGAAGTCGGCGTGGGCCTGCGTCCGGGGCTGGTCGATCTGCGCGGGCTGCGCAACGAGGTCGTGCGCACGCTCGGCTACAAGGACTACTTCTCCTACATGGTCAGCGAATACGGCATGACCACGCAGGACATGGCCGCCAAGATCGAGGAGATCAACCGCGAGTTGCGGCCGCTGTATCGCGAGCTGCACACCTGGGCGCGCCATCGCCTCGCGGACAAGTACGGCCAGAGCGTGCCCGACCTGATTCCCGCGCACTGGCTGCCCAATCGCTGGGGACAGGATTGGTCGAGCCTCGTCGACGTGCAGGGCTTCGATCTCGACGCCGCCATGGCGGCGCGCACGCCGCAGTGGCTGGTCGAGCAGTCCGAGCGCTTCTACACCAGCCTCGGCTTCGAGCCGCTGCCCGCCGTGTTCTGGGAGCGCTCGTCGCTCTATCCGCTCGCGCCGGACGCGGGCTACAAGAAGAACAACCACGCTTCGGCGTGGCACATGGACCTCGACCGCGACGTGCGCTCGCTGATGAGCGTGGAGTCCAACGCCGAGTGGTACGAAACCACGCACCACGAGCTCGGGCACATCTACTACTACCTGTGTTACACCAATCCGCAGGTGCCGCCGCTCCTGCGCGAAGGCGCGAACCGCGCGTACCACGAGGCGGTCGGCTCGCTGATGGGGCTCGCCGCGATGCAGCCGCGCTTCGTGCAGTCGATCGGACTGGAGACTGGCGGACAGGCGGCCGACCCGATGCAACTGCTGCTGCGCGAGGCGCTCAACTACGTGGTGTTCATCCCGTGGTCGACGGGCACGATGTTCTCGTTCGAGAAGGAGCTCTACCACGACGAGCTCGACCCGCAGCGCTGGAACGCGCGCTGGTGGGAGCTCGCGGCGCGCTACCAAGGCATCGCTCCGCCCGCGCCGCGCGGCGAGGAGTTCTGCGACGCCGCGACGAAGACTCACATCAACGACGATCCCGCCGGCTACTACGACTACGCGCTCAGCTTCGTGCTGCTGTTCCAGTTGCACCAGCACATCGCCACGCAGATCCTGCATCAGGACCCGCGCGACACCAACTACTACGGCTCGAAGGAAGTGGGCGAGTTCCTGCGCGGCATCCTCACGCCGGGCTCGAGCCGCGACTGGCGCGCGGTCCTGCGCGAGGCCACGGGCTCCGACCTCTCGGCGCGCGCCATGGTCGAGTATTTCGAGCCGCTGCGACACTGGCTCGTCCTGCAGAACCGCGGTCGGACCTGCACCTTGGCGGATCTGTGAGGGCGCGGAAGATCTTTCCCGCGGCGTCGAGCGCGCGGCGGGAGTAGGCTGGCGCTCGGAAACCATGCAGAACGGCAAGCAGGTCGTGGTCGTGATGCCCGCGTACAACGCGGCCTCGACCCTCAAGAAGACTTGGGACGAGGTGATGGCGCAGGGCGTCGTCGATCTCGTCGTGGTCGTCGACGACGGCAGTCGCGACGAGACGGTGGCGATCACGCGCACCTTGCCGAACACGGTCGTCCACGTGCACCCGCGCAACCGCGGCTACGGCGGCAACCAGAAGAGCTGCTACCGCATCGCGCTCGACGCCGGGGCCGACATCGTGATCATGGTGCACCCTGACTACCAGTACACGCCGCTCCTGATCCCGGCGATGAGCTCGATGATCGCCAACGGGTTGTACGACTGCGTGCTCGGCTCGCGCATCCTCGGCGGGCGCGCGCTCGCGGGCGGCATGCCGATCTGGAAGTACGTTTCCAATCGCTTTCTCACGGCGGCCGAGAACGCGCTGATCGGCGCCAAGGTCAGCGAGTACCACACGGGTTACCGGGCCTTCTCGCGGCGCTTGCTCGAGAAGGTCGACACCTCGCACAACAGCGAGGACTTCGTGTTCGACAACCAGATGCTCGCGCAGATCGTCTGGCACGGCTTCACGATCGCCGAAGTGTCCTGTCCGACCAAGTACTTCCCCGAGGCGAGCTCGATCAACTTCTCGCGCAGCGTGAAGTACGGCTTGGGCTGCCTCGGCGTCGGCCTCTCGTTCCGGCTTGCGAGGCTCGGCCTCGTTTCCTCGGCGCTCTTTCCGCGCTAGCGGCTCGGCGCGGGAACGGGCTGCGGGTTGCGCCTTAGCGGCTGCGGCAGGTTGGCGATCACGTGCAGCAGACCGGCGATGGCGCCGGAGCCGAGCGCGAGCTCGCGCGGGTGCACGTTGTCGAGCGTGTCGCGCTCGCAGTGGTGATGGTCGAAGTAGCGCTCGTCGTCGGGACGGAAACCGACGAGGGGCACACCGGAGCGCGCGAGCGGTCCGATGTCGACGCCGCCCCCTCCGACGCGCAGCGCGTTGGCGCTCGCCGAGTCGAGCAGCTCGACGATGGCGCGCAGGGACTCGAAGGCGCGCGGGTTGGCGTCGGTGGCGAAGCCGCGCGGCGTGAAGCCGCCCGCATCGGACTCCAGCGCGAGCACGTGGCGCTCGAGCTCGTCGAGGTGCCCCTCGTAGTACGCCTGCGCGCCGCGCGCGCCGTTCTCCTCGTTCATGAAGAGCACCACGCGGATCGTGCGTCGCGGCTGGAGGCCGCGCGCGAGGATCAGCCGAGCGGCTTCGAGGCAGTGGGCGCAGCCGGCGCCGTCGTCGTGGGCCCCGTGGCCGACGTCCCACGCGTCGAGATGGCCGCCGACGACGACGATCTCGCGCTCGATGCCCGTGCCGGGAATCTCGCCGACCACGTTGTGGGAGAGGACATCGGGCAGCGTGCGGCACGAGAGCTGGAGGTTCACGCGCACGCGCTCGCCCGCGGCCACGCGCGCCGCGAGCCGATCCGCCGCCAGCGTGCTCAGCGCGGCCGCGGGCAGCGGCGCGACGTCCTCGTCGTAGCGCAGCGCGCCGGTGTGCGGGTGGTCGTCGAGCGCCATGGTCATCGAGCGCACGAGCGCGGCGCGAGCGCCGACGCGCGACGCTTCGCTCGCGCCGCGACCGCGCTGGTCGACCGCGCCTGCGTAGGCCGCGAAGCAGTCGTGCTGGGCGGGGTCCATCGGGCGGTTGAACAGCACGATCTTGCCGCGTGCTTGCGCCGCGCGGGCGCGCAGCTCCTCGAAGCTGGTCACGACCATCACTTCGGCGCTCACGCCGCCGGGCGGCGTCGCGACGCTGCCGCCGAGCGCGAGGATCGAAAGGCGCTCCCGCGGCAGTCCGTCCGCGTCGAGCACGCGCAGGGACTCGGTCTCGCCGCGCTCCCAGTGGGGGACGAGCACGGGCTCGAGGCGCACGTTCGAGAGGCCGATGGAGCGCATCGTGCGCTCGGCCCACGCCACCGCGCGCGCCGCGCCCTTGCTGCCGGAGAGCCGCTTGGGCGCGCTGAGGCACAGCTCCGCGAGCAGCGCGAAGCTCCGGCCCTTCACGAGGGCCTCGCGCACCAGCGCCTCGACGTCCGACCGGTAGGCTTCGAGCTCGGGGGCCGGTGTGGCGAGCTGCGGCACCGAGGTCGGCGGGGCCGCGAGCGGGGGCACGCTCGTGCAGGACACGCTGGCGGCGAGGATCGCGAGAACGGCTGCTTCGCGCGCGAGGTTCATGGCGAGGGATTCTACAATCGTCCGTCGACGCCCTCGGATGAACGCCGCCGTCGAGATCCTGCACGAGGACGAGCACCTGCTCGTCGTCTCCAAGCCTTCGGGCCTGCTCTCGGTCCCGACTCCGGGCGCGGAGGGCCGCACCGTGCTCGACGCGCTGCGCGAGCGAGGCTACGTGGTCTCCCCCGTGCACCGGCTCGACCGCGAAGTATCCGGCGCGCTCCTGCTCGCGCGCGACGCGCAGACCCGCACGGGCCTCGAGGAGCTCTTTCGCGAGCGCAGCGTGCGCAAGTTCTACTGGGCGCTGGTCCTGATGGGACCCAAGCACGAGCAGGGGACGATCAACTTCCCGATCCTCGAAGACGGCGCGCAGGCGCGCGTCTCCGCGATCGGCAAGCCCGCGCGCACGAACTACCGCGTGCTCTCGCGCGGCATGGCCGCCAACGAGGTCGAGGTCGAGCTCGTCACCGGTCGCTACAACCAAATTCGCCTGCACTTCGCCCACTCGGGCTGGCCGCTCGTCGGCGACCGCAAGTACGGCAAGTTCAAGCAGGACCCGTTCCGCTTTCCGCGCGTCGCTTTGCACGCGCGGCGGCTGGAATTCACCCACCCGCGCACCGGAGCCGCGCTGGTCGTCGAGGCTCCGCTGCCCGCCGACCTCGCCCTGTTGCGCGAGCGCGTCTTCAGCGTGCCGCTGAAAGCTGCGCGCAAGCGCCGCGAACCGCCGCCGGGTTAGGTCGCGCGCGTCACTTGGGTTCGGGACCGGCGACGCGCCAGCGCGCGGGATCCGCGCAGGCCATGTCGAAGCCGCGCGCGCCCTTCGCGACGCGTCCCTCGACCCACAGGAAGTTCTGCACGAACTCCTCGTCGTCGCGCTTGTCCAGCCCGAGGCTCTCGTACTTCGCGACGTGTTCGCGCGCGAACTTGGCGCGGAACGCGGGCTGCTTGTCGCCGGTGCGGAAGAGCACCGTCACGCTGCCGTCATCCTCGCGAAAGATGCGCTGGATCGAGCCGAAGATGGACACGTCCTCGCCCTTGGCGGAGCTCGCCAGCGCGCGCTCGAGCTCGTGCGGCATGTCCGCGGCGGCCACGTGTGCGGCGTCCGCCGCGGCCGCGGCGCGGTAATGATCGATGGCCTGCGCGCGCGCGTCCCACCACGGCAGCAACTTCTCGTAGGGCCGCCGCGCGCTGCGCGCGCCCTCGGTCTTGGGCACGTTCGTCGCGGGATCCCAGATGCCGCGCTTGGCGTTCCGCGCGCGCGACTGCGCCGCCACGAACAGCTCGTGGCACACGAGGTCGTTGCCGTACTTGTTGAAGTAGGGGCTCTTGCCGAGCTCGACGAGCAGCAGGTTGAAGTTGCGCCCGTCGGGCAGGATCAGGTGGCACAAGAGGCGTCCGTAGACGTCGCGCTCCTCGCGCTCCCCAGCGAACCTGAGGCCGACCTTGGGCTTCTCACCCGGTTTGGCGAGGGCGGCGAAGAACTCGGCGGCCCACTGGGCGCAGTCCTCGCCGAAGACGGTCGAGGGCTTGCTCGGGTCGCTGCTGTTGGTGGAGAACTTCTCCTCCGTGTCGACGCAGGACAGGCGCAGCTTTTCGAGCTTGCCGTCGCGCACGACGTGGACGGTGTCGCCGTCGACGACCTTCTCGACGTCGTAGAGCTCCGTGGGCGGGACCGGCTTCCAGCCCGAGTTCGCTTCGACCGCCGCCGTCGTTGCCTCGCCCTGGCCGTCCCCGCAAGCCCCGGCGAGTTGCTTCGGGATGAGCGCGAGGGCGAGGAGCGGCAGGGCGAGCGGCAGGACGCGAGCGGAGCGGGGGAGCTTGTGCATGGGAGCCTCGTGGCGCGCCATCTTGCGACCTGCGCCCGCGATCGTCGCGCGCTCTTTTTCGAAATCCGCCGTTGCGTAGGATCTCCGAACCATGAGCGACACCCCCAGCGGCGCGGTGCCCGTCGAGAACGTCCCCGAACGCCCCGCCGGAGGGTTGGTGCTGCGCGGCACCTCGGTGTCCCCCGGACTCGCGCTCGGTCCGATCCACCGCAAGGACCACGATCTCGACAGCGCCTCGCTCGAGCGCATCCCGCGCGAGGCCGTCGAGCGCGAGCTCAACCGCTTCCACAAGGCGCTCGGCGACGCGCGCGCGCAGCTCGTGGACCTCAAGGACAAGCTCGCGGGCAAGGTGCCGACCGAAGACGCGCGCATCCTCGATGTCCACGTCGCGTACCTGAAGGACTCGGTGTTCCACTCCGATGTCGAGAACCTGATCTTGGGCGAGCAGCTGTGCCTCGAGGCCGCGATCGCCAAGGTGATCGCGGACTTCGACCGCATCTTCAAGCTCGTGCAGAACGAGTCGCTGCGCGAGCGCGCGGTCGACCTGCGCGACGTCGGCATCCGCGTGCTGCGGCACCTCGAGCGCCCCGCGGGTGAAGGCGAGAGCGTGCTGCCGCGCCCCAAGGACTACGTGCTCGCGGCCAAGGAGCTGTCGATCGTCGACATGTTCAACCTGCAGGGCGATCACGTGCTCGGCATCCTCACGGAGGCTGGCGCACTCACGAGCCATGCGGCGATCCTCGCGCGCTCGATGCGCATCCCGACCATCACGGCGGTCGCGGGCTTGCTCGACAGCGTGCGCGAGGGCGACTTCGCCATCGTCGACGCGAGCGAGGGCATGGCGCGCATCAACCCCGACGAGGTCGTGCGCGCGCAGTACGGCGAGGTGCGCGCGGAAGCGCCGGTGGCGGAGGATGAGAGCTTGCGTGCGCGCGATGCGCGCACCGCCGATGGCACGCAGGTGCGCCTGCTCGCTTCGTGCGGCAACTTGCCCGAAGTGCAGGCCGCGCGCGCGCAGGGCGTCGATGCGATCGGCGTGTACCGCACCGAGCTCTTGTTCCTCGTCGACAAGGAAGCGCCGAGCGACGAGATCCTCGCCCAGCACTACGCAGCGGTCGTTTCCGCAGCGGGCGGCGCGCCCGTCACGTTCCGGCTGCTGCACGCGGACTCCTCCATGGAGCTCAAGTTCCTGCACGAGGCGCGCGAGGCGAACCCGGCGCTCGGTCGCGTCGGCGTGCGGGCGCTGCTCTCGCGCGAGCTCGTGCTGCGCCGCCAGCTCGCTGCGATCCTGCGCGCGGGGGCGGGCGGCCCCGTGCGCATCGCGCTGCCGTTCGTCACCGATTGCGGCGAGCTGCGGCGCGTGAAAGAGGTCGTGTTCGAAGAGAAGCTCGAGCTGCGCAAGCGCGGCATCGCGATGGCGGAGAAATTGCAGATCGGCGTGATCGTCGAAGTGGCCGCGGCGCTGTTCGGCGCGCAGGATCTCGCGCGCGAGTCCGACTTCGTGCTCGCCAACCTCGACGCGCTCACGCAACACCTGCTCGGCGTCGATCGCGACAACTCCGAACTGCGCGCGTGGTTCGAGGCGCTGCATCCGTGCGTGTTGCGCGGCGTCAAGTCGCTCGTCGACGCGTGCGAGGAGCTGCGGCGTCCCTTCGGCGTGTTCGGCGTCACGGCCGTGCGGCGTCACAACCTGCCGTTCCTCGTCGGTGCCGGTGTGCGCGAATGGTCGGTCGAGACGGGCGAATTGCGCGACGTGGCCCGCGAATTCGATCGCATCGCGCTGCGCCAAGCCCAGACCGCCGCGAATGCACTGCTCTCGAGCTCGTGCCAGGCCGAAACGCTCTCGCTGGTCGAGGGCTGGAAACACGGCTACGCGCGCTCCTGATTCGCCTGGGCGGTCGGGGGCGGGGCGCTCCAAGGAACGGGTCGGCTGAGCGTCGGCTCGCAGCCCGCGCGGCGTTCCCAACAGGCGCCACAGACCGAGCGGGAGCGGTGGAATGCTGGTGAGCTCGCGGTGGAGGAGGGTGAGTGGCTTGTGGAAAAATCGTGGATGGAACCACATCTGGCGGTTGAACCGGGTCGAAACACCAGATACTGTGGGACCCGCCGCAGCCGGGCCGATTTGGACGTTCGTCCAAATCTCGGACGCGGCACCTCAACCGCAGCCGTCCTTGGCAGGACAAGAGGCCGCGACCGTGATCGACGAGAAGGACCGCTACTACTCCCGTCTCTCCTCCATCCCCGGGATCCGCCCCATGTGGAGTGAAGTCGGCGACTGGATTCTCCTGCGTGTCAAGCGCCCCAACGATGTCGCGCGCCGGCTCCGTCAGATCGTGCCGGAGAGCGTGGTCAGCGTGCCGCGCGCTCGCGAAGGCGTGCTGCGGGTGGTCGTCAGCGACCCGAAGACCAATGAGCGCATCGTGCGTGCGCTCGGCGGCGCCTGACGCACCGAGCCCGAGCGCTCTCCACGCATCCGCGCGGTGCGGCGGTGAGTCTGCGCGGGCGGAGGGGCATGCCGAGTCGGCGGAACTCGTGGCCTGTGCGGTCCGGGGACGACGCGGCGCGGGGTTGACACGGCCCGGGGCTGACGCGGCACTGGGTTAGCACGACCCGGGGCTGCCGGAACGCGAGCGCCGATGGAGCTCGCGGCCGTGTGGAGCGCGCGACGCTCCGCGACGACCTCCCTGCGCCGGCGCTCGGCCGAGCTTGGCCGAGCCGCGCGCGAGCGAATCCTGTCCGGCCCACGACGACGTTCCGCACTGCCCCACGATGCCCCGACGCATTCGACACCGTTATTCGGCCAAGCGCGCCGACAAGTACGTGCTGTACCAAAAGGCGGTGCAGTCGCCCGAGGCGGACATCGCGCTGATTCGGCGCATCTACCGGCGTGAGCGCGGGCGCGATCCGCGCCATCTGCGCGAGGATTTCTGCGGTACGGCGCTGATTTCGTCCCACTGGGTGCGCCGCCACCGCGAGAACACGGCCGAGGGCTTCGACCTCGATCCCGAGCCGCTCGCGTGGGGACTGGCCCACAACTGCGCCGAACTCGACCTCGCGCGCCTGACCCTGCACGAGCGCGACGTCCGCGCGCCCGGTCGCCGCCGCCCCGACGTGCGCATCGCGTTCAACTTCTCCTACTGGGTGTTCCGCGAGCGGAGCACGCTGCTCGCCTACTTCCAGACCGCGCGCCGCTCGCTCGCCAAGGACGGACTGTTCTTGATCGACCTCTACGGTGGCCTCGACGCGCCAGCCGAACTCGAGGAACGCCGACGCTGCGGCGGCTTCACCTACGTCTGGGATCAGCACCGCTACTGGCCGGGCACGGCCGAGTACACCTGCTTCATCCGCTTCGAATTTCCCGACGGCAGCGAGCTCGAGGCCTTTCGCTACGACTGGCGCCTGTGGACCCTGTGCGAGCTGCGCGACCTGCTGGTCGAGGCTGGTTTCTCGAAGGTCGAGCGCTTCTTCGAGGGCTCCGGCGAGCAGGGCGAAGGCGACGGCATCTTCCGGCGCGGCACGCGCGGCGAAAACTGCGCGGGATGGCTGGCGTACCTCGCGGCGTGGCCGTGAGCCCGCGCGCCTAGCGCGGCAACGGGGCCACGGCCGAGCGCACCACTCCCTCGCCGTCGATCTCGAGCTCCCATGGCGCGGTCGCGTGCCAGCGCACGTGATCGGGGAGGTCGACGCGCTCGCCCGGAGGCAGGTCGTCGACCACCGCTCGCTGCTCGTCGCCCCGCTCGCGCAGCGCGAGCAGCACGAACACGCGCGGCGCATCGGCGAAGCCGCGGGCGAGCTCGCGCAGGTGCTCGCGGCAGTGATCGCAGTCGACGCGGTAGAGGACCCACAGCGCGTCGGTCGGCAGCTTGCGCGTGTCGGTCCAACGCGCGAGGTCGCTGTCGTGGATGGAGCGGCCGACCCACGTCGAGGGATCGAGGGTCGCGTGCTCGATCTTCACCGGCGCTCGCTCGGGCGCGCTCGCGCGTTCGCAGGCGCTCGCTCCGAGCACGAGCGAGACGAGCGCGGGGACGAGCGCGCGCACGCTAGTCGCCGTGGCGCGTGGCCGAGCGCACCACGCCGCCTTCGAGCACGAGCTCCCACGGCGGAAGCTCGGGCCCCACCACCCATGTCACTTCCTTGGGCAGCGCGGCCTGTTCGCCGGGCGGCTTGAGTGTGACCACTCCCTCGGCCTCGTCCTTGTCGGTGGCGAGGCGCACGAACACATAGAGCTTGGGGTCGCTCGCGAAACTCGCTTCGAGCGTCTTGAGATAGTCCGCGCAGTGCGAGCAGGTCTCGAGGTAGAGGATCCACGTCCCGTCCTCAGGGTAGGTGCGCGTGTCCATCCACACCGCGAGGTCGGTGTCGTGGATCGACTTGCCGATCCACTCGGGCGGACGCAGGCGTGCCCAGCGCGGGAGCGAGTCGGGGAGCTTCCAGCGTCCGCTCGCGTCGAAGCTCGGCACCAGCAAGCCGTCGGCGGAGTTGGGGCGAGCGGCGGATGTGCCGGGGTTGGAATTGGGGATCTGGGGCAGCACGAGCGGCGCGGGGCGCGTGGGCGTCGTCACCGCGGCGCCGGTCGTGTTCGTCGGCGTGGGGGTGCTCGTCTGCGACTTGCGCCAGCCATCGACGAGCGGCAGGGCCATGAAAGGCGTCACGGCACCGACGAGCGCGGCGGGCACGAGCCGCGCGAGCGGCAGCGGCGCCGCGGGAATCGCCTGCCAAGGCCGCGTGAACAGCAGGAATGCGAACAGCGAGCCGTCGATCGCGAGCATCGCATAGGGCGAGAGGGTGATCGCGCCGCCGAAGCAACCGCAGCTCGTCGAGCCTTCGGCGATCAGCTTGAGCAGCACGCCGACGAACACCGTGAGCAGCGTGCTCACGAGCCACCAGCCGATGCGCGGCACGAACAGCGCGATGAGCGAGAACGCGAGTTCGATGGCGACGATCCACTGGAAGTTGAGCTGCTCTCCGAGCGCCTGCGAGAGCGGGTTCTCGCGGATGAAGAGCGGGATGTCCGCGGGCGAGCCCGCGACCAGCTTGATCAGGGCCACGCCGAGGATCCACAGCGCCGGGAGGCGCACGGCGAGGGGACTGAGCTTGGCGAACGGGCGGTCGGCGGGCTTCATGGGGCTAGGGTGAGGGCTCGAGGCGGTCGGTGCAAGCTCGAACGCGGAGCGTACGTCGCGTGTGGCGCGCGAGTTTGCGCCACTTTGGGGCGGCCTAGGTGCTGGAGGGACCGCGTGCTGGCCCGACCGCGCAGCGCCCGCGCCGCTCGTGCAGTACTCTTGGCGCCACGATGGAGTCGCATGCAGCCGCGCCGCGGGGCCGAGAGCCCGAGGACGAGTGTCCGGGCGAGGTGCTCGAGCGCGAACGCTGGACCCGCACTCGCGTGGGCCTCGGCGAACCCCGCGTGCGCTTCGACTGGGAAGCGGCCTTTGGTCGCAGCGCACGGCGCGTGGTCGACTTGGGCTGCGGAAACGGCCTGTTTCTGATCCAGTCCGGTTACGCGCGGCCCGACACGGACCACCTCGGCGTCGAGCTCGTGCCGCCCGCCGTGCGCATGGGCAGCCTGCGCGCTGGGCAGCGCGGACTGAGCAACGTCAAGTTCGCCTGGGGCGACGCCAGCGAGTTCATTTGCGAGCGCGTCGAACCGGCCTCGCTGGACGAAGTGCACCTCTACCACCCGCAGCCCTACTACGACCGCGCCAAGATCCCGAGGCGCCAGCTCGGCCCGCGCACGTTGCTGGCGATCTGGCTCGCGCTGCGCGAAGGCGGTCTGTTCGTGTTCCAGACCGACAACCCCGAGTACGCGCGCTACGCCCACGAGAACGCGGGGCAGCTGTTCGAGTGGCGGCCGCGCAAGGCAGTGTGGGAGGACGCGCCCGACGGGCGCACGCAGCGCGAGCGCGTCGCGCGCGCGCAGGGGCTCGAGATCTTCCGAGTCGAGGCGCGACGCCTGCCGCTCGAGCCGCGCGAGGCCGAGCGACGCGTCGCGGGGATGATGGAGCCCGATTTCGACGCCAACAAGAAGGGCTTCGACGGCCGCAGCCCACGCGGCGAGGGCGGCGGGCGGCGGGGGGCGCGCCGCAGGACTTGAACTGCGAGCCACGCGGCGGGAAAGTGCGCGCTCAAGGGCTCGGAGGGCCCACTTCCCGATGGTCGACTGCAAGGACTGCCAGTGGTTCCGTTCGTTCCCCGGTGACACGGTCTGGAAGCGCCGCACCGGCTGCTACCAACCACAGCACATGGACCAGAAGCTCGCCGAGCGCGTGCATCAGGCGCAGGAGATCCCCGGCGACCACGAGAAGCTCAACGTGCGCCGCGATTGCGGGCGCTTCGAGGCGCTGCCGCGCAAGGGCTCACTGATCTCGCGCATGCTTTCGGCGCTGCGCAGCTGAGGGCCGCGCGCCTCGCGCGCTCGCCTGCCTTGCGTCACGCCTGCGCGGCGAGCGCGCGCAAGCGACCGAGCAGTGCTGCGCCGTCCTGCTCGCGCAGCCACGCGAGGCGCTGCTCCTCGCTCTCGACGAGGCCCCCGGCCGTCCAGTAGCGCAGGAGTTGCTTCACGCGCGCGGCGATGCCGCCGCCCGGCCACTGGTTGCGCTCGCGCATCAGGTCCGCGTAGTCGACGAGGAAGCGCGCGGCCTCGCCGCGCGTGACGCTCTGGCCGCTGAAGATCCACGGATCGGCGAGCGCGCCACGGCCGACCATCGCCAAGCGCGCGCCGGTCTCGCGGCGCAGGCGCTCGAAGTCAGCGTGGGCCACGACGCCGCCGTTGCCGCACACCGGGATCGACACCGCGCTCGCGGCGCGTGCAATGCGCGTCCAGTCGACCTCGCGGCAGTAGCCCTCCGCGCGCGTGCGGCAGTGCACGGTGAGCATCGCCGCGCCGCCCTGCTCGGCCGCGCGGGCGAGCTCCTCGACGCGGCTCGCATCGTCGTACCCAGCGCGGATCTTGGCGCTCACGGGCACCGAGACGGCGTTCGCGACCTCGCGCACGACGCGCTCGAGAGCCGCCGGATCCTTCAGCAGCGCCGAGCCCGCGCAACCCGCGATCGCGCCCTTGGCCGGACAACCGAAGTTGAGGTCGACGAGCGGAGCTCCGGCCGCCACGGCGTTGCGCGCGGTCGCGGCGAGGCGTTCGAGGTCGTTGCCCATCAGCTGCACGCCGACGGGCTGGGGATGGCGCGCTGGACCGATGTGGCGGCGCACGATCGCACGCGGCACCGGGGCGGCGTGGACGCGCACGAACTCGGTGAACGTCCCGCCCAAGTGCTCTGGTTGGTTGCGCGCGAGCACGAGGTCGCGAAAGCAGGGCTCGGTCACGCCTTCCATGGGCGCGAGCAGCCACGGGGCCGTGAAGGGCAGCGTGCGGGCGGCGGGAACTTGCGCGGCGGAGCTCATGACGAGGATCGCTGCCATGGTTGTACCCTGCGCAAGCGCGCTGCGCGCAGCGTAGAGTCAGGGCGACGATGGCGGCGGCAATCCTCGGCATCCTGAACATCACGAGCGACTCCTACTCGGACGGTGGGCAGTTCCTCGATCCCGCGCGGGCGCTCGAACACGGCTTGCGGCTCGCCCGCGACGGTGCCGCGATGGTCGACATCGGCGCGCAGTCGAGTCACCCCGACGCGGCGGACGTGGCCATCGAGACGCAGATCGAGCGCCTCACGCCGGTCGTCGCGGGGCTGGTGAGCCACGGCGTGCGCGTGAGCATCGACACGCACCAGCCCGAGGTCGCGCACGCGATGCTCAAACTCGGGGCACAGGCCGTCAACGACATCACGGCGGCGCGCGACGCGCGCCTGCTCGCGCTGCTCGCGCGCTCCTCGTGCAGCGTGATCCTGATGCACTCGACTTCGAGCGCGGCGCGCGCCGAGCGCTCCGCATCGTCGCAAGCGGACTGGATCGCGCGCTTGCTCGCGTTCTTCGAGGAGCGCATCGCGGCCTGCGAGCGTGCCGGCGTCGCTCGCTCGCGCCTCTTGCTCGACCCCGGCATGGGCTTCTTCCTTTCGCGCGATCCTCGCCCGAGCTTCGAGGTGCTGCGGCGCGTGGGAGAGTTGCGCGGGCTCGGTCTGCCGCTGTGCGTCGGCGTCTCGCGCAAGTCGTTCCTCGGCGCGCGCCCCGCGCGCGACGTAGGGGAGCGCGGTCCCTCGACGCTGGCGGCGGAGCTGTGGTGCGCGGAGCAGGGCGTCGAGTGGATCCGCACCCACGACGTGCGCGCGCTCGCGGACGCGCTCGCCACGCGCGCGTCGATTCGAGGCGAGGCTTGAGCGCGAATCAGGGCGGACTCGGGGCGCTGCTCGCCGTGCGGCGCGAGGAGCGCGCTCAGGTGGCGCTCGCGGTCGGCGCGTTCTTCTGCGTGCTGTTCTCGATCTTCCTGCTGCGACCGCTGCGCGATGCGGCCGCGCTCGTCGGTGGGGCGGAGAACCTCGTGTACCTGTGGGCCGTGACGCTCGTCGGCACGATCGTCGCGAGCCTTGCGTTCGCGCACGCGACGTCGCGGCTGCCGCGCCGACGTTTCTTCGCGCTCACGTTCCGCAGCGTGGCCTGCCTCTGGCTGGCGTTCGTGCCCGCCATCGCGAGGGCAGAAGGTGAGCTCGCGGTGTTCGTCGCACGCTCGTTCTACGTCGTGCACGCCGTCACCAACGTGTTCCTCGTGTCGATCGTCTGGGCGCTGCTCGCCGACTCGTTCGACAGCGCGGGCGCGCGTCGGCTGTTCGGGCTCGTATCGGTGGGCGGGACGCTCGGCGCGATCGTGGGCTCGTCGACGACCGGCGCCGTGTCGCGCTGGGCGAAGTCGGACGCCGATCCCGATGCGGAGCGCACGTTCGCGCTGGGGCTCGTGTTGGCAGCCGCGCTGGTACTCGAGGTCGCGGTCTGGTTCGGACTGGCCCTCGTGCGCCGCGGTGGGGCCGTGAACGCGGCGTCGGAGCAGCCCGAGCGCTCGCTGGGCGGGACGTGGAGCGAAGGGCTCTCCTTGGTGCTCTCGCGACCCTACCTGCAGGCCGTTGCGGCGTTCACGTTCCTGCACGGCGTGCTGCAGTCGGTGCTCGCGCTCCAGCAGAACTTCCTGGCGGCGCGGGAGTTCGATGGCAGCGCTGCGCGCGCGGAGTATTTCGCGTGGACCGAGAGTGCGGTGCAGGGCACGACGCTGTTCGTGCAGTTGTTCATCACCTCGCGGGTCATGCACCGTTTCGGCGTGGGAGCGGCGCTGCTCGCGCTCCCCGCATTCGGCGTGCTCGCGCTCTCCGTGCTCGGAGTGCACGCGGCGTTGGGGCTGGGCGCGCTCGGGCTGCTGACGATCGCGCTGGTGTTGTGGAAGGCGTTGAGCCACTCGTTGATGAGGCCGGCGCGCGAGTCGCTGTTCGCGGGCCTGGAGCCGCGCGAGACGTACAAGGCGAAGAGCTTTCTCGACACCTTCGCGTTCCGCGGCGGAGACGTGGCGAGCGCGTGGCTGCAAGGCACGGCGGCGCTCGGAGTGGTCGCGCTCGTCGCGCTGCCGCTGGCGTGCGCGTGGGGAGCGCTCGCGACGTGGCTCGGGCGGCGCGCGAGCGGCCCGTCGAACGGCGCGCTGTCGGATCGCTAGGGCAGCGCCTGCACGGCTTCGATCGCGCGCGCGAGCGTGCCGTCGTCGAGGGTCGAATTGAGGCGGTGGTCGCCGCCTTCGATCTCCCACAGCTGCACGCCGGGACCTGAGTTGCCGACCAGCGTGCGCGAGCCTTCGATCGGCACGACGTCGTCGGCGCTGCCGTGGAGCACGATGGCGCGCGCGCGTTCGGGCAGGCGCTCGCCCTTGCCGAGCAGTGCCGCGGCCTGCGCGATCAACACGGTGCGGGCCTGCGTGACGCCGTCGCACAGAAGCGACACGGCGAGCGCGCCGCCGAAGCTCGAGCCGACGAGCACGTCGGGCTGGTGCTCGCGCACCGCGGCCTCGGCCTGCGCGCGCGCTCGCTCCCACGTCGACGTGTCGAGCGCGGGCACGATCGCGCCGTAGCGCTCCCGCAGCCACACGGCCTTGGTGCCGAGCGGGTTCGACTCGAGTCCGTGCAGGAAGAGCAGCTTCACGGGCCTGTTCGCGGAGCTAGATGTGCGCGCGGGTCAGGTTGACGTGCCCCGCGGCCGTGACGAGCACGTTGTCCTCGATGCGCACGCCGCCGAACTCCGCGAGCTCGTCGATCAACTTCCAGTCGAAGCAGTCGGCCTTGGAGCCATTGCGATGGGGACGCAGCAGCATCTCGATGAAGTAACAGCCGGGCTCGATCGTGAAGACCTGATGCTCCTCGATCTTGCGCGTCGTGCGCAGGAAAGGCGACTTCGCCGGCGGGGGGGCGACGCCGCCCGCGGGCTCCTTCTGGCGGCCGCCGACATCGTGCACTTGGATGCCGAGGAAGTGGCCGAGCCCGTGGGGGAAGAAGGGGCTCGTCAAGCCTTCGTCGAAGGCCTCTTCCCCGCGAATCTTGAGCACGCCGAGCTCGTGCAGCAACTCGCCGATGAGCACGTGGGCCGCGGCGTGCAGGTCGGGGTAGGGCAGGCCCGGCACGACCTTGGCGCACAGATCGAGCTGCAGCTTGTCCATGCCGCGCGCGAGGTGAGGGAAGCGCGAGTCGCAGTCCTTGCGTGTCCAAGTGCGCGTGATGTCCGAGCAGTAGCCCAAGTGCCGCGCGCCGGCGTCGATCAGGAGCACGCGGCCGTTGCGCTTGGTGCGCTTGCCTGTGTAGTGCAGGATCGCGCCCTTGTCGTCGTGCGCGATGATGGTGCCGTAGGGCAGCTCGGCTTCCGTGCAGCGCACGGCGGCGAGGTAGGCGTGGTGGATCTCGAGCTCGCTCGCGCCGGAGTCGAAGGCGGCGAGCGCGGCGCGGTGGCCCCAAGAGGCCATCTTCTCGGCCTCCTCCATGCACGCGACTTCGTACGCGCTCTTGTAGGCGCGCTCCCAGTCGAGGCGCGCGAGGAGCGAAGCCGGATTGTGGTGCTCGGCCGGGATTCCCGCCGCGAGCGCGCGGGCCGTCTCGTCGCCGATGTACGCCACGCGCTGGCCCGCGAGTCCGAGCTTCCACGCGGCTTCCGTCGTGCCGACCTCCTGCAGGTCGAAGTCATCGACCCAGAACGGGCTGCCCAGCGGTGCCTGCTCGTACCAGTAGTCCTCGGGCGCGACGCGCACGAGTCGCGGCTTGCGGCCGGGCCGCACCACGAGCACATGGTGCGGCCCGCGCAGCGGGACCCAGTGGGCGAAGTGCCCGTTCTCGTGGAAGGGCGGCTCCTGATCGTCGGCGAAGTACGTGAACGGCGCGCCGCTCGAGAGCACCACAGCGTCGTACCCGCTCGCCGCCAGCGCGGCATCGGTGGTCCGCTGCCGAGCCGCGATGTGCTCGGCGTACAACGATCGCCCTTGCGCGGTCACGGCTCAGGTCACGCCGTGCATGAGCCGGTCGACCTTGCGTGAAGCGATCAGCAGCACACCGCCGATCGCGATCGACATCCACACGATGGGCGTGAAAGCCGTCACGTAGGTGCCGAGCGCCGCACTGCCCGTGAGTTGCGCCGCTCCCTCGCCGACACCGCCGGCGATCTGCGAGAACAAGCCCGCAGCGTAGTTGGCATTGGCGATCGACACGAACCACGCGCCCATGACCATGCCGACCATGTGCTGCGGCGCGAGCTTGGTGACCATGGACAGGCCGACCGGCGAGATGCACAGCTCGCCCATGGTGTGGATCAGGTACAGGCCCATCAGCCACGTCCACGGGATCTGCCCGTCGTCGTTTGCAGCACCGAAGCCCCACAAGAGCAGTCCGAAGCCGAGGCCGACTTGCACGAGCCCGAGTCCGAACTTGGCCGGGATCGAGGGGTTGGAGTTGTTCGACGCGAGCTTGACCCACAGCCACGCGAACACGGGGCCGAGCAGCACGATGCCGATCGCGTTCACGGACTGGAAGTCCTCGGGCACCATGGTCCAGCCACCGATCGAGAGGTGTTGGATGTGGTTTTGCGCGAAGAAGTTGAGGCTGTTGCCGGCCTGCTCGAAGCTGGCCCAGAAGGCCACGTTGCACAGCAGCAAGAGCAGCAGTGCGAACATGCGCTGGCGCGTCACGAGCTCGCTCTTCAGGGCGAAGTAGAGGAGGTAGCCCATGATCACGAGGCCGAGCGCGAGCAGCACGTAGCCCACGAGCTCCTTCTTGCTGAGCAGCCAGTAGATCGCCGGCACGCAGATCACGCAGCCGAGCGCCACGCCGAGCACGGAACCGAAGCCCTTGCGCTCGGGCGGCGGCTCACCCTTGCCCTGCAGCGACTTCGAGCCGAGGCCGAACACCGCGAGGCCGAGCAACATGCCGATGCCCGCGAGCATGAAGCCCCAGCGGTACTCGGGCACGTTCGGGTCCGCCGCCATCCAGCGCGAGATGCGCGCGCAGAAGATCGGCGCGAGGAAGGCACCCAGGTTGATGCCCATGTAGAAGATCGTGAAACCGCTGTCGCGGCGCGGGTCGCCCTGCTTGTAGAGGCGGCCGACGAGCGTCGAGATGTTGGGCTTGAAGAGGCCGTTGCCGACGACGATCGTCGCGAGGCCGTAGAGGAACATCTGCTCGTTCGGGAGCATGATCATGAACTCGCCGATGGCCATGATCAGGCCGCCGAGCATGATCGATCGGCGGTAGCCGAGCACCTTGTCCGCGATGTAGCCGCCGAAGACCCCGAGGGCGTACACGAGCGCCGTGAACGCACCGTAGCTGACCGACGCTTCCGCCTGCGGCTTGTTGAACTGCGCTACGACGTAGAACGCCAGCAGCGCGCGCATGCCGTAGTAGCAGAAGCGCTCCCACAGCTCGGCGAAGAACAGGACGAACAGGCCCGAGGGGTGGCCGAGGATGGTCTTCTCGGTCGAGACTTCGTTGGCTTGGGACATGGAGTTCTCCGGGTTGGTCGCGCCGACAGGAATGTGGGGGCTGGCGCGGGGGCAGGGATAGGAGGCCAGAGGTTAGCGCGGAGGACGGCCGCCATCGTCATGCAAAGCGCGCATCGCCGTGTACGGTCCATCGTGGCGGAACGGCGTGACCCTTGGCCTTGGCACGAGCGATGCCGCGCTGAACGATGCGGCGGAGTCCCTCGTGGAGGCGTCGTGTCAGGTCGGATGGAGGGTCTTCCGAACCGTCGGTCGATCGCCCAGCCACGCGGAGGGGAAAGTGCGCCGCGGTGGAGCTCGAGCTACTCACCGTTCGTGCAGGCGACAATCCTGAGCGGCCCGCCAGTGCCGCCCTTGATTTTCATTGGCAGGGCCATCACGTAGGCACCCGTCGCGGGCAATCGAGCTAGGTTCGCGACATTCTCGAAGCCGCAGACGTTCTGCGCGGCGAGGATGCGGTGGGTGCGGAAGTCGGTGCTCTGGCCGTAGTCGACGCTGGGCGTGTCGAGGCCGACGGCCTTGGGCGCGCGGTGGTCGACGAGCCACTGGGCGAGCGCTGGATCGATGCCCGGGAAGTGCAGGTCCAAGATCGCCTCGTTGCCGCGCTTGGGCGTGCCCAGGCACTTGATCCGATCGTCGTAGTAGCGATCCCAACCGGTGCGCAGCAACACGATCGAGCCGCGCGGGATCTCGCCGTGCACGCGCTCCCATGCTCGGACTTCGGCGACGGACACGAGGTGGTCAGCGTTCTCGACGACGATGGCGCTGACATCGATCACGCAAGCGGGGCCAACGAGCTGCTCGATCGGAACTTGCTCGGTCGAGTGCGCGCCTTCGTGAAAGTGCACCGGCGCGTCGAGGTGCGTGCCGCCATGTTCGGGTGCGCGCAGGGCGTTGGAGCTGTAGTACCAACCACCGGGCGTCTGGCCCTTGTATTGGACTTCCAGCTCGAAGCCGAACGGGTTGTTCGGCCAGTAGATCGTGCGCTCGTCGAACGAATGCGTGAGGTCGATCCAGCGCGCGGAGCTGAGTTTCGGGCTGGTCGACGGCGCCGCGCAAGCGCCGAGCAAGCCAAGTGCGACGAGCGCCGTGTGCTTCATGCGGGCGAGTCTGCCAGACCATCGTCGGCACCGCACCATGGCAGTGAGAATCAAAGTGGCGCGACGAGCTCAAGCAGCGACCAATCCGAACCACAGCACGAAGATCTCGACGATCCTCGACCACATTGACGGCGGGCACATGGCCCTGCCCAAGTCTCAGCGCGGCTACGTCTGGAACCGCGATCCGGTGCGCGGCCTCTTCGGCTCGCTCTACCGCCGCCATCCGGTCGGGGCCTGCTGGTCTGGGCGTAACCGTTCGCCGATCCGCACCCCGCGAGGCTCTTGACGCGGACGGCTGACCGCTGGGGGTGGCCTACTTCGCCAGCAGGCGTTCGACGATGCTCGCGCGGTGGGCTTCCACGACGGGAGCCCACTTGGCCTGCCAGCCGTAGGGCGTGAGCTCGCGCACGTCGGAGACCTTGCCGATGCGCG
>VGZD01000031.1 GCA_016872715.1 Planctomycetota bacterium
CCTGACGAAGCGACGAGCGCCGCGTCGATGCGCGGACCGCCGACGAGCGTCTGGGGCGTCTTGTAGGGAGACTCGAGCAACCGCAGCTTCCGCTGCAAGCGCGCCAAGGCCAGCATGCCGTCTTGCCTCAGGGCGGAGGCGAACTCCTCGGATGCGAGGCCGTCGACCTGATGTCCGCCGTAGGTGATGAAGTTGAAGACGAAGCCGAGCTTCCCGAGCTCTTCCGGGAAGCGCTTCATCTGTTCGTCGGTCATTCCGGTGGTGTCCCAGTTGAACGATGGCGACAAGTTGTACGCGAGCATCTTGTCTGGGAATTCCGCGTGGATCGCCTCGGCGAATTCGCGCGCCTCGTCGAGATTCGCGGTAGCCGTCTCCATCCAGAGGATGTCGGCGAACGGCGCCGCGGCCAGCGACTTGGCGATCGCATAATGCAGGCCGTCTCGCACCTGATAGTACCCGTCCGGCGTCTTGGCATGCTCGGCGTCCCACGCGATGGTGATGCCCAAGGAAGCGGCGGCGGCCTTGGCCGCGAACCACGACGCGTGCTCCGCGAACGCCGCCCACTGTCCGGAAGTCATGGCGAGCGTCTCGCCCTGACTCGCTCGGAACGCGATCACGTCGCCGACGGCCTGCCCATAGGTCTTCAGCCCAGCAGCGTGCTGCCACACATCGACGAAGCGGCTGCTGATCTTGTCGAGCAGCGCCTCGGCGTTCGTGCCCTTGCCGTTCTCGTAGGCCTGCACCTCGTTCTCGAGGGCCGCCATGAGGCCGGTCGCCTTCAGCCACTCCTCGGCCGCGGCGAATTCCTCGTTGGACAGCTTGACCATCTGATGGCCATTGATGTCCGCGATGCCGAGCGCGTGAATCCGCCGCATGATCGCGAACGTCGCGGCACGGTACGTCGGCACGCCGAGGTTGGTCGAGCCGAGCACGAACGGCTGATCCCTTTCGTCGCCACACCCGTCGAGGAGGTTGGCCGCCTCGGCATCCGTGCGGGCGACGATGATGCCGGGCACGCCCATGACGTCGAGCTGAAAGCGCGCGGCGTTCAGCCGCATGATCTGCTCCTGCTCGGCGACGAGGACCTTCCCGCCCTGATGCCCGCACTTCTTCACGCCCGGCTTCTGGTCTTCGATGTGGTAGCCGGTGACGCCGACTTCCACGAAGCGGCGAATGAGGTTGCGGACGTGGGCATCGCCACCGTGGCCCGTGTCGGCATCCGCGATGATGAAGGGCCGGTAGTCGATCTCGGGCGTCGCCGCGCGCTGCTCTTCGCTCATGCGCGCGCGCGCGAACTGCTGGTTCTTGTCGGCCGTCAGCAGCGCGCGGACGATCGCGGAGGCTTCGTCCGGCACCTGATTCAGCGGGTAGCTCGCGAGGTCGGCACCGGGGTCCTCGGTGATGCTGCCCTTGGCCGACGTGGCCCATCCGCCGAGGTAGATCCCCTCGATGCCCATGCGCTTGATGTTGACCGCCTGACCCGGTGAGTACGGGCCGAACGTCGTGATCGACTTGCGGGCGGCGAAGAGCTCGCGCAAGCGGTCGTAGAAGGCCTCGGCGCACGTTCTGGCGACGGCGTAGTCGGGCGCGATGCGTCCGCGCTGCTCGGCGACCTGCCGAGCCGAGTACAGGCGGATCAGCCCCTTGAAGCGGGGCTTCGCGAAATACTGGCCGATGTCCTTGATCTGCTGATCGAGTCCGCTCATGTGTTGACTTCCCTAGTGCGCAGCGATCGGGAGCTCCCGATCGAAGTCGAGGTTTTCCGTGATTCGGGTGCCGTCGCGAAGGAACGCCTCCGCCAGCATCGAAATGCGCCGCTCGGCCTCGGCGAGATTGGCGTTGTTCAAGTTGATGTTGAGCAGGTCGATGTACCACGGCAGCTTCGTGTCGAGCGTGACGTACCTCTCGACGATCGCGCGCGCGATCGGCAGCGTCGTGGCCTTCGACCCATTGTGCACGTCGCGGTGGCCCGCCTTCAGCAGCTTGCCGTACTCCTCGATCAACAAGCGTGCGAACAGCGCCGCACGGAACTTGTCTCCCGCCGCGACTCCGATCGGATCGGCTTCGGTGAGCGCGGCGCCCTTGTGCAGCCATTCCCACAGGATGCTGAGCCGGATTTCGCCGGTCGCCATGTCTTCCATCAGATACAGCACGTCATCGTTGCCGAAGTGGTCGGCCGGTTTCAGCGCCGCGGCTTGCATGCCTTGACCAAAGGCGTTGCCGTACTGCAGGGCCACGCTCAGCAGGTCGCGCGCTCCGCGAATGGTGCGCGCGGCAGGCTCCAGCAGCGTCAGTCCGTCCGCATCGGCCTGCGTGTAGGTGAGGGCTGGAAATGCGCGGCCGAGCTGGTTGGCCGCGCCCGCCTTTTCCCACACGGGCCGGACGATGTGGACCATTTTCCAGTGCGCGACCCACTTGCCGCTCGCCCCTTCGCGTTGCTCGCGCTCGGCACCGGCGACCGCGCGCTTCATGCTGGCCGCGACCCCGGCCTCGGAGCCGACCGGGATGTTCGGCTCCATTCCGCCTTGCCACAGGGCGCAGTAGCCCGACTGCTCGGGAGTGTTCACGGCTCGGCGAACGCGGTCCTCGTAGTTCCGCATGTAGCCGTAGGTCATCGTGATGGTGTCGATGTTCGGATTGATGAACGAGGGGTCCCACGCCATCGCGTCGGACACGCTGTTGATGTAATCCCAACGGCCGGTGTTGAAGCCGACGAAGTGCTGGCCGAGCGCTGCGCGGATCTCCATCAGTTGGAAGCTCGCCTCGAGCTGCTCCACGAGCACGTAGGCCTTGATCGTGCCGCCGACCAACCCCAGGTGCCGCTCGAGCGCATCGAGGATGTCGCCCCACAGCGCGGCCTCTTCCGCGGTCTGGATTTTCGGGAGATAGAGCACCAGCGAGGCGCGCGCCGCCCGCAGCGCGTGATGATTGTTCACGACGTAGAGCGTCGCATCGACGATCGAGGCCGAGAAGCTGGTGCCGTCGCCAAAGCGGATGTGACGGTCGTCCAGATGCAGTCCGCGGGCGCGGAAGATCTTGGTGGTGAATCCCAGCTGCCGCTTCCAGTCGTCGATGATCGGCCGCCCCAGAAACCCGCGCGCCCACGCGTTCATTTCCCCCGCGACGAGCTGTGCGACCGCCGTGAAGGCCGGGTCACCATGGATCGCGAGCTTGAGGTTGCGCTGGTTGTCGAGCGACATCGTGCCCGTCTGGCCGAGGGCATCCTCGCCGTCGAACATCCAGCCGTCGGCGCCCGAGAGCAGCGCGTACGCCACGTTCCGAATGCTCGATTCGAGGGGCGCTAGGGGCTTGGCCGCCGGTCCGGTGCCCTGAATCCACTGACGCTGCAGGTCGGGGGGAATCGCGCTGCCGGAAAAGCGCCCCGCGCGGGCGTCGCGCACCGTGAGCTTGGTGCGGCCGATGGTCGCGGCCGGATCGAGGAACGAGATCCGCGCACCGCTCTTGGCCCGTTCGATCCGGCGCCGGATGCGAGCGGCCATGAGGGCCTTGCGGTCGGCGTCGAGCCCGGACAAGGCCTGAAGTGCCGCGAGCGCCTCGGGCGTCAGCACGTCGGGGTAGGCCGCGCACAGGCCCCCTCGAACCACCAAGGACCGAGGGGCGTTCCCGGTCGGTCGTGTCTGGTCAGCGCTCATCGTTGTCGAACCCTCGCCTTCGGCAGGCACGGCCGCGGGGCCGAAGCGAGGGGGTGATCCTCGATCCGGCCGACGCCGCGCAGCCACCACTCGCCCCCACGAACAGGAACTCCGAGCGGATGGCGTCCGCCGGAGGCGGTCGTGCTCGACCGCGGCGTGGAGGGTCGCTACGGCGGACCCGTCCGTCAAGTGGCTTCCAGCGTCCGGCGCGGGCCGCGGACGAGGCGCCACTTCGGCCGCGCGGCGGCGGTTGACGCCCGCCGGTCTCGCACGAAGATGGCGGACATGCCGCACGCCCGACGTGACGGTCGCGCGCAGACGTCGTCTCGACTTCAGACTCAGGAGGTCCCATGAGAGCCCTGCCCCTGTTCCTCGCTGGCTTGATGTTCACAGCGCTCGCTGCGCCTGCACGAGCGCAGGGTTGCTCGCAGCCCGGCCTGTACTTCCTCAAGAACGACAACCTCGCCGACGTTCCCGGCACGGCCAGTGTCTCGATCATCCCCGGCCTGTGCGAGGGCGAGGCGATGGGCTGCGTGTTCGACGTCTCCGGCCAGCAGTTCTCGAGCGAGGTCCGCGTCGCATCGGTCGCGGGCGCGTTCATCAACAACGTCAACGCCGCCGGAATCTCGGCCATCGTCAACCTGAAGCTCTACGACGGCGTGACGTGGGCCGGCACGACGCCCGTGCTCGGCACCGAGGTGCTCGATTTCGAGAGCGCCACGGGCGCGAGCCTGCAGTTCAACTCCAGCGGCATCAACACCGTCGACCTCTCGAACCTCAACGTGCGCGTCACGTCGGGCAAGCTCGTCGTCGCGTTCTTCATGGAGATGAACAACGGCGGCGGCTCGTGCGCGACGGGCTACACGACGAACTTCGCGACGGACAACGCGCTGCCGCCGTGCAGCGGTTCGTGCTCGCCCGCGCGCAAGAACCTGATCTTCATCCAAGGACAGGGCTGGCGCGACGCGACCAACGCCACGGTGTCGGGAATTCCCATCTGCTCGTGCTACTACGCGGGCAATTGGATCATCCGCTCCTGCGTCGAGCCGATCGGCTTCCCGCGCACCTACTGCACGGGCAAGCTCAACTCGGCCAACTGCGTTCCCGCGATCGGCTGGACCGGCACGGCAACGCTGACGAGTGGCCCGGACAACTTCCACGTGCGCTGCACCAACGTGATCAACAACCGCTCGGGCCTCTTCTATTGGGGCACGAGCTCTTCCGCCGCGCCGTTCCTCGGCGGGACCCTGTGCGTCGCGCAGCCCGTGCGCCGCACGGGCGTGCAGAACTCCGGCGGGAGCTCGACGGGCCTAAACTGCAACACCGGCGCCTACGACTACTACTTCACGCACGCCTACGCCGCGGCGAACGCCGTGGCGCCGGGCATCGACTACTACGGCCAGTACTGGATGCGTGATCCGCAGAATTTCGACGGCACCGGGGCCTCGCTCTCCAACGCCATCCGCTTCCGCTTCGCACCGTGAGGCTCCTCGCCGCTGCCGCGCTCGTGCGCGGGACCCATCGCGCTACGGGCAGACACGGAAGCGCACCGCGTCCGTGATGCCGATCCCGCCCGTCGAGGCCGAGTCGCGGTACCAGAACTGCGCGTAGACATCGACGCCGATCGAGAGGGCCTGATCGACGCCGCCCTGAATGCGCGAGTTGAAGTCGTACGCAAACGTGCCGCTGCAGTCGTCGGGGCCAACGTTGCCGCCGCTCGAGGGGAGGCCGACGCGAAGCACGGGACTGGCGGTGCACTTCACGCCACCGGCGAACGCCGTCGCGGCCGCGGAGTAGCCGTAGAACAGTAGACCGCTGCGCTGGTTGAGCAGTTGAGTGGCCGTGAGCAGGAACGGTGCGGGAGCGCTGAGGCTCGCGCTGCCGAGTGCGGCGATCGCCGGCGTGCATCCTTGGCTGTTCGTCTTCGCCGTGCAGTACACGACCGGCAGCGGACAATTGAACGTGCCCGGCGTCGTCTCCACGAGCCGCAGGTCGTCGATGTTCCAGCCGCCGAACGCGATGCCTGCGTCGGATTGCAGGCTGAACTCGACCTGCACGGCGGGATTGCCGGCGGCGAGAGCGCTGATGTCGAGGCTGACGGGCACCCACGAGGTGTCCACATGGTCGGCCGCGGCGGAGTTGGACCACACGAGCGTGCCGTTGACCTTGATGCGAGCCTTGTCGTGCAACGCAGACTCGACGGTCAGCCAGCGCCGGAACTCGAGCTGCACGCGCGTGGCCAGGCTGCAGTCGATCGGCGGCGAGCGCAGCCAGCAGTGGGAGCTGTTGGAGTAGTCGCCGTACCAGCCGAGCGAGCCGGCGAGATCATTGCCCCAGCAGCGGTTTCCGGAGAAGGCGGCCCCCGGATCGCCCGACAGTCCGCCGGGCTGCCAGCGCTGCCAGTCGTTCTGCCCGGCGATCGCACCGCTCGTCCAGCCGTTGTGCGTCGCTTCCTCGAACTGCGTGGCGTAGAGGATCGTGCGCGTGCCGACGAAGAACTTGTGCGGCGGAACGCCCGCGCCTTGCCCCTCGGGGGACACCTCGTTCGCGCCCGAGCTGTCCGTCGCCTCGATCCAGTACCACACTTCGAGCGGCGATCCGAAGGTCGGCAGCGAGGCGCTCCAGATCGAGCCGCTCGCGCTCATCGCGCGCGAGTGCCAGCTCAGCCCGAGGTCGCCGCTGTAGTGCAGCGTCGCGCCCGTGACGGTGGCCCCGTTCGAGCTCGTGATCGTCGCGCTCACGAGGTACGGCCCCGTCGCATCGGTCGTGTTCGGGAGCGGCATGTGGGAGATCGTCATGTCGACCGGCTCCGCGAGCGTCGCGCCACAGGCGACCACGCCACTGGTGATCATGTGCGCGAGATCGAAGTCGTTGGTCGAGGCGGGATAGGCGTCGCTGGGCGTGTGAATCTGCGAGAAGTACTGCTGCAGGTCCTCGAAGAAGAACGCGGCGGGAAAGCCCAGCGCATTGAACGAAGCGTGGTCGGAGCTCCCGGCCGCGAGAATGCCGGTCTTGGCGGTCCAGTTCGGCACGTACAGGGGCGCGGTCTGGAGGCAGAACGAGGTCAGCAGGCCCGACGTGTTGTTGACGCACAGGTCGGCGTCGCGCGTGTCGCCCGCGGCGCGGTACGCGATCATGTCCAGATTGAGCATCCCGACGACCTCGCGCCCCTGCGCGACCAGTTGCTGCGCCTGAGCGGCGGAACCGAGCAGTCCGTACTCCTCGCCCGAGAACCACACCAGTCGGATCGAGTTCTCGAACGGACCGGCGAGCGCGAGCACGCGCGCGATCTCGAGCACGCCCATGCTGCCGCTGGTGTTGTCGTCGGCGCCGGGAGCGGAGGCGCTCGTGCCGGAGCTGTAGTTGCGCGTGTCGAAGTGCGCGCCGAACACGACGAAGCGGTTGGGGTAGCGCACGCCGGGAATGTCGACCACCACGTTCGCGCCGTGCTGCGCATCCCACGTGTGGGTCGTCGGCGCATAGCCGAGCGCTTGCAGCCGCGCGACCAATTGGGCGCGGCCCGCGCCGAAGTTGGCGAGGTTGCGCGAGTCCCGGTTGGTCCACGAGGTCGCGAAGAGCTGCGTGGTCGCCTGCAAGTTGGCCTTCGAAACGGAATTGACGAGCGTCTGGATGCGCGGATCCGCACCGAGCAGCGCGGCGACGCCGCCCGCGGGCGCCAGCAGCGGTCCCGCGGAGAGCGACGCAGCCATGGCGGCGAGGGGCGAGCCCGGAGGAGGCGGGGCGGCGGGGAGGATCGCGCGCCGCGCGATCGCGGTGTGACCGGCGTGGCACGTGCGACCGGGTCGCAGGCTCTCGGGATACTCGTCGAGGTCGACCGGCACGCCGACGAGCGCGAGCCGGTCCTTGCGGAAGTGGATGCGACCGGCGGAGTCGACATCGGCGCTCACATCGGCGTGCGCGAGGTCGACGAGGAACAGCGGATCCTCCGCGCCGAGCGCCGCGAGCTCCGTCACGGCGATGCCGCGCTCGTTCAGCGCCGCCACGTCCGCGCGCGTCAGCGCGCCGACGGCGAACGTGCCAGCGTCGTGCCAGAGCTCGCCCGCGCGTGCGATGCGCTCGATGAGCTGCGCCTCGCCCTCGTGTTCGACGACCACCGGAACTCGACGCTCCGCGGGCGGGCCGGACACGGATTGGACGAGGGACGCCGTCGCGGTGCACAGAAGGGCGAGTTGGATCATCGGAGAGGTTGGCGGACAGGCAGTCCGTTCGAGGCGACCGAGGCGACCGGGGCGACCATCCCAGAGAAGTTCGCCGCGCCGCGGCGATCCGTCAAGTTGCTCCTCTCGACCAGCGACCGGCGCCCCCGCGCGACCCACCGCCGCGCGCAGACGTCGAGCGCCCTGTCACGGCGAGCGCGCACCCGCTGCCCGCGCTCAGCGCAGGAGCGTTTCGAGCGCCGCGACCGCGTCGGCCACCTCCCGGCCACAGTGCACCAGCCGACCATCGGCGTCGAGCACGGCGATCGCCCACCGTGTGCCGTACAGCGCATTTGCGTCGCTGTAAGGCGGCGGATGGAAGATCGGGAACAGCTCCTCGACCACCGGAGCCTGTGGGACGACGCCCGTTCGCTGCTCTGGTGGGCGCATCGAGGTGTCGTACAGCACGACCGCGAACTCGCTGCGTCGCGCGTGGCTCGCCAGCGCGGCCAACGCCGGTCGGACGCGCGAGCCCGCGACGATCGGCCCGCCCCACTCGTCGAACGCGAGCAGCAGCGGCCTGCCCCGGAACTTGGCCGCGCTGATCTGATCCGGCGGCGACTCTGCGCCGAGATCCGAGGGCCAGTCCGGCAGCAGCTCGCCGATCAGATCGAGGGGCTTGGGCGGAACCGTCACCGGTCCGATGTCGAAGGCGTCGCGCCCCGCGGGCACGAGGAGCGTCCGCCGCTCCGCGGTTCCGTAGCCATAGCGGAACGTCCATTGGCAGGTCCCAGAGGGCAGCGGCAGGCTGAAATTCGGCGCTTCGACTTGCATCGAAATGCCGTGCAGCGACGCGGGCCGCTCCGGATGCGCGCGAAAAACTCGGACCGCGAGCGCGCGCGGCGGAGGCTCCACGGTCGTGCGCAAGCGGCCCTCCACACTCACCGCGGGAGCGAGCACGATGTCACCTCGCAAGTAGGACTCGCGCGTCGTCGGATGCACCGATGCGAAGGCGAACGCGACCAGCCGACGATCCGCCGAATAGCCGAGCAACGGCTCGTTGAACGGACTCTCGATCCACACTCCCCGCAGGCGCCCCTGCGCGTCGCTGCGCAACGGTTGTCGGTGGCCCGACGCGCCGCACGTCATCGAGCCACGCCAGCGTCCCTCGCTGAGGGTCCAGCTGTCCGCGAACTCAGCCTCCGCCACCGTGTGGCCGCTCACATCGACCACTCGCGCGTCGACCTGAACTTCCACCGTCGTCTGACACCTCCACCACGACGACGCCGCCAACACCGCGCCAACAGCTTCGAGCAACATGAACCGATCGTAGCCGGTCCCTGCGAGCGGGCAGCCAGTCCTGTGCCACGAGCTCCGTCCAACTTGGTGGCGACAGCTCGAGAACCGCGACTTGGAGACGTGTGCGACCGCGAGACCGACTTCGCCGGCGGACTGCGGTAGCGGGAGAGTCCGACGGATGCGGGCAGGCGCTGCGCACACGGGCGCGATGGACTCGAAGGTGTTGGGCGCTATCGTCCTGCGCCACCCGACATGGCCCACCCACAACTGACCGAAGCCATCGCTTCGATCCCGCACTTTCACTCGCTGCCTCCCGACCTCGTCGAGAAGCTCGCGGAGGGATCGCGCATCGTGAGATTGGCGCCGCACGAGGTGCTGTTCACGCAGGGCGAGCCCGTGCGCGGCTTCTACATGGTGCTCTCCGGGGCCGTGCAGCTGTACCGCTCGACTCCCGACGGCCGCGACCAGGTGCTGAACTCCATGAAGTCGGGGCAGACGTTCGCCGAGGCCGCGGCGTTGACGATGCTCCGGACGCCAGCGAGCGCGCGCACACTCGACGAGAGCGCCGTGCTGATCGAGGTGGGCGCGAGCTCGCTCGCGGCGCTGATGCACTCCGATCCTCGGGTGGCTTCCTCCGTGGTCGTGTCGCTCTCGCTGTGGCTGCACACGCTGATGGAGCGCGTCGAGGAGTTGCAGATCGACAGCGCTCCCGCGCGCCTCGCTCGCTACCTGCTGCGCCTGCCCGGCCGTTCCGACGGCGAACGCACCGTGCTCGAGCTACCGATGCCCAAGAAGGACCTCGCCGCGCACCTCGCGCTCGCGCCCGAGACGCTCTCGCGGCTCCTGCGGCGCTGGCAGAACGAGGGCGTCATCGAGTCGAACGGTCGCGAGCTGGTCGTGATCGACGCACGCGCGCTCGAAGCCATCGCGGACCGCGACGAACTCCGCGCGCGCAAGGCGCGCGAGGCCGCGCAGGACGATTGAGGATCCGTCCGCGATCGCTGCGGCGGCGCGTTCGGACCGAGCCGCGGGCCGCCGTCCGCCGAGTTGGAGCCACGCTCGTCCAAGCCGCCTTCGGGCCGGACGAGACGCACCGCGAGATCACAGACGGCTGAAGGAGCCGTCCTGCTGCTGCGCTACGTGGCACTGCTCGCAGCGCGCGCGTTCGGGGTGGGAGCAGCGCAGCTCCTCTCTAGCGGCGGGCCCGTCGTGGCAGGCGCCGCAGTTTTCGCGCATCGCGGTGCCGTGGGGCATCACGGGCGGCGCGCCGTCGTAGAGGCGCTCGCCCCGCCGAAGATCCTGAGCGAGGCCGACGAACGTGTTGGCCACGAACTCGCCACCGTCGATGGCGTGGACGTGACACTGGTTGCAGCGCGAGAGCGCGGACATGCCGGGCGTTTCGGCGTGCGGCGAGGGCGGCGCGAAACCGAGGTCGGGAACGTCCATTCCGCGCGCGTTGTGGCACTGGACGCACGCCGCGCCGAGCGGTGGGTGCGGGATCACGGGCGGCGCGCCGTCGAACAGCCGCCGCGTCGCGCGCACGCTGGCGCTGGACTTGAGCGCCCCAGCGCGGCCCGGCACGGCGAGCTTGCCAGCCTCCGTCGACGCCTCGCCGCAGGCAGCGAACATGCAGAGCGCGAGGCTCGCGAGTCCCCTCACGATCCCTGCTCCACGAGTTCGATCCGCACCGCGCACTTCTTGTAGTCGGGCTCCTTCGAGATGTTGTCCAACGCATCGAGCGTCAGCTCGTTGATGAGCTTGGACTCGTCGAAGAACGGCACGAACACGCTGCCTCGCGGCGGCTTTCCGCGTCCATCGACGCGCGCCTCGAGCGTGAGCTTGCCGCGCCGCGAGCGCAGCCGCACCAGATCGCCTGACTTCACGCCCAGATCGAGCGCATCCGCGCGATTGAGCTCGACGTACGCGCGCGGAACGGCCTGATGCAGTTGGCGAACGCGCCGCGTCATCGAGCCGGTGTGCCAGTGTTCGAGCACGCGTCCGGTGCACAGCCACAGCGGAAACTCGGCGTCGGGTTCCTCGGCGGGCGGGTGGTACGGCCGCAGCCAGATGGCCGCACGCTCTCCATAGCCCTTGGCCTTGTAGAAGTGCACGTCGCGTCCCGCGGCGACGTAGGGATCGTGCCCGCCTGCGTAGCGGTAGCGCGTTTCCTTGCCGTCGACCACCGGCCAGAGCAGGCCGCGGGTGGCCTGAAGCTGCTTGTAGCTCGCGATGTCCTTGCCGATTCCGAGCGTGAACGAGCGGTACTCCTCGAACATCGCTTCGTGCCAATCACCCTCCCACGGGAACAGGTGTCCCAGCCCCATGCGTCGCGCGACCTCGACGATCTGCCACGCATCCTCGCGCGCCTCGCCGGGAGGTTCGACGAGCTTGTTCCACTGCTGCGTGCGACGCTCCGAGTTGCCGAACACGCCCTCGCGCTCGACCCACATCGCGCTCGGCAGGATCAAGTCGGCCTGATCGGTCGTCGGCGTCGGGTAGACGTCGCTCGCGATCAGGAAGCGTCCGTCGCCGGGCCGACGCTCGAAGCGGTGGAGATTGGGGAGCGAGACCCACGGGTTGGTGGTCTGCACCCACAGGCAGGTGACGTCACCACGCTGGAAGGCGCGGAACATGTCGACGGCGTGATGCCCCGGCTTGTCGGGAATCGTGCCCGCGGGGAGCTTCCAGAGCTTTTCCGCCTTGGCGCGGTGCTCGGGATTGGTCACCACCATGTCGGCCGGCAGGCGGTTGGCGAGCGTGCCGACCTCGCGCACCGTGCCACAGGCCGAGGGCTGGCCGGTCAGGCTGAACGGATTGTCGCCGGGCCGACAGATCTTGCCCGTGACGAGGTGCAGGTCGGTGATCAGGTTGTTCATCCAGGTGCCGCGCACGTGCTGATTCACGCCCATGCACCACAGGGACAGCGTCTTGCGCTTGTTGTCACCGTAGATCGACGCGAGCAGCTCGAGCTGCTGCACGGAAATGCCCGAGATCTCGCTCACGCGCTGCGGCGCATAGTCCTCGAGGAACTGCTTGAATTCCTCGAAGCTAGAGTCCTTGGGCGTGTCGTTGAACGTGTAGCGCTCCGCCTGTTCGCCCGAGCAGCCGTAGCCGATCTTCGCGAAGTCCTCCTCGCCGCGTCTGAAGACGCAGTTCTTGTCGATGAAGCTCTGCGCGACCTTGCCCTGCTTGACGAGCAGGTGCAGGATTCCGTTGGCGATCGCGAGGTCGCTGCCCGGACGGAACTCGACGTACAGATCGGCGTAGTCGCTCGACGGCGTGCGGCGCGTGCCGATGTCGATCAGGCGCACCGTCCCTCGCCGTCGCTTGCTCTCGAGGATGCGGCTGAAGAGCACGGGGTGCATCTCCGCCATGTTCGCGCCCCACAGCACGACGTCGTCGGCGAGCTCGAGGTCCTCGTAGCAGCCCATCGGCTCGTCCGACTGGAACTGCGCCATGAAGCCCGTCACGGCGCTCGCCATGCACAGGCGAGCGTTGGGATCGAGGTGGTTCGAGCGCAGCCCACCCTTGACCCATTTGAGCGCGGCGTAGCCATCGAAGACGGTCCACTGGCCGGAGCCATACACGGCCACCGAATCCGGGCCGCGCTGGTCGAGCGCCTCGCGATATTTCGAGGCGATGAGGTCGAGCGCCGCATCCCACGAAATGCGCTCGAGCGTGCCGTCGGACCGGCGGAGCTGCGGGTACTGCAGGCGATCGGCGCCGTAGAGGATCGCGGGCAGGTGATAGCCCTTGACGCACAACAGCCCCTTGTTGACCGGGCTCTTCTCGTCTCCGCGCACGGCGACGACCTTGCCGTCGCGCGTTCCGACCTCGACTCCGCAGCCCGTGCCGCAGAAGCGGCAGGGGGCCTTGTCCCAGCTCTCCACCGCGGGCGACGGAGCTCCGAGCGGCGCCTCGAGCGTGGCGGCCTCGGCGCGATCTCCCTCGGAGAACGCGACGCAGCCGGTGCCGACGCCCAGCACCTTGAACAGCGTCCTGCGATCGAGCGCCGCCATGGCTACTTGGGCTCTTTGCCGCGCTCGGCGCGCATTTTCGCGAGGTCGCGCTCGTACCACTGGTGCTCGGGTCGGGCGAGGATCTCGTTCACGAGCGCCAAGACGATTTCGGCCTCGGCCGCCTTGCCGTGCTCGCGACCGTGCTCCGCGAGCTCGCGCACCTGCGGAATGAGCTCCATGTAGAAGCGCTCCGCCACTTCGAACATGCCGTGCCAGTGCGCGTAGTCCGGCGCCATCATCGACGCGCCGTGGCGCGCGCGACGACCTTCGTGGTGCCACAGGTAGTACCAAGTCCACTCGACCTCCTCGTCGAAGTCGGCCTTGGTGCGCAGGCCGTTCTCGACGAGCGCCTTCATCATGCGCAGGCCGGGCTTGGCGAATTTCTCGTTGTAGAGCACGACGAAGTCGTCGTACTGCTTGTAGAAGCCGTTGATGTACTCGGTGGAGTGGCACACCGAGCAGACCTCCTGCATGCGCGTGCGCTTGGCCTCCCACGTGTCGTGGACCAGCGCGCGACGCTTCTCGGGATCGGTTTCTCCGACGATCTTGTGGTCGAGGTCGGTGTCCATCGCGAGGCTGATGGCGGGGCGGTTGGTCCACGAGATGCGCTCGCCCGGATCGTGCGTGATGCGCCCGCCGTTGCGGACGTTGCCCGACATGTGGCAGCTCGCGCAGGTCGGCGCGCCGGTGTAGTCCTTGCCGAGCACCCACTCGTCGGCGTCGAGGTTCATCTCGCCGAGCAAGTCGCGGAACGCGACGCCGTGCTTGGATTCCTCGTAGATTTCCTTCTGCGGATGGTCGGGACCGAGGTGGCACTTGCCGCAGTTCTCCGGCTGGCGCGCGCGCCGCGGCGAGAAGTCGTGGCGGCTGTGACAGGCCGAGCAGGAGCCGAGGGAGCCATCGAGGTTGATGCGCCCGATCCCGGTGTTCGGCCAGGTGCTCGACGAGAATTTCGGGCGACCGTTCTGGTCCTTGACGACGCGTGCGACCGCATCGAGGTTGGTCGGCTTGCCGTCGAGGCCGGGCTTGAAGTCATCGACGGTCAGGATCTTGCCGTCGCTCGACTCGAGGCCGACCTTGGCTCCGTGGCACTGCTGGCAGCCTGTGTTGGCGCTGGCCATGCCATTGGCGTGCACGAACGCGCGCCCCGGCGTCGGGGAATGGAGCCCGACCGGGCCGCGGTTGCCCTCGACGACCTCCGCGAGGAAGTTGTCGAGCGAGGCGAGGATGTTGCCACCCTTGGCGTGGTGGCTGCGACCGAACTCGGCGGCGACGTCCGCGTGGCAGCGCCCGCAGTCGTTGGGCGTGACGACGGTCGCAACGTGCGCTCCGTAGTGGTCGAACCCATCGACGTCGCCCTTCTGCGCCTCGTGGCACTCCAGGCAGCCGACGCCGCGCTCGGCGTGCTTGCTGCCGGTCCAGTGCGCGACGAGGCCCGGGGTCGACTGCGCGTGGCAGTCGACGCACGCCACGGAGGTCGCCGGGACGTTGATGTGCGGCTTGGAGTGGCCGCTTTCTTCGGCGCGCCGCGAGACTTCGCGCCATTGGACGAAGAGCAGCGAGACGAGGAAGGCCGCGCTGAGGAAGGCGATCACGCCGCGCTTGAATTCGAGAGTCATGGACGTTTCCTTGCGATTCGCAGTTGGCGCTTGTGGTGTGAGAGGCGCTGTGTTGGCGTTGGTTTGTTGGGGGGGTGTCGAGAGCCCGCGGCGGCGGGCTCAGTGAGCCACGGAGGCTTCCCAGACGGTCAAGGCGATGATCGCGAGCGCACCGACGATGCCGATCCACACGCTCGCTTCGCTCTGGGGCCTGAACTTGCGGATGCGCGCGTCGATGAACGGCCACGCGTACATCAGGAACACGATCAGGCCCATGGAGAGCACCGCGAGCGTGCCGCTGAAGAGCTTCAGCCAGCGGAACGCGACGTAGAAGAACCACTCGGGCTTGATCACCTCGGGCGTCGAGAGCGGATCGGCCTTCGGCCCCATCTCCGCCGGCAGCACCGTGGCGAGAACGCTGAGCAGCACCATCAACACCAGACCGATCGAGAGCTCGGTCAGCAGGTGATCGGGAATGAAGTTGAAGAAGGCCGGCTGCTTGCGATCTTCATCGCGGAAGTGGAATTCGGTCACGCCCTGCAACCGGATCAGCGTCACGTGCAAGGCGATCAGCGCCGCCATCGTCACCGGCAGCACGGCCGCGTGCAGGATGAAGAAGCGCGAGAGCGTGTTCTCGTTGTAGACCTCGCCGCCGAGTAGGAGCTGCTTCAGATACACGCCGACGATCGGCACGTTGTCGGTGATGTTCGCGCCCACCGTCGCACCCCAATACGAGAGTTGCTCGTACACGAGGCTGTAGCCTGTGAAGCCGACGATCAACGTCAGGAGCAGCAGACACATGCCGACGAGCCAGTTCAGCTCGCGCGGCTTGCGGTACGCGCCGGTGAAGTACACGCGCATCTGGTGCAGCACGACCGCCGCGACCATCAGCGTCGCGGCCCATTTGTGTAGGCCGCGCAGGAACCAGCCGAAGCTCGCCTCCTCGGTGATGTAGCGCACCGACTCGTAGGCGGTCTGCGGCGACGGCTTGTAGTAGAAAGCGAGCAAGATGCCCGTGACGATCTGCACGACGAACAGGTAGGCCGGCGTGCCGCCGAGACACCACCACCACTTCTTGAGGTGGTTGGGTACGGGCTCGTTGGTGAGCTCGCGCAATTGCTCCGGCCCGACCGGCACGCGTTCGCGGATCCAAGTGAGCGGTGAGAAGCTCACAGCGGCGCTCCAGCGTCCAAACACGGATCGTGCCCCTCGCGCTGCGCGGCCGCGTCGGCGACCTCGAGCGACTTGGTCGGCACTTCGATGTACAGGAGCCCGCCTTCGACGCGCAGCGGGTAGCGCGGCAGCGATTGTCCGGCATCGCCGGGCGGCCCGCTGATGCCCTTGCCCGACTTGTCGAAGGCGCCGTTGTGACAGGGGCAGAAAAAGCGCTGGTTCTGCGCCTCCCAGTGCACCTGACATCCCAAGTGCGGACAGGTGCTCGACAACGCGACGAAGTCCTCGGCGGTGCCGGTCGATCCGCCCCGCGCCAGCGTGACCCGCTCGCCTGCGGGAGTCGTGTAGCTCAGGCTGCCGCCGACGGCGACATCCGCGAGGCGCGCGAGGAACATCCACGCCTTCTCGCGGGGCTTGGACGGGTAGAGGTACCGCGCGGCGTAGAAACCGGCCGTGCCGTAGCTCGCTCCGAGTCCGGCGAGCATGCCTAGCGACGAGGCGCTGGCTAGGAAACTGCGGCGGTCGGTCGGGTTGCCGGAGTCCTGACCCTCGTGCTCGGACTGCGGCGGGGAAGGGCGTTGGGGGGGGTGCATGACGAGCCTCGCGGCGCACCGAAGGGTCCCGATGACCCTCACACGGCGCTCGCTCGGAGCTTGGTCGCCCCGAACCCCTCGCTCCTTGACGCAAGTCAAGCGCAGGGCCGTCTACGCCCTAGCCGTAGATCGCCTACGACAAAGTGCGCATCCGTCGGCGTACTTCATGTCCCGCGCCGGGGACGCGCGGCGGTGCTCGCGCCCGAGAGCTGCCCACGCCGACGCGCTTCGCCGGTTTCGCGAGCCCGCCCCTCCGAGGACCGTGCTGCGCTCTTTGGCGCAATTGACGGATGGCCGCGCCGCGGCGAACCTCCCTATCGCGGTCGAGGTGACCGTCTCCAGCGGACCTGCGCCGCATGGAGTCTTGGCTGAGTCCCTCGACGAGGTAGATCCGTGTGAAGATGATCGCGCTCCCCACCGCGTCCGGCCGCCGCTGGTGGTGGACGGCCCAGATGATCGGACTCGCGCTGACCGGTGTCCTGCTGGTCGAGCTGCTCGCCGCGCCCCAGCCGACCCTGCACGTCCTGTGGGACATGGTGATCCCGCTGTTGCCCGCCGTATTTCTCGTGAATCCGTTGGTGTGGAGGAGCGTGTGTCCGCTGGCGACCATCAACGAATACACCGGAAATCAAGCCGGGCGCGGTGCCGTGCCGCCGCGCGTGCTGCGCGTGGCCTGGGTCATCGGCATCGCGCTGCTGTTCGCGATGGTGCCCGCACGCCGTTTCCTGTTCAACGAAGACGGTGCTGCGCTCGCGATCACGATCTCGCTCGTGGCCCTATTGGCGCTGCTCGCGGGGCTGACCTTCGCCGGCCGCGCAGGATTCTGCAACGCGATCTGCCCGGTGCTGCCGGTCGAGAAGCTGTACGGGCAGGCACCGCTGCTCCCGCTCTCCGGCGCGCGCTGCGCGTTCTGCACGGTCTGCACACCGGCTGGGTGCATCGATCTGGCCGCGGACAAGACGATGGCGCAGACGGTCGGTCCGCTCCGCAAGCACAGCGGCTGGACGGCCACCGGATTGGGCGTGTTTGCCGCGGCTCTGCCGGGCTTCATCATCGGCTACTTCACGACATCCAACCAAGGCCTCGATTCGGCGGGAGCCGTCTATGCGTGGGTGCTCGGGCTGGCCGTGGTGAGCTACGTCGTGGTCGCGCTGATCGCCCGGACGGTCAACGCGCGCGCGCAGATTGCAATGCCCGTGCTCGGCGCCGCCTCGCTCGGCCTCTACTACTGGCATGCTTCGCCGTCACTCGCGGCTTCGTACGCATTGGCCCCAGGCGGCGCGTGGGTGCTGCGCGCCGTGATGGGCGCGACGCTGGCGTGGTGGCTCTGGCGCACGCTGCGACGAACGTCGTGGCGAAACGCAACGACTCCCGCGGACTCCTGAGCGGATAGCGTCTCACCTCGTGCTGTACGCGCGGAGTCGGCTCGAGGACCGGCCCCGAGCCGCGGCAAACGTTCCTCTCGCGCCGGTTCGTCGGCTGCTCGGCGGCACGTCGCAGGGCGCGGCATCGTCCATTCGCGCGCCAGTTGCCGATTGCTCACGCGCGTTGCGGAGAATGCGCGCGCTGCGACGTGGAGACGCGGATGGAGAGGGTCAGCCCACTCGGACGGAGTAGATCGGCGGGAGGTTGTGGCTGACGGTGGTCCAAGTCTCACCGCGGTCCTCGCTCAGGTAGAGGTTGCCGGTGGTGGAGCCGAAGACGACGAGGTCGTCGCGATTGTCGAGCGCATGGCGGTAGACGATGTCCCAAGCGCCTGTTTGCGGAAGGCCCTTGCGCAGTTGGCGCCAGGTGGAGCCACCGTCGTCGGTGCGGGCGACGAACAGCCCTCCGTCGATGGCCATGCGCTGGCTGTCGGCGCGGCCGGGGACGAGCCAAGCGACGCGACCGTCCTTGTCATCGGCGCTGACGGGGAAACCGAAATGCACGCCGACGTCCGGCACGCTCACCTTGCGCCAGCGCTCGGCTCCGTCGGTGCTGTAGAAAACGCCCGCGTGGTTCTGCTGCCAGACGTGGTCGGGGTTCGAGCTGCACAGGTCGATGACGTGCGGGTCGTGACCCCACTCGGCCTCCGGTTCGGGGCTGTGGTCCATGGTCATGCCGCGGTTGCGGCTGCGCCAGGTCTGCCCGCCGTCGCGCGTCTCGAGCACGCCCGCGGTCGAGATCGCGATCAGCACGCGGCGCGGATCGCGCGGATCGACGACGATCGAGTGAATGCCCGGCGCGAACTCGCCCCCCTCCGAGGCCGGCGTGCCAAACCACTTGGTCTCGCCGGTGCCGTCGCCCTCGAACAGGTCGCCGCCGCGCGATTCGTGGTTCCACAGCGCTCGATTGAGCTCGAACGAGGCGCCGCCGTCGCGGCTGGAGAACAGGCCGCCGGGGATCGTGCCGATCCAGATCGTGCCGTCGGCGCCGAAGGCGATCGTCCACAGCTTCTGCAGCGTGGCCTTGCGCGTGACGACGCGCCAGCCGACGCCGAAGTCGCTCGCGGCATCCTCGAACATGTCCTGTCCGATGTAGCGCGCTCCGTCCGGGAACTTGACCTGCGCCGCGTTGTCGCGCCAGCTCGCGCCGCCGTCGTCCGACACCGAGAGTTTGGCGCCCCAGTGGCCGTGGCCGAGCAACGCCCACAGGCGGCCCGAGCTCGGGTCGCGCGCGACGTAGTTGACGCCGGTGCCGGCGTGACCAGCGAGCGTCGCCGTCCAACTGCCGCCCTGCTGTTCGACTCGGAACGTGCCCTTGCGCGTCGCAACCCAGATCTTCGTCATCGCTAGCCTCCGCTCAGAGCCTGCAAGATCGACAACTTGTCTCCGGGCGCAACCGCGTCGGAGAGCGTGCGGCGGTCCTTGACCATCGCGTTGCCGATGAAGAGGTTGACGTGCGGGCGCAGGCGGCCCCGCTCGTCGCAGATGTAGAAGCCAATGCCGGGGGCGAGCCGCTCGAGCTCGGCCACGGCTCCCGCCACGCTGGCGGCCTCGACCTCGAGCACGCGCCCCTCGAGCTGGGGGAAGAACGCGAACAAATGGCGCGTGAGATGGACTTGGATCACCGGCGAACCCCCGCGGCCAGCCCCGCGGCCAGTCTCGCGGCGCGCAAGACGCTACGTTCAGAATCGGGTCGCGAGTCCTAGGGGGTGTGAGCCTGAAATCGAAGCGCGGGTCGGTCCCGCGACGGACGGGGCGGGTTCGGCAGCGCGCGATCAGCGCTGGAAAGAGGGTGGTGGCGCGCGGGCAGGGGACGGACACTTGGGCGACCATGTCGCTGCACGTTTCGGCCGTCCTCGCGCTGCTCGTCACCACGGCCCCCGCGCAGGTGCGCGTGCAGCAGGGAGCGGAGCTGCCTGCGCTCCCGGATCCCGTTGGGCGGGCCGGCATGGCAGCCGTGCCGGTGCGCGGGCCGGACGGATCGCGTGCGGTGCTCGCGGCAGGCGGCGCCAACTTCCCGGGGTCGATGCCTTGGGACGGAGGCATCAAGGTCTTTCATCGAGAGCTCTGGTCGCTGGAGCAGGGCGAGGATGGCTGGACGTGGCGAGCGGTGGCTCAACTGCCGGAGCCCGTCGCCTACGCAGCCTTCGCGCCGCATCCCGAGGGCATGGTGCTGGCCGGCGGCGCGAACGCCACGGGCCATCTGCGCAGCGTGCGCCTCGTGCGCTTGGACGGCTCCACGCGGGACCTCGCCGCGCTGCCCTCGACGCTCGCCTATGCGGCCTTTGCCACGACGCGCAACCGTCTGTGGATCGCCGGTGGTCAGGAGACGCCCACTTCACCGCGCGCGCTGCCGCAACTGCTCTCGCTCGACCTCACGCGCGATGACGCTGCTTGGGATGCGCATGCATGGCCCGCCGCGGACCGCATCCTCGCCACGGCCGGAGTGGTCGACGACGTCTTTCACCTGCTCGGCGGCTGCCGACTCGAGCCCGACGCGGCGGGAGCACCTGCGCGCACCTACCTGCAAGACGTGCTGTCCGTGCGCCTGTTGGATCTCGAGGTCGGCGAGCGGGTCCGCGACGCCGAGAGCGGCAGGCTGCCGTGGCCGATGGCGGCGAGCGCCGGCCCCGCGATCGCGCGCGAAGGCGCACTCGTGCTCGGCGGCGCCGACGACGGCTCCCACCGCGGCAAGCCGCCGAGCGAACATCCCGGACAACGTGCGACCATCCTGAGCTTCGACCCGCGCACGGGCACGACCACCGAGCTCGGCGCGCTCGGCACCGGCGTGGTGACCGCGCCGCTCGCTGTCGTCGACGACCTGTGCATCGTGGTGAGCGGCGAGTTGCGTCCGGGCGTGCGCACGCCCGCGACCCAGACGTTCGAGCTCGCGTACGAGCCCGCCTTCAGCTGGGTCGACGTGCTGATGCTCGCACTGGGAGTCGTGGCGCTCGGCGCGACGGCGCTCCAGCGCAAGTCGAGATCGGCCATGGCGGCTCCCACCGACCGCCCCGGGCGAGCAGCATGGGTTGCCGTCGGACTGCTGTTCGTAGTCGCGGCCCTCAACTACCTCGATCGGCAGCTCCTCTCGACCATGGCCGCGCCGATCCAGCGCGACATCCCGCAGACGAGCGCGCAATTTGGCCTGCTCACCTCGGTCTTTCTGTTCGTCTACTCGGCGTTGAGTCCGGTGGGCGGCATCCTCGCCGACCGACACAGCCGCCGGATCGTCATCCTCATCTCGCTGGTGGTGTGGTCCGCCGTGACGTGGCTCACGGGCCACGTGGCCACGTGGGAGCAACTGCTACTCGCCCGCGCGCTCATGGGTGTGAGCGAGGCCTTCTACATTCCCGCGGCCCTCGCGCTCATCACGGATTTCCATCGCGGCCGGACGAGATCGCTCGCCACGGGCCTGCACATGGGCGGCATCTACACGGGTCAGGCGCTCGCGGGGCTCGGCGGGCACGCAGCCGAGGCGCTCGGCTGGCGCACGGCGTTCGGCGCCTTCGGAGTCGTGGGCGTCGTGTACGCGCTCGTGCTGGTCGTGTTCCTGCGCGAACCATCGGAGAGCCAACCGACCGTCGCAGCCACCGCGCCGAGCGCCCCGCGCCCCGCATTGCGCACGATCCTCTCCAGCCTGTTTCGAGTGCGCTCGTTCTGGCTGCTGCTCGCGATCATGGGCACGGCGAGCATCTCCAACTGGTTCGTGCTGTCGTGGCTGCCGAAGCTGCTGCAAGATCGCTTCGACCTGTCGCTCGGCGATGCCGGCACGCTCGCGACCGTTCCGACCACGCTGGCCAAGTACGCGGCCGTGCTGCTGGGCGCACTCGCGGCCGACCGGTGGGCCGCGCGCGACCCGCGCGGTCGCGCACGCCTCGCCGCACTCGCGATGCTCGCCGCTGGCCCGATGATCGCGTGCACGACGCTGCTCCCCGGCGACGCCATCGCGCTGTTCGTGGCGCTGGTCGCCTTTCAGGGCATCGCGCAAGGCGTGCTCGACGCGACGCTCATGCCCATCCTGCGCACGCAGATCGACGAGCGGTTCGCTGCCTCCGGATACGGCTTCATCAACCTCGTCGGCGCGGGTTGCGGAGGACTCTCCGTCCTCTACGGCGGCGCCTTGAAAGACGCTGGCATCCCGCTCGACGCCACGCTGGCCCTCTCGGGCGGCGGTCTGGTGGTCTGTGGCGTTGCGCTGCTGGCGCTGCCCGCTACCGTGGCGCGCCATGAGTGAATTCCGCATCCGCGGCATCTGTGCCGCGACCCACACCCCCTTCTCATCCGACGGATCGATCGACCTCGCCGCCGTCGACGCGCAGCGCGATCACCTGCTCGCGCGCGGCGTCGACCAAGTGTTCATCGGCGGCAGCACGGGCGAGAGTCACTCGCTCGGCATCGACGAGCGGCGGAGCCTCACCGAGCGCTGGGTCGCTGCCGCGCGCGGCACGGGATTGCACGTGATCGTGCACGTGGGATCCAACTGCCTCACCGACGCCGCGGCCCTCGCCGCGCACGCTCAGCGGCAAGGCGCCGCGGCGGTCTCGATGCTCGCGCCGTCGTACTTCAAGCCGCGCTCGCTCGCGGACCTCGTGGCCTGCTGCGAAATGGTCGCGTGCAAGGCGCGCGAGCTGCCCTTCTACTACTACGACATCCCGGTGCTCACGGGCGTCCACTTCTCGATGGAGGAGTTCCTCGAGCTCGCGCCGGCGCGCATCGGCAACCTGCGCGGCATCAAGTTCACCAATCAGGACCTGATGGCCTACCAGTTGGCGCTCCGCGCCTCCGGCGGCCGCTTCGACCTGCCGTGGGGCTGCGACGAGTTCTTCCTCGCGGCGCTCGCTCTGGGCGCGCGCGGCGCCGTGGGCAGCACGTTCAACTTTGCGCCCGGCGTCTACCAACGCATGCAGGCGGCCTTTGCGCGCGGCGACCTCGAAGGCGCGCGCACCGAGCAATTCCGCTCGGTGCAGCTCGTCAAGGTCCTCGCGAAGCGCGGCTACATGGGCTGCGCCAAGGCGCTGATGGTCCACCTTGGCGTGCCGGTCGGACCCGCGCGGCTGCCCAACGCCAACCCGGATGCCGCCGCGGTGAAGGCGATGCTGGCTGAGTTGGAGCAGATCGGCTTCTTCGACTGGAGGGACGCGCGATGATCCTCGTGCTGCGCAACTTGGCGATCCTCCTGCTCGCGGCCGCCACGCCCCTCGACGAGCCTGACTACGTCACCGTGTTCAAGGCGCCGGGGTCCACTGGGCAGCCCTCGATTCGCATCCCGGCCCTGTTGTGCACGACCAAGGGCACCTTGCTCGCCTTCGCGGAGGGCCGCAACGGGCACGCCGACCAAGCGAGCAACGACCTCGTGCTCTCGCGCTCCACCGACGGGGGCAAGTCGTGGTCGAAGGCGAAGGTCGTGGTCGCCGAGGGCGAGGGCTCGGTCAACAACCCGACGGTCGTACAGGACCGCAAGTCGGGCCGCATCTTCCTGCACTTCCATGTGTTTCCCACGGGCGCGAAGGAGTTCGACAAGCTCGCTCCTGGCCCCAAGGGCGCCACGCGCATGGGTTGCGTGACGTCCGATGACGACGCTCGCACGTGGTCGGATCCCATCGACCTCAACGCCGCGCTCAAGCCCGACAACGCGACCACCGTGGCGCAAGGTCCCGGCATCGGCATCCAGCTCGAGCGTGGGCCGCATGCGGGCCGCCTGCTGGTGCCGTGCAACTCCCAAGACGAGCACAAGGCGTTCGTCAACTGGATGGCGATCAGCGACGACGGCGGCGCGAGCTGGCGACGCGGCCAGAACGTCCCGCAGGAAGGCATGCAGCTCAACGAGGTGCAGGTCAGCGAGACGCGGGACGGCTCGGTCTACCTCAACTCACGCCAGTGGCGCGGAACCGGCGGTCGCAAGGCCGCGTGGTCCACGGACGGCGGCGAGACGTGGTCGCAGGCGATCGAGGACCAGCAGTTGCCCGAGCCGGTGTGTCAGGGCAGCCTCATTTCGTGGCACGAGAAGGACCGCCACTGCACGCTGTTTCTCAACCCCGAGGGCGAGCCCCCCGGCAAGGGCCGCAAGCGCGGCACCGTGCGCCTCTCGCTCGACGGCGGCAAGACTTGGCCCGTGTCGAAGCCGCTCGTGCCCGGGCCGTTTGCCTACAGCTCGATGGCGCGCCTGAAAAACGGCCGCATCGGAGTGCTCTACGAACCCGCGGGCGACACCGAGATCCGCTTCCTCACGTTCGACATGGCGTGGCTGGAGAAGGCCGAGCGAGAGACGGCTCCGGGCAGCGCGAAGAAGTAGCGCCGAGCGCGTTGCCCCGCCGAGTTCACGCGCTCGGCGTCGGGATCGTCGGTGCCTCGGCGGTCGAGGAGTTTCAGCGTGGCGCGCAGGGCCCCGATGAGCTCGGCTCTGGGCTCGCCCGCGGGGCGCGTCGCCCCACGTCCGGAGGCGAGCGCGGTGTTGAGCGAGTGGAGGGATCGCGTCGCGAGGCTGCACGCGCGCGTGGGCGAGCGCTACAGTCGCGCGATGAGCTCGCACCAAGCGCCCCGAATGCCGCGGCAAATCCCGTTCATCATCGCGAACGAGGGCTGCGAGCGCTTCAGCTTCTACGGGATGCGCAACATCCTGACGATCTTCCTCGCCTCGACGTTCTTCGCGACGTTGCCCTCGGCGGAGGCGCAGAGCGAGGCGAAGGAGATCTTCCACGTCTTCGTCGCGGGCGTGTACTTCTTCCCGCTGCTCGGCGGCTGGATCTCGGATCGCTTCTTCGGCAAGTACCTGACGATCCTGTGGGTGTCGGTCGTGTACTGCATCGGGCACGCACTGCTCGCCATCTACGAGAGCGAACCGACGGGCTTCTACGCGGGGCTATTCCTGATCGCGCTCGGCTCTGGCGGCATCAAGCCGCTGGTGTCGACCTTCATGGGCGACCAGTTCGATCAGTCGAACAAGCAGCTCGCGAAGGTCGCGTTCGACGCGTTCTACTGGATCATCAACTTCGGCTCGTTCTTCGCGTCGCTCTTCATGCCCAAGCTGCTGCAGGGCGCGGGGCCCGCGCGCTGGTGGGGTTGGCCGGCGGCTTCGGTGGCGTTCGGCATTCCCGGCGTGCTCATGTTGATCGCCACGGTCTTTTTCTGGGCCGGACGCAAGCGCTACGTGAGGGTCCCGCCCGCGCCGAGGGATCCGCATTCGTTCGCGAACGTCATCCGCACGGCGCTGACCGCGCGCGGCGGCATGACGGCGGGCCTCGCGCTCGCCATCGCGGGCTGCGTGCTGGCCGTGGGGTCGGTGGCGATGATCTGGGTGCTCGCCTGGAAGCTCGTGATCGCGCTGTGCCTCGCGCTCGTGCTCGTGTTGCTCGGCGTGGGACTCGGCGCGTGGATCGAACTCGAAAACGCGCGCGGAAAGCACCCCGACGAAGCCGTCGACGGCGTGCGATCCGTGCTGCGCGTGCTGGTGATCTTCGCGCTCGTCACTCCGTTCTGGTCGCTCTTCGACCAGAAGGCATCGACATGGGTCTTCCAAGCGGACGCGATGACCAAGCCCACGTGGTTCAGCCCGGCGCAGATGCAGGCGCTCAATCCGGCGCTCGTGATGCTGATCATCCCGTTCAACAACCTCCTCGTGTATCCGTGGCTGCGCAAGCGCGGCGTGGAGCCGAGCCAGCTCGGACGCATGGCGCTGGGCATGGCGCTGGCGGGTGCGTCGTGGATCGTCGTCGGAGCGATGCAGCTCATGATCGACGGCGGCGAGGCCATCTCGATCGCGTGGCAGGTGCTGCCCTACATCCTGCTGACCGCGGGCGAGGTGCTGCTCTCCGCAACGGGTCTCGAATTCGCCTACAGCCAAGCTCCCGCCTCGATGAAGGGCGTGATCATGAGCTTCTGGAGCCTCGCGGTGACGGTCGGCAACCTGTGGGTCCTGATCGTCAACGTCAGCGTCAAGAACGACACGGTGCTCGGCGCCATCGAACGCTCGGGCATGGGCTCGATCGCGTTCCAGATGTTCTTCTTCGCGCTCTTCGCGCTGGCGGCAGCGCTGGCGTTCCACTGGGTGGCGAAGCGCTACCGCGTGGTCGACAACTATCGGAGCTAGCAGCGCGTCGAACGACTAGGAGCGCGGTCGCGAGCAGCCGCGGTGGCGCTACGGCGTCTCGCGCGTGAACTCGAAGCGGCGCGGTGTGCCGCCCTTCATGTAGCCCGTGGTGGCGCTCAGCACGCCCGCGGCGGAGAGCTCGTAGACGATGCGCTTGGGGTAGTCGTGCCGCGGGTTGTCGAACACGGCGCGCGAAGCAGAAACCTCGGTCAACACGAACTCGGTCGCTGTCTTGCCGCCGGGTTGGGCGACGTACACCAGTCCGCCGTCGCGCTCGACGATGCGCAGGTACTCGAAACCGACCATCTTCCCGCTGGCGTTCACCGTGCGCGACACCGCGAGCAGCGCTCCGCCGCGCGGCGGGCTCCAGCGTTCCTCGATCGAAGAGCCAGAACTGCGAGTCCCGACCCAGTCGCCCGCCAGCCACGCCAAATCGCCGATCGCGGCCTTGGCGAGCGGTGGCATCGCGATGTCTTCGACATGGCGATAGAGCCCGATCGAGAGCGAGCCCGCGGGCGGATCCACGGCGACCGTGACGAGCAGTCCGTCGGGGGTGGGACGAAACGACCTTCGAATGAGGCCAATGCCCGAGCCCGCATCGCCCTTGGGGCGCTCGAAGGCGACCTCGTACTCGAACACTCCGTCCTTCCAGCCGCCGTGATAGCGCACGACTCGATCCGCCTCTGGAAGTTCGGTCGGCGAGCCATCGAGTGCGACGCGCACGTCCTTGTGTCCCGAGCCATGGCCATTGAGCACCACGGCATCCTGCTCGACTCGCAGCGTGAACTTCGACGACATGGGCGGGCCGAGTTGCTCGAGCGCGCGTTCCGCGGTGCGATCCTCGACGAAGACCCACTCGCCGTCGAGCGCGCGCAGCTCGACCGAGGTCGACACAGCTGGGTGTGGCGTGTCTTGCACGCGAGCCGTGGCGAGCGGGAGCGCCGCGAGGAAGGCCACAGCCGCTGCCAGCGAGTTTCGATCGATCACGGTGTCGATTCTCCGATGGTGGTTCGAGCGGCGCGAAGTCTAACAGCGCGGCGGCGCGGTGAAGGGAAACGACGGAGCCCTCGAACGCGCGGCACGCGACGGCGTGCCAGTGACGTGTAGCTGTGACGGAAGCGGGGAGCGCGTCGGCTCGCGTGGCGCGCGGACTTCAGCGCACGCTCAGGTGCACGCGGATGTCGTGCCGGGGAAGCTCCTCGAAGTAGCGCAGCGCGGGGACGCTCTGCTCGAGCGGACGGGCGCCGGGAGGGACGAGGCCGCGAGCCTGCGTGTGCGCGACGAGCGCGGCGGGAAAGGCGGTGGTGCGCTCCATCGCGGTGAAGCCGGTCTGGGCGTCGTGACGGTCCATGAGGTCGTAGCGCAGCTCGAGCGGCCGGCCCGCGTGCGTACCGCGCACGCAGACGCGCAGCAGCACGACGTCGCGCATTGCGGGGAAGGCGAGGCGTTGTTCGAAGAGCTCCTGCGTGAGGCGCAGCGGCGCGAGCACGGTGCCGTCGCGCGCGCCGAGCCGCTCGTCCATGAAGCCGAGCTCGAACAGCGTGCGGATCTGCGCCCAGTGACCGGGATAGCGGATGGTCTTGTAGTCGAAGGTCTCGAGCGCGCCCTTCCACGTCCGCGGGCAGGTGCTCGTGCCACCGCTCGTGACGCTGGCCTCGAGCGGACCTAGCTCCGACGACGTGAACGACTCGAGCTCGGTCAGGGTCGGCACGCGCACGAGCTTGCCGCCGCGCAGGAACTCGGCCTCTCCGCGGTACTCGTTCCACAGGCCGCGGAAGTTGAACACGAGCTTGTAGCCGAGCGGGCCGACGGGGCGCTCGGGGAGGCCGCCGCAGCGCACGTGCACGTGCCGCGCTCGGTCCATCGCCGCGATGCCGTGGGCGGCGAGGTGGTTGCCGAGGCCGGGCGCGAGTCCGCAGTCGGGCACGACGCTCGCGCCGACTTTCCGCGCGCGCGCGTGCAGCGCGAGCTCCGCCCGCACGACCGCCGTGTTGCCGCCGAGGTCGAGGAACGAGACGCCACGCTCGATCGACCACGCGGCGAGCTGCGCGTTGAAGCGGTACGGCACCGCCGACAGAGCGACCTGCGCGTCCGCGAGCGCCGCACGCACGTCCGCGCGTCGTGCGACATCGCAACGCACAGCCTCCAGCCTGCACTTGGCGCGCGGCAACAGCTTTCTCACGCGCGTCACCGCTCGTCGCGCCAACGTCGCGTCACTGTCGACGACGCGCACCAGCTCCGCATCGCAGTTCTTCGCCAGATCGTAGGCCAGCGCGACGCCCTGCCGCCCCGCGCCGAGCACCGTGTAACGATGTCCCATGTCCCCCACTATCGGCCGCTGGCGGGCGCGCGGCCAGTCCTCTACGCTGCCCGCCCTTTCCGCGCTCCGGAGGGCCCGAATGGGCGGGTCCTCGCGGCGCGCACGACTCGAGCGCCCCATGTCAGAACAGCACATCACGCCGCGCGCGAAGGACTACGCGCAGTGGTATCAAGACGTCATCGCCGCCGCGCAGCTCGCCGAACCCGCCAACGTCGTCCGCGGCTGCATGGTCGTGCGCCCGCACGGCTGGGCGATCTGGGAGAAGCTGCAAGCCGAGCTCGATCGGCGCTTCAAGGAGACGGGCCACCAAAACGCGGCCTTTCCGCTGCTGATTCCGCTCTCGTTCCTGCAAAAGGAGGCGCAACACGCCACCGGCTTCGCGATGGAGTGCGCGGTCGTGACGCACGCGGGCCTGCGCAATGTCGATGGCAAGATCGAGCTCAAGGGCGAGCTCGAGGAACCCTACGTCGTGCGCCCGACGAGCGAGACGATCATCGGTCACTTCTTCTCGAAGTGGATCGACAGCTACCGCGACCTGCCGATGCTGCTGAACCAGTGGTGCAACGTCATGCGCTGGGAGCTGCGCACGCGGCTGTTCCTGCGCACCGGCGAGTTCTGGTGGCAGGAAGGCCACACGGCGCACGCCTCGCACCAAGAGGCGATGGAAGAAGTCATGCGCATGCTCGACGTGTACCGCGAGGTCTACCACGACGTGCTCGCGGTGCCCGTGATCCGCGGCCGCAAGACCGCGAACGAGCGCTTCGCCGGCGCACTCGAGACGTTCTGCGTCGAGGCCATGATGCAGGACGGCAAGTCGCTGCAGGGCGCGACGAGCCACGACCTCGGGCAGAACTTCGGCAAGGCCTTCAATGTCACCTTCCAAAACAAGGAAGGCGTGCGCGACTTCGTGTGGCAGACCTCGTGGGGCTCCTCCACGCGCATGATCGGCGCGCTGATCATGGCGCACTCCGATGACGGCGGCCTCGTGCTGCCGCCGAAGCTCGCTCCGATCCACGTCGCGATCGTTCCGATCTGGAAGAGCGATGCGGAGAAGGCGCAGGTGCTCGAGGCGAGCGACAAGCTCGCGCGCGAGCTGCGCGCCGACGGCCTCTCGGTGAAGCTCGATGACCGCGACGCGATGCGCCCCGGCGAGAAGTACTACGAGTGGGAGCGCAAGGGCGTGCCCGTGCGCCTCGAGGTCGGTCCGCGCGATGTCGCGAGCGGAACGGCGATGGCCAAGACGCGCATCTCCGACTCCAAGGACAAGGTCAAGCTGCCGTTCGATGAGATCGGCGTGCACGTCGGCAAGCTGCTCGACCAAGTGCAGCGCACGCTGTTCGAACGCGCGCTAGCGTTCCGGCAGTCGAACCTGACCAAGGTCGATGCGTGGAGCGACTTCGAGGCCGTGTTCGCGGAGCAAGGCTCCAAGTTCGTGCTCGCCCATTGGGATGGCACGACCGAGACCGAGCTCGCGATCAAGGAAGCGACCAAGGCCACGATCCGCTGCATTCCGCTGAGCGACGAAGGCCTCGACGACGGCCCTGGCAAGTGCGTCAAGACCCTCAAGCCGAGCGCGCAGCGCGTGCTGTTCGCCAAGAACTACTAGCGCTCGCCCCGCCACGTTGCGCGCGGCCGTGCGCTGTTCTGGCTCTAGAGCCACCACGCGAAGAGGTGCGAGAGTGCTTCGCGCAATCGTGAGAACCACGATCGTCCACGCCACTGACCGAGCTCGACGCGCTCGCAGCTCGCTAGGTCACGCTCGAACTGCGCGGCGAGCCGCGCGGCGAAGTCGCCGTCTTCCACTCGCACTCCGGCCTCCAGATTGTGGCGGAACGAGCGGTGGTCGAGGTTGAAGGAGCCGACCGTGGCCCACGCATCGTCGATGACGGCCGCCTTCGCGTGCATCATCGACCCGACGAACTCGTGGATCTCGACTCCGGCGACGAGCAGCTCGTCGTACACGTAGCGACTCGCGTGATAGACGATGCGAACGTCGGGGTCTTTCGGCACGATCACCTGCACGCGGACACCGCGCTCCGCGGCCTGACACAAGGCGAGACGCAGTTCCGCATCCGGCAGGAAATAGGCATTGGCGATGCGCACGCTCGCCACCGCGTCCCAGATCTTCTCCAGGTATGCGGAGCGCATCCACAGGCGCTTCATCCTGCGAAAGCGCCCCTTCGTCGCGTCCCACTCGACGTTCGCGCACACGGCGAGGCGCACGGGGCTTTTCTCGCAGCGACCCTTCGCCGTGCCCGGCATCGGTACGCCACCGCTGCGATTCCAGGCGCCGCGAAATGCGTTGCCGAGCTCGACGGCCGCCGGTCCCTCGACGCGCACGTGCAGGTCGTGCCAGCCGCGCACGGCTCGCCCATCGACCTCGCGATCGAGGTACTCGTCGCCGATGTTGATGCCGCCGGTGAATGCGACGCGATCGTCGACGACGAGGATCTTCTGGTGGTTGCGGCGGTGGAAGCCCCAGAAGTCGGGCGTAAAGGGGGAGGGAGGGCGCGGCTTGCGACCGCGCGCGATCTCGTAGCGCGCGTGCAGCTCCTGCAAGCGCTCCTGCAGCCGACGGCGCGCCGGCAGGATCGGGTGGTAGATGTGGACCTTGACGCCCGCTTCGACGAGGCGCAGCAAGTAATCCTCGGACACGGTGCCGAAGGAACCGACGGCATCGAACATGAGGCGGACGTCGATGCGGCCATCCATGGCGGTGGCGCGCTCCGCGAGCGCCGCCGCGAAGCGCTCGCCCGTCGCGTCGGAGTGCAGGATGTAGGTCGTGAGCTGGATGCTCCGCTCGGCGGCGGAGATCGCCGCGAGCATCGCGGCGTAGGTCGCCTCGCCGCCGACGAGCAGCTCCACGCGATTGCCGCCGCACAGTTGATCGGTTCCTCGAGCGTCGGCCGTGCGCCTGTGGGCGCCACGGGGAGAATCGCGCGGGGACGGGTCGCTGAGGGAGCTCATGGCTGCGTGGGCTTAGCCGATGCGCTCGCCACCCTCAAGGCGTAGCTACTTCGGCCAGTGCTGGCTGCTCGCAGCTCGTGCCGTGCGACCTCACCGGACGATCGGCCTCACGCACTCGGCGCGGGCCGCAGGACAGCGATGCGATCGCCGACGCTCAGCGCGCCCTCGCGCACCACGTTGCACAGCACGCCGCGGCCGCGCCTGCCGGTGCGACAGGCGCGCGCGATGCGTCGGGTCTGCAGCTCGCCGAAGCGGGCGATGAAGCTCTTGCACGGCCGGTGCGGATAGGCCGTGACGATCAGGACCGCGCTGCCGATCTCCAGCAGCGTGCCCGGCGGGAGGTTGGACTCGGACAGGTCGAGGTCGACCTGCAGGTTGTCGCCGGTGAGCGGGGTGCGGCTCTCGTCACCGTCCGCGACGGCGCGCGCGACATGGATGTTGATCAGCGAGACCTCGCTCTCCGGCACGCTGTGGACGTGCACGGCCCAGCTGTCGCCCGTGACGCCCTTGCCGACGCGCACCTCGATCGAATCCCTCGTCGCACGCTGACCCCGGCCGCTGCGAATCACGCAGCGAACGACGCGTCCGTCGTCTTGCGGCGAGCGTGGCAGCGCGTCGTACCACGCATCGAGCTCGTGCGTCGGATCCAGCATCGACGCGCGAGCATAGCGACGCGCCGAGAGCGCGCCCTCGCATCGGCCCCTGACGCTGCGCTACAGTCTCGCTCGCCGCATGCGCATCACCGTTCTGATCGACCAGTGGTCCGACAAGACCGAGGACCACGATCCCGTCGCCGACCAGGTGACCGCCGCGCTGCTCGAAGGCGAGCACGACGTGGCGTACGTTGGAGTGCACGGCGACCTGCACGCGCTCGTCGACGACCTCGAGCGCTCCAAGCCCGAGCTCGTGTTCAACCTGAGCGAGAGCTTCCGCGATCACCTCTTCGGCGCGGTCGGCATCGTCGGCGTGCTCGACCTGCTCGAGCTCAAGTACACCGGCGGCGGCCCCGGCGAGTTCTACATGCAGCAGGACAAGGCGCTGACGAAGAAGCTGCTCGCCTTCGACAAGATCAAGTACCCGGAATTCGCGGTTTTCTCGCAAGATTCGGACTTCGAAACCGGCGGCAACCTGCGCATGCCGCTGTTCGTGAAGCCGCTGCGGCAGGACTCGTCGATCGGCATCGGCAAGGACGCGCTGGTCGACAACTTCCGCGACATGATGAAGCGCATCCTGGCGATCCACGACAAGATCAACGACGCGGCGCTGGTCGAGGAGTACATCGACGGTCGCGAGATCTACGTCGGCGTGTTCGGCAACTCGATGCCGACGGCGCTTCCGCCGATCGAGATCGACTTCTCCGGCCTGCCGGAAGGCGCGCCCAAGATCATGTCGAGCCGCGCCAAGTGGAATACGCGCAGCGCCGAGTACAAGGGCACCAAGGCCGTGCTCGCCGACCTACCCGACGAGCTCAAGGCGCGCCTGCAGAAGGTGGCTCTCGATGCCTACCGCGCCCTGCGCGTGCGCGACTACGGCCGCGTCGACATGCGCCTCACGCCCTCGGGCGACATCTACGTGCTCGAGGTCAACGCCAGTTGCTACCTCGAGAAGGACAGCGAATTCGCCACCTCGGCGCGCGTCGCCGGCATGAGCTACGTCCAGCTCATCAACGAAATCGTCGACCTCGCCGTCGAACGCCACGGCATCCGCTGACCGAGCGCTTGCGTCTCAGGGCAGGTAGCTGCCTTGGTGGACGTGGTTCATGCCGAGCGCGGCGACGAAGGTGGTGAGCGCGAGGGTGGCCTCGCGTTCGCGGGCGGGGTCGAGGGTGAGGGCGAGGTCGTCGGAGCGTTGGGCGAGGTGGCGGACGAGGGCGCGGGTGCGCTCGGGGAAGTGGCCGGTCCAGCGATAGACGTAGGCCATCAGCTCGCGTTCGAGGGAGCGCACGAGCTTCGAGGCGCTCATGGCCTCGCGGTCGGGCTCGGGGGCGAGGTCCTCGAAGATCGAGCGCAGGGCGCCGTCGAGTCCGTGCGGGAACTCGCTCTCGGGCTGGGCCATGTGCCCGTAGTACTCCTCGAGCGAGAAGCCGAGCTCGCCGACGTCTTCCTCGGTGGTGGTCTCGACGACGAGCGGCTCGCGGGTGCGCAGCTCCCCCATCACGCGCTCGCAGTACTCGAGCTTGGCGAGCGCCTGCGGCTGGTCGGAGTATTCGTCGCGCCAGTCGTGGCCGGGCAGCATCCACACCGCGAACGTCTCGGCCCAATCCTCGTCGGGGTGCTTCTGCGCGTACCAGCCGGGCAGGTGCCGCACGTAGCGGCGAGAAAACGGCGACGGTCGGTAGTCCTCGAGGTAGGGCTGCGTGATCGGACCGAATAGCCGCACCCACTCGCCGTCGTCGTAGAGCTTGTAGGCGTAATTGATCACGTGGCCGAGCTCGTGACGCAAGTAGCGCAGCACGTCCTGCTTGCCGTTGCCCTCGAGCATCAGGCCCTTCTTCGCGTGCAGGTCCTTGAGCGGATCCTCGGCGAGATAGAACGGGATCGCGATCGCGATCGTGCCGGTGACCACGCCCCACTCCGTCGAGAGGTACAGGCGCGGCCGCACCATCAGCGCGAGACCCTCGACCTCGCGCTGGAACTCCGCCACGACCGGTTCGAGCGGCGTGCCCTCGATCTTGAGCCCCAGATCGCGCACCGGCCGGTTCGACCAGTTGTGCTCGCGGAAGCGGTCGTCGCTCGCCATCGTGCGTCAGGCGAGCTCGCGCAGCTGCGTGAGCACGCGCCGCGCGGCGCCGGAATCGAGGGCCTCGGATGCGGCCGACACGCCATCGGCCAGCGTCGGGGCGCGACCGGCCGCCCTGAGCACGAGCGCCGCCGAGAGCAACGCGGCACAGCGCGCGGAGCCGAGCTCGCCCGCGAGCACCTGCGACGTGAGATCGCCCGCCGCCGCGACGAGCGTCTTGTTGTCGCCCGTGCCGTAGCCCTCCTCCGGCGGCCCGAACATCGGCAGCTCCGGCTCGCTCTCGCAGTCGAGCCCGAGGTCCGCGGGCTCGACCGAGAGCGGCACCTGGAAACCCTCGGCCAGCTCGATCCCGCGCGTCTTGCGCCGCACGGACGGAACGACGCCGCCCTCCGGTCCCTGCACGGCGATCGCGCGCGGATGGCCGAGCGCGGCGAGCACCTCGACCGCGGTTCCGAGCACCGGTCCCTGCTGGGCGCCGATCACGATCGAGCACTTGGGCGGAGCGATGAGCTTCTCGACCGTGGCGAGCGGCGTGCGCACGCCGATCTCGGCGCGCACGCGCCGCAACCCCAACAGTCCGGGCAGGAGCCCCGACGCGGAGACGGCCGCGAAGCGCGTCTTCTCGATCCACATCTGCGCCTCGGCGGCGTCCCACGTCATCTCCACGCCGAGGTGCTCGAGCACGCTCGCGCCGGTGAGGCCGCGCTTGGGCGGCACGCATCGATCGGTCACGAGCAACACGTGCGCGCCGGCCGCCGCCGCGATCAAGCAGCCCGCCACGTCGAGCGGCGGAAACGAATCCGAACCGTCGAGCGGCGCCGAGACGCACACGAGCTCCTCCATGCCAACGCAGGGCAGGGTGGCTTGGTCGCGCGCCGCCTTGGCGAAGGCCGCGAGCTCCTCGACCGTCACGCCCTTCCAACGCAGGGCGATCAGGAAGGCCCCGACTTGGATCTCGCTCTGGGTGCCCGAGACGATCAGCTCGAACGCCCGGTAGGCCTCGTCCGGCGTCAGGTTGCGGCCATCGCGCTTGGCGGAGCCGAGCAGTCGCAGGAGGTCGCGGAGGAGCATGGGCAGAGCGGGGTGCGAGCAGGAGTCGGGGCCGGTCCGACGGGATGGTGGCCCATCCGAGAGGACAGGGTACCCTACCGGCACAGGCACGGTCGGCAAGCGGACCGCCGGAGGGTCCCCGCGCGCTGGGAACAGGCGTTAGGCCGACGTCGGGGCAGCCTGTGGAAAGCGACGTAAGAGCCAGCGCCGCAAGGACTTATGGCGCTGGCTCGATGTGGAAAAGCGGTGGGTCGAGGCGGGGCGAGCGGTGGGCAGAGCGCCTGCGAACGGCTCAGCCGTCCGCGGGCTTGTCCGCGGGCTTGTCCGCGGGCTTGTCCGCGGGCTTTTCTTCGGGCTTCTCTTCCGGCTTGGGTGACTCGGTGGGCTTGTCGCCCGGGGTCGCCTTGGAGCCCTCGACCGGCTGCTCGTCGCTCTCGCCCTTGTCCTGTCGCGCCGGTGGCGCGAGCTGGTCGCTCGGGCGCGGGCGGATGTGGGCGTAGAACAGCTCGGCCGACTTGTCGTAGGCCAGCTTGCCTTCGACGACCGTGTACTGGACCAGCGACTGGTAGTGCATCACGTCTCCGTCGAGCACGATCAGATCGCAGTCCTTGCCCTTCTCGAGGCTGCCGACCCTGTGCGACACGCCGAGCAGGCGCGCGGGCACGATCGTGATCGACTCGAGCGCCGCCTGATCGGACAGGCCGCCGCGCACCGCGAAGCCCGCCTCGATCGGCAGGTGCAGGATGTCGCGACCGGCGATGCCGCCGAGATCGACACCGGTGGCCGAGGGGATCACGCACACCTGCACGCCGGAGCGGTGCAGGATGGCCGCGTTCTCGATGCTCGAGCCGCCGTCGCGGACGAACTGCTCTTCCTTGTCGCGGCGGTCGCGCGGAGTGACCACGGCGTAGGCGCCGGCGCGGCCGAGCTCATCCGCCACCGTCCAACCCTCGACGCAGCCGTCGATCACCGGACGGAAGCCAAAGCGCTG
>VGZD01000032.1 GCA_016872715.1 Planctomycetota bacterium
CGCGGGCGGGGGCAACTCGCTGGCCGCAGCGCTCACATGCGCCGGCGGTGCGCTAGGAGGCGCCGGCGCGAGCGGAGGGCGGGGTGGCGCCCCCGAGGCGAGCCGCGCCTCGAGCGCGATCAAGCGCTGCTCGAGCTGCGTCAGCGGCAAAGTCGTCTCCGGCCGACACAGGTCGAGCAGCGTGACCTCGAGCACGATGCGCGCCTGCTGCGGCAGGAACTCCATGCGCTCGCGCGCGTGCAGCAACTCCTCGAGCCACAGTTGGAGGCGCTCGGGGCCGAGTCGCTTGGCGCGTTCGGCGACCCGCGTGCGCAACTGCGCATCCGGCTCGTGCAGCGGCGCATCGGCAGGGCACAGCAGGCACAGCAGGCCCAGACGCAGGTGCGCGAGCAGCGCACCGCAGAGTTCCGCCTCTCCCCCATCGGTGCGCGGCAGGACCGAGAGCAACGCCGCGCGTTCGCCCTTCTCGACCAGCGCGAGGATGCGCTCCACCTGCTCGGCGCCACCTTGGGGCGCGACGCGGCGCACGTCCTCGACCGTCGGCCGATCGCCGACGAGCGCGAGCAACTGATCGGTGATCGAGAGCGCGTCGCGCAGCGAGCCGCGCGCGAAGCGCGCCAGCTCGGCCGTGACGCCCGGCTCGGGCGCGATGCCCTCCTTGGCGAGCACCGTTTCGAGGTGCGCGGCGATGCGCGGCTCGGGAATCAACGACAGGCGCACGACTTGGCAGCGCGAGCGCACGGTCTCGAGCACCTTGTCGAGCTCCGTCGTCGCGAACAGGAACTTCACGTGCGCCGGCGGTTCCTCGAGCGTCTTGAGCAGCGCATTGAACGCCGCCTTCGACATCATGTGAACCTCGTCGATGATGTAGACCTTGTAGCGCGCGCGCATCGGCGCGAAGCCGACCGCCTCCTTGAGCATGCGCACGTCGTCGACACCGGTGTTCGAAGCCGCGTCGAACTCGATCACGTCGACGTTGGCGCCGCTCTCCGTGTCCTTGCACTGGGCGCATTCGAGGCACGGCTCGGCGGTCGGCCCGCGCTCGCACAATAGCGCCTTGGCGAGAATTCGCGCGGTGGTGGTCTTGCCGGTGCCGCGCGGTCCGCAGAACAGATAGGCATGGCCGACGCGCTCGTCTTCGATCGCGCCCTGCAGCGTGCGCATCGCCGTCTCCTGACCCGCCACCTCGAGGAAGGTGCGGGGCCGGTACTTGCGCGCGAGCACGAGGTAGGACATGCAAGCCATCCTAGCGTGCGGCGCGCGCTCCACGACGGCGCCTCACCGGGCGTGGGGAAAGCGCGCGAGGGAGCGCGGAGGAGAACCTCGCGCGCGCAAGTGGGCCCGGGCTGTCGCACTCGGGACCTGCGTTCTTAGGGCTGCTTCGTTCCCGACCTGACCCGGTTCGTACCGGCCCGCCGCGGCAGACCGAACCCACTTGCGCGCGCGAAGAGCGAGACTTGCTCCGATGGGGTTGCGACCCGAGCGCGGCAGCGCTCGAGGCGACACCCCAATCCCACGCGCGAGGAACCCACGCGCGAGAAACCCACTCGCGAGGAGGTGGCGGAGAGGGCGGGATTCGAACCCGCGGTACGCTTGTGACGTACACACGCTTTCCAAGCGTGCACCTTCAGCCGCTCGGTCACCTCTCCGCCCGTGGACAGGGAGCGAGGAGCGAAAGATGGCGGAGAGAGAGGGATTTGAACCCCCGGTGCCCTTGCAGGCACACCGGTTTTCGAAACCGGCGCGTTCAGCCGCTCCGCCATCTCTCCGCCGCGCCAGACCCGTCCTAGGACAGGTCCGGCGTGTTCGTGCTCTCACGCGCCCTGCGGCGCTTGTCTTCAAAGAACCCGCGCAGGAGCGCGCGCACCTCGTCGGCGCACTCGCCCTCCGCGGTCTGGCAGCGGTGGTTCATCCGCGGGTCGGTCAGCACGTTCCCCAAGGAGACCACGCCGCCGAACTTCGGATCGCGCACCGACCAGACTACCCGAGCCACCCGTGCGTGGGACAGGGCCCCGGCGCACATGAAGCACGGTTCGACCGTGGTGTAGACCGTCGCACCGACGAGCCGCGCCGCCCCGACCACCGCCGCCGCCCGGCGGAGCGCGAGCACCTCGGCGTGGGCCGTGGGGTCGCAGTCCGTGCGGGTCCGGTTGTGGCCGCGAGCGACGAGCAGTCCGTCGATCACGACGATCGCGCCGACCGGGACCTCGTCGAGGGCGAGGGCCGCGCGGGCCTCGACCAAGGCGAGTTCCAGCCCCTCGCGATCGCTCGCCACCTTCACGCTCCCAAGCGAGCGGTCCGCAGCGGATCCGTCTCGTTCCATGGAGCGTACGTCAGCAGGTCGCGGCCGTAGGAGGAGCTTGCTTCCGGCGCGGGGCGCTCGCCACGCCGGAGGCTTGTGCTGGTACACCCAGAAGGACTCGAACCTTCAACCTTCTGATCCGTAGTCAGATGCTCTATCCAATTGAGCTATGGGTGCGTAGGGGCGGAAACTTGTAGTGACCGGCGCAGCCGCTGTCAAGGGCCGCGAAGCTTGGTTCGCCGCGTGGACTCGCGCGCGCAGGGGAGTAGGCTTTGCGCCATGGCCGAACCTCGCGCTCCCTCCCACCTGATCAGCCTGGCCGACCTCGCCCCCGGGCAGGTGGGCGACCTCCTCGACCTTTCGATGCGGCTCAAGAACCGCCCAGCCAAGGCGAGTCTCTCGGGCAAGACCGTCGGCTTGTTGTTCTTCCGCGGCTCGCTGCGCACGCGCACCTCGTTCGAGGCCGCCATGACGCAGCTCGGAGGCAACACGATCAACCTCTCCGCGGCGAGCGACTTCTGGGAGCTCGAGACCGCCGAGGGCACGATCATGGACGGACGCGCGCCCGAGCACGTCAAGGACGCGGCCGCCGTGCTCTCGTGCTACGCGAACGCGCTCGCGATTCGTCCCAAGCCCGTGGGCGCGAGCTGGGAAGTCGATCGACGCGACGCGGAGATCCGGCTCTGGGCGCGGCACGCGCGCGTGCCCGTGATCAACATGGAGAGCGTGCTGTGGCATCCGCTGCAGGCGCTCGCGGACTTGATGACTCTGCGCGAAACGCTCGGCGACCTGCGCGGGCGCAAGCTTTCATTCGTGTGGACCCAGTCCCCCACCGCGGCCAGCCCCGCGGCCGTGCACTCGCTGATGCTCGCGGCCGTCGCGCAGGGCATGCACGTGCGCATCGCGCACCCCGCGGGGTACGACCTCGACGGCGACGTGCTCTCGCAGGCGCGCGAGGCCGCGCGCGCGAGTGGAACCAGCGTGGAAAGCTGCTCGAACGCTCAGGATGGCGTGCGTGGCACCCACGTCGTGTACGCGCGCTCGTGGCATGCGCTCGAGGACTACGGCAACCCGACGCTCGCGGCGAGTCGTCGCTCGCGCGCGAGTGGCTGGACGATCGACGAGAAGCTCATGGCGCTCGGCGACCACGCCCGACTCATGCACGCCATGCCCGTGCGCCGCAACCTCGAGGTCGTCGACGCCGTGCTCGACGGGCCGCGCAGCCTCGTGGTCCAGCAGGCCGAGAACCGCCTGCACTCGCAGAAGGCCGTGCTGCAGCAGTTGCTCGGCGGCTAGACGCACCGCGCGCGCTCGATGCGCAAGCGCGCGCGTCCCCGCGGGGCTCGCCGCGCGCGCCAGTTTCGGCCTGTTTTTGGCCCGCTTGCGCCGCGACGGCACGGCGCGCCCGCGCTAGCCTTGCCGGAGCTCTCAACCGCGCGCGGAGCTCCCCATGTCGGCACCGGATTTCGTCCACCTGCACGTCCACAGCGAGTATTCGCTGCTCGATGGCGCCAACCGCATCGAGGACCTCGTGCGAGCCTGCGTGGACGACGCGCAGGGCGCGATCGCGCTGACCGACCACGGCAACATGTTCGGCGCGATCGAGCTCTACCAGAAAGCGCGCGCGCACAGGATCAAGCCGCTGCTCGGCTGCGAGGTCTACATCGCCAAGCGCTCGCGCCTGCAGCCGCACAACAAGAACGAGAACGGCTACCACCACCTCACGCTGCTCGCGCGCAATCACGAGGGCTACCGCAACCTGCTCAAGCTGTGCTCCGAGGCCTACATCAACGGCCTGCACACGCGCCCGCGGATCGACAAGGAGCTGCTCTCGCGCCACGCCGCGGGCATTTCGTGCCTCTCGGGCTGCCTCGCCGGCGAGGTCAACCAGCTCTTCCTGCGCGGCGACGAGAAAAAAGCCGAGGACGTCGCCACCGAGTTCCGCGACCTGTTCGGAGCGGAGCATTTCTGGCTCGAATTGCAGCGCAACGGCATCGACATCCAAGACAAGGCCAACGAGGCCCTCTGGCGACTGCACCAGCGCACCGCGATTCCGATCGTCGCGACCAACGACATCCACTACCTGCGACACGAGGACTGCAACGCGCAGGACGTGCTCCTGTGCATCAACACCGGCGCCAAGCGCTCGGACGAGAAGCGCTTCCGCTTCGACACCGACTCGCTCTTCTTCCGCAGCCGCGCGCAGATGGGCGAGATCTTCCGCGACCTGCCCGAGGCGCTCAAGGCGACCATGGATGTCGCGGCGCAGGTCGATCTCACGATCGAGATGGGCAAGTACCGCGTGCCGGTCTTCCGCTCCGACTCCGGCGAGAGCCCCGACGAGCTGTTCGATCGCCTGTGCGACGAGGGCCTGCGCCGCCTGTACGGCACCGACAACGCGTCGGCGCGCGAGCGCCTCGAGTACGAGAAGAGGGTCATCCGAGAGATGGGCTTCGTCTCCTACTTCCTGATCGTGTGGGACCTGATCCGCTGGGCGCGCGAGAACGACGTGCCGGTCGGTCCCGGCCGCGGCTCGGCGGCGGGCGCGATAGTCGCCTACGTGCTCGGCATCACGAAGGTCGAGCCGCTCAAGTACGACCTCCTGTTCGAGCGCTTCCTGAACAGCGCGCGCGTGTCGATGCCCGATATCGACATCGACTTCTGCAAGGAGGGCCGCGAGAAGGTCCTCGCCTACACGCGCCGACGGTACGGCGACGAGCACGTCGCGCAGATCGTGACCTTCGGAACGATGGCGTCGCGCACGGTGGTGCGCGACGTCGGGCGCGTGCTCGACGTGCCGCTCAAGGACATCGACCGCCTCGCGAAGAAGATTCAGGCCGGCCCCAACGCCCCCTCGCTCGCCGAGGCGCTCGAGAAGGACCCGGAGCTCATCGCGATCAAGAACGAGAGCCCGCAATTCGCCGAGGTGTTCGAGTTCTCGACCAAGCTCGAGGGCATGGCGCGCCACATCTCGACGCACGCCGCCGGCGTCGTGATCGCCGACCGACCGATCATGGACTACGTGCCGCTCGCGCGGCACGACGCGGACATCGTCACCCAGTGGCCGGCGCCGCAGCTCGAGGAGCTCGGGCTGCTCAAGATGGACTACCTCGGCCTGCGCACGCTGACGATCCTCGAGCGCACGCTCGAGTACCTGCGCGCGCGCGGCATCACGCCGCCGGATCTCGACCACTTGCCCGACGATCCGCGCACCTACCAGATGCTGACGGCCGGCGACACGCTGGCCGTGTTCCAGCTCGAATCCGAGGGCATGCGCAAGCTGCTCGCGCGCATCAAACCCGACCGTTTCGAGGACCTGATCGCCGTGCTCGCGCTCTATCGACCCGGCCCGCTCGAATCGGGCATGGACTCGATGTTCACGCGCCGCAAGCACGGTGAAGAACAGGTCAGCTACCCCCACGCCTCGGTCGAGCCGATCCTGCGCGACACCTACGGGTGCATCGTCTATCAGGAGCAGGTCATGCTCATCTCGAGCGCGCTCGGCGGCTTCTCGCTCAACGAAGCCGACAACCTGCGCAAGGCGATGGGCAAGAAGAAGCCCGAGATCATGGAGAAATTCGCCGCGCAGTTCGTCGCCGGCGCCGTGAAGAACGGTTGCCCCGAGGCGGACGCACGCGAGCTGTGGGACAACATCGTCAAGTTCGGCGGCTACGGCTTCAACAAGTCGCACTCGACGGCCTACGCGCTGATCACGTACCAGACCGCCTACTTGAAGGCGAACCACCGCGTCGAATTCCTCGCGGCCAACCTGGCCTGCGAAATGGAAACCTCGGACAAGGTCAAGGCGCTCGTCGACGACGCGCGGCGCGCGCGCGTGGCGGTGCTGCCGCCGGATCTGCGGCACTCTCGCTGGCACTTCGTCCCCGAGGAGCAGTCGATCCGCTACGGCCTCGGCGCGATCAAGGGCACGGGCGAGCGCGCGATTGGGTCGCTGCTCGCTGCCCGCCAGCGCCTCTCGGAGCGACGCGCGGGCCTCTCGCTGCACGAGCTGTGCCGCGAGTGCGATCCCGCCGAGGTGCCGAAGCTGTGCTGGGAGACGCTGATCAAGGCCGGCGGCTTCGACTTCACGGGGCACAACCGCGGCGCCGTGCTCGCCTCGCTCGAGGTCGCGATGACCGAAGCGCAGCGCGCGGCCGCGGACCGCCGCTCGGGCCAAGGCTCGCTGTTCGGCGCTCCTGCACCGGCGGCGCGCGCGAGCGCGGCGCCGACCGCGGGCGACGGCATCGACGACTCGAAGGCTTGGTCGAACACAGACACGCTCAAGGCGGAGCGCGAGGCGCTCGGCTTCTACCTCTCCGGTCACCCGCTGGAGGAGCGCGCGGGCCTGTTCGCGATGCTCTCGAACTGCACCACCGCGCAGCTCGGCGAGCGCTCGAGCGAGACGGAAGTCCAACTCGCTGGCTTGGTCGTCTCGCTCGCCGTCAACGTGGTCAAGAACGGCAAGCTCGCGGGTCAGAAGATGGGCCGCATGCGGCTCGAGGACCTCGAAGGCGGCGTGAACGTCACCGTCTTCCCCAAGGCCTACGAGCAGCACAAGGCCAAGCTGGTCGAGGACACGGTGGTCGTCGTGCGCGGCAAGCTCGAGGAGCGCGCGGAGGAGCCGGGCCTATTGCTCGTCGACGTGCTGAGCGTGGAAGAGGCGCTCGCGCGCTTCGAGGGCGGCGTGATCGTCCACATCGAGCCCGAGGACAAGGACCTGCTGATGCCGCTGCGGGACACGCTGCGACGCCATGTGGGACGCCGACCGGTCTACCTGCAGGTGCGCGGGACCGACGGCTCCATCCGGCGCGTGCGCACCGCCGCGGACTGCCATGTGCGCATCTCGGCCGAGCTCGCCGAACAGGTCGACCGCTTGCTCGGCAAGGGTCGGATGCGACTCGCGCGGCTCTAGGCAAGGGCCCTGGGCAAGGGCTCTGGGCAAGGGCCCTAGGCAAGGGCTCTGGGCAAGGGCCCTAGGCAAGGGCCCTAGGCAAGGGCTCTGGGCAAGGGCGCTGGGCAAGGGCTCTGGGCAAGGGCTCTGGGCAAGCGTGGCGGGCGGGTCGCGAGCGCTCGGGGCTCGCAACCTCGGGCCGTGGAAACGGAGCTGGCCGCCCGCGTCCTCGCGAGCGGCCAGCTTGCTTTCGAGCAGCTCGAGACGTCGGCTACGCGTCGGCGCCGGCCTTGCCGGTCTGCTTCTTCGCCGGCGCCTTGGCCTCGGCGGCAGCGGCCGGTGCGGCGGCGTCCTGCTTGGGCGTGCGCTCGACGAACTCGATGATCGCCTGCTCGCCACCGTCACCGAGGCGACGCTTGGCCATCTTGAGGATGCGCAGATAGCCGCCCGGACGACCCTTGAAGCGCGGTCCGATGACCTCGAACAGCTTCTTGGTGGCCGTCCTGTCTCCGAGGCGCGACTGCACCAGCCGACGACGATGGATCGTGGCTTGCTTGGAGAGGGTCACGAGCTTCTCCACGAAGGGGCGCAGGTTGCGGGCCTTCGGGAGCGTCGTCTTGACGCGCTCGTGAGTGATCAGGCTCGCCGCCAGGTTGCGAATCATCGCATCCCGGTGGGCTGTGGTGCGGGAAAGGTGGTTGCCTGCTCGTCCGTGACGCATGGCGCTTCGTTCTCAGGTTGGGACCGCGGTGCGGTCTAGTTGCCGGTGTTCATGCCGAGCGAGAGGCCGCGCTCGACGAGCTTGCTCTTGATCTCGGTGAGCGACGTCTTGCCGAGGTTCTTGAGGTTCATGACGTCGGTCTCGCTCATCGAGACGAGCTGGCCGATGGTGGTGATGTTGGCCCCGTCAAGGCAGTTCTTCGCGCGCACCGAGAGCTCGAGCTCCGCCACGGACGCCGTCAGAGCGGCCGAGGACTTGCCGCCCTGGTGGTTGCGCTCCGCGTAGGGCGACGCGCTCGGCTCTTCGGCCAGCGGCGACTCGTCGCGGCTGGATTCGAACAACACGAAGGGGTTGAGGTGCTTGCGGTAGATCTTCGCCGCTTCCGTGAGCGCCATGTCCGGCGCGACGGAGCCATCGGTCCAGACCTCGATCACGAGACGGTCGTAGTTCGTGAACTTGCCGACGCGCGTCGCCTCGACGGAGTAACGCACGCGGTGCACCGGGGAGTAGATCGAGTCCACCGGGATCGTCCCGAGCTGGTTCTTGTCGACCATGTTCTCCTCGGCCTGCACGTAGCCGCGGCCCTTGCGAACGTCGAGTTCCATCTTGAACTCGCGATCGCCCGTGAGGGTGAGCAGGTGCAGATCCGTGCTGACGACCTTGGCGTCACCCGGACACTGCACGTCGGCGCCGGTGACCGGTCCCTTGCCCTTCTTCTGAATGCGGCAGGTGATCGGATCGTTGCCGTCGTGGCGGATGCGCAGACGCTTGACGTTGAGGATGATGTCCGTCACGTCTTCGAGCACGCCGGTGAGCGAGTCGAACTCGTGGGCCGCACCCTCGATGCGCACGGCGGTGACCGCGGTGCCCTCGATCGAGGAGAGCAGCACGCGGCGCAGGCCGTTGCCGATGGTGTGACCGAAGCCCTGCTCGAACGGCTCGACGACGAAGCGGCCGTATTCCTTGGTCATGGTCGCCTTGTCGGGCACGACCTTGCTGGGCAGTTCGAAGTTGCGCCAACGAATTCTCATGATGCGTGGGGTCCTGTAGGGAGCCTGCGGTGCTTGCGAACGGTGGCGAAAACGCTACTTCGAGCAGAGCTCGATGATGAGCTGTTCTTGGATCGGATGCGGCACGTCCTCGCGCTTGGGCATCGTGGCAACGCGAACCGTGAGGTTGTCGCGGTTGACTTCGAGCCAAGCCGGAACGGGCTGCGACTTGTTGATCTCGAGGGCGTCGGCGACCTGCTTGCGGACCGACTCCTTCTGACGCACGGAGACGACGTCCCCGGGACGGACGCTGAACGACGCAACGTCGACGAAGCGACCGTTGACCGCGCAGTGTCCATGGTTCACCAGCTGACGCGCGTGGTTGCGCGACAGGGCGAAGCCCGCCGCGAGCACGACGTTGTCGAGGCGACGCTCGAGCAGGACCATCAGGTTCTCGCCCGTGTTGCCCTTCATGCGCTCGGCCTCGTGGAAGTAGATCTTGAACTGCTTCTCCCACACGCCGTAGATGCGCTTGAGCTTCTGCTTCTCGCGCACGCGAACGCCGTAGTCCGTGACCTTGGCGCGCTTCTGAGCGTGGACGCCGGGCGGATAATCGCGGCGGGAGACGGCGCACTTGTCCGTGAAGCAGCGCTGCCCCTTGAGGAACAGCTTCATGCCTTCACGGCGGCACAGCTTGCACTTGTTTTCGACGTAACGACCCATGTGTTCTTCCTTGTGAGCCTGTGCGCGGACTAGACGCGACGACGCTTGCGGGCGCGGCAGCCGTTGTGCGGCAGCGGGGTGCAATCCTCGATCGCGAGGATGTTGAGACCGGAAGTGGACAGAGCGCGGATCGCCGACTCGCGACCCGAGCCCGCGCCACGAACCTTGACGAGCACTTCGCGCACGCCCTGACGGATCGCGCCTTGGGCGGCATGCTCCGCGGCACGGGTCGCGGCGAAGGGCGTGCTCTTGCGAGTGCCCTTGAAGCCGACGATGCCGGCGGAGCCCCAGGCGATGGCGTCGCCCTTGGCGTCCGTGACGGTCACGTGCGTGTTGTTGAAGGACGCCTTCACGTGCACGACGGCACGCGCGACGTTGCGCTTGATCTTCTTCTTGACTACTGCTGCCTTGCTCATGGCGGGTTACTTCATCCCCTTCACGGACTTCTTGCCGGCGACCGTCTTGCGCGGACCCTTGCGGGTGCGGGCGTTCGTGCGCGTGCGCTGGCCGCGCACCGGCAGGCCGCGCCGGTGGCGCATCCCGCGGTAGCTGCCGATCTCGCGCAGGCGATTGATGTTCGAAGCGATCTGGCGGCGGAGCTGACCCTCCACCGGATACGTCTTCTGGATGTACGTCGCGAGCATCGCGATCTGGTCTTCCGACAGCTCGCGCGAGCGCATGCCGCGGTCGAGCCCCGTCGCGTCGCAGATCTTCTGCGCCGTTTCGCGGCCGATGCCATAGACGTAGGTCAGCGCGATTTCGAGGCGCTTTTGGGGCGGGATGTCGACGCCAATGAGACGGGGCATATGTGCTCCTTACTTGCCCTGACGCTGCTTGTGCGTCGGCTCCTTGCAGATGACAAAAACGACGCCGCGGCGGCGAACGATCTTGCAGTTGGCGCACATGCGCCGAACGCTGGAACGCACTTTCATTCCTGAGGACTCCGTTGCTTTCGATCGCCGCGATAGATGATGCGGCCCTTGGTCAGGTCGTAGGGGGACATCTCGACCGTAATCTTGTCGCCGGGCAGGATGCGGATGTAGTGCATGCGCATCTTGCCGCTGACGTGTGCGAGGATCTCGTGCCCGGACGCCAGCTTGGCGCGGAAGCGGGCGTTGGGCAGCGCCTCGGTGACGATGGCCTCCACGGTGATCGGTTCTTCCTTGGCCATCAGCCCTGCGCTCCTTGGGCGGCGGCGAGCATGGCCGAGAACACCTGATCGGGCGTGCGGCTGCCATCGAGGTCCGCGAGGACTCCGCGGGCGCGGTAGTGGGCTTCGACGGGCCGCGTCTGTTCGCGGTAGACCGACAAGCGCTTCTCGACCACCTCGCGGGAGTCGTCGGTGCGCTGGTAGAGCGAGCCACCGCACTTGTCGCACACACCGGCCTTGACCGGCGGCGAGAAGCGCTCGTGATGGACGTGGGCGCAGCCCTTGCAAGTCCAGCGCCCGGTGAGACGCTCGATCAGCGCGGCGTCGGCCACGGACAGGTTGAGCGCGCGGACCGTCGCGCCAGACAGGCGCGCGTCGAGGGCCTGTGCCTGCGCCACCGTGCGCGGGAAACCGTCGAGCAGGTAGCCCGCCTGGCAATCCGACTTGGCGACGCGATCGAACAGCATGTCGATCACGAGGGCGTCGGGGACGAGTCGACCCGACTCCATGAACTGCTTGGCCTTCTGGCCGAGCTCGGTGCCCTGACCGAGGTTCTCGCGGAACAGATCTCCCGTCGAGACGTGCGGCGACGACAGTGCCCCCGCCAGGCGCGCGGCCTGGGTTCCTTTTCCAGCCCCCGGAGGGCCGAGCAGGATGAGCACGGTCTGCATGGGTCCTACTTGCGCGTCCAGCCAGCGGCGTTGGCGCTGCCCTTCATGAAGCCTTCGTAGTTGCGCATCACGAGCTGCGCGTTGAGCTTGTCGACGATGTCCATCGCGACGCCCACGACGATCAGCACCGAAGTGCCGCCGAGGAAGTAAGCCATGGCCGGCGAGAGCGGCGTGCTGGCCGTGACGAAGCCCGGCAGCACCGAGAGCACCGCGAGGAACGCGGCGCCGACGACGGTGATGCGCGTCAGCGTGTGATCGAGGAACTCGGCCGTCTTCTGGCCCGGACGCAGACCCGGGATGAAGGAGCCGCGCTCCATCAGATCCTTGGCGATCTGGTCGGGCTGGAACATCAGGCGGTTCCAGAAGAAGCAGAAGGCGAAGATCAGGGTGATCTGGAGCACGATGTGGACGAAGCCGCGCGGGTCGTTGAACACCGTCTCGAGCCAGTTCAGATCGAGCGCCGCGAACAGCACGCCGGGCAGCACGAAGATGATCGAGGCGAACACGATCGGCATGACGCCGGCCATGTTGATCTTGAGCGGCAAGAAGTGCTTCTGACCGCCGTAGACGCGCTGGCCCTTGGTCAGGCGCGCGTACTGGATCGGAATGCGGCGCGTGCCCTTGGTGATGTAGACGATCACGACGACGATCGCGATCCACAGGCCGACCAAGTAGACGATCGTGTCGTAGAAGTCGACGTCGCCCGCCATCTGCGACAGCGCGAGCGGGATGTCCGCGCAGATGCCGGCCATGATGATCAGGCTGGCGCCGTTGCCGATGCCGTACTCGGTGATCAGCTCGCCGACCCACATGCAGAACATCGCGCCGGCCGTGAGCGAGAGCATCACGACGAGGGCGAGGCTGACTCCCGAGCCGATGCTCGAGTCGATCATGTTGGGCGACTGCAGGAACACGCCCGTGTAGACGAACAGGGCCTGAATGAGCGCGATCGGGACCGCGAGCAAGCGCGTCCACTGGTTGATGCGCTTTTGGCCCGAGGCGCCTTCCTTGGCGATCGCTTCGATCTTCGGGCTCACCTTGGTGAGCATCGAGAAGATGATCGAGGCCGAGATGTACGGCATGATGCCGAGCGAGAAGATCGAGGTGCGGCCGATGTCACCGCCCGAAAAGGCGTTCATCAGGCCGAACACGCTCTGATTCGCGTTCTGGGCGGCCTCACGAAGGAACGCGGGGGACATGCCCGGGATCGGCACTTGAAAGCCGAATCGGTACGCGAGCAGGAGCCCGAGCGTGACGAGGATTCGCTGCCTCGTCTCGGGAACCTTGAGCAGCTGGAGTGCGCCGCCTTGGTTCTCCACTAGGCCTGCCCCTCCGAGGCGCAGCTTTCGCCCGCAGTCGCGAGGACGACCACCGTGCCACCCGCCTTCTCGATCTTTTCCTTGGCGGTGGCGCTGAACTTCTCGGCGTGGACCGTCAGGCGCTTCTTGAGCTCACCGGAGCCGAGAACCTTCAGCATCGGGGCGTCCTTCGAAGCGAGAGCGCGCGCCACGATCGCGTCGAAATCGACCGTCGCGCCGTCGTCGAAGGCATTGAGCGTCTCGACGTTGACCACGGTGTAGTCGATGCGGAAACGAGCGTTGCTGAAGCCGCGCTTGGGAACGCGACGGTAGATCGGCATCTGGCCGCCTTCGTAGCCGGGGCGGCGCGAGGTACCGGAGCGCGCGCCCCAGCCCTTGTGACCACGGGCGGAGGTCTTGCCGAGGCCGCTGCCGATGCCGCGACCGACGCGCTTGCGCTGGAGGTGCTTGACGCCCTTGTCCTGGACCGTCTTGAGGTTCATCGCTGGCTTCCGTCGAGGGGTGAGGTGTTGGAGTTCAAACTTCGACGCCGCGCAGCTCGCGGATCGTCTCGCGGGTGCGCAGCTGGGCCAGCGCGGCGAGCGCGGCCTTGACCGAGTTCACCGGGTTGGTCGAGCCGTAGGACTTGGTGAGGACGTTCTTGATGCCGGCCATCTCGCACACCGCGCGCACCGAGGCGCCCGCGATGATGCCCGTGCCCGGCGAGGCGGGGATCAGACGCACGCGCGAGGCACCGAAGTTGGCCTCGACCTCGTGCGGAATGGTGCCGCCGTCGGTGACGGGGATGCGGATCAGGTGCTTGCGGCCGTCGCGCGCGGCCTTGTCGAGGGCGCCGGGGACCTGCGGTCCCTTGCCGTAGCCCAAGCCCACCACGCCATCGCGATTGCCGCACACCTGCAGCGCGGCGAAGGAGAAGCGACGACCGCCCTTGACGACCACCGCGCAGCGGTTGATGCGGACGAGCACTTCCGACAGGGTCGAGAGCTGCTCGACCTCGCGGATGTCCAAATAACGAATGCCTTCCATGTGCTTCCTCGAGAACTCGTGCTTGTGTGCTGGGCCGGGGTGCGAGTGAGAGCCTAGAACTTGAGACCGGCTTCGCGAGCCGCGTCCGCGAGGGCCTTGATGCGCCCGTGGAAACGGGCCGAGCCGCGGTCGAACACGACGGACGTGATGCCGGCGGCGAGCGCCTGCTTGGCGATCTCGGCGCCGATCACGCGCGCGCGATCGGACTTGTTCTTGCCCTTGAGCGCATCGGCCATGGCCTTCGCCGTCGAAGTGGCGGCGCACAAAGTGCTGCCCTTCGCGTCGTCGATCACCTGGGCGGAGATGTGCTTGACGGAGCGGCTGACCGAGAGCCGGGGGAGGCTCGAGGTGCGGCGGATATTGGCGCGGACGCGCCACTTGCGGCGCTGACGGCGCCCTTGCTTGAGGATCGTGGCCTTCATGATCAGCTACCGAAGCTCTTACCAGCCTTGAGACGGACGTACTCGCCCTTGTAGCGCACACCCTTGCCCTTGTAGGGCTCGGGCTTGCGGGACGAGCGGATGCGGGAAGCGGTCATGCCCACCTTCTGCTTGTCGTAGCCGGTGAGCACGATGAGCGTGTTGGTCGGGCAGGCGGCGTTGACTCCCTCGGGGAGCACGATTTCGACCGGCTGGCAGAAACCGACCGAGAGCACGACCTTGCGGCCCGCCACGGCGGCGTTCCAGCCGACGCCCACCACTTCGAGCTCCTTCTGGAAGCCCTTGGTGACGCCCTCGATCATGCTCGCGATGAGCGCGCGCATGGTTCCGTGCATGGCGCGGGTCTCGCGCGCATCGCTCGCGCGCTCGACCGTCACCAGCTTGCCATCGGTCGAGACCTTGACGTCCGAGCGGACCGGCAACTCGTTCGAGCCCTTCGGGCCCTTCACGCGCACCTTGCCGCCCTCGACCTTCACCTCGACGCCCGCGGGGATGACCACGGGCTGCTTTCCTACGCGGGACATGGCTAGTACACCTTGCAGAGGACCTCGCCGCCCGCATTGATCTTGCGCGCGGTCCGGTCGGACACGATGCCCTGATTGGTGGAGAGGATGTAGACGCCGAGGCCCCGCAGCACCGAGGGGATGTCCTTGGCGTTGCTGTACACGCGGCAGCCCGGCTTGGAGATGCGCTCGAGCTTGCGAATCACCTTCTCGCCGTCGGGGCCGTACTTGAGGCGAATCGTGAGCGTGCTCGAGGGCGCGCCCTCTTCCACCTCGTACGAGTCGACGAAACCCTCTTCCTTGAGGATCTGCGCCACGCCCACCTTGATGCGGGAGGCGGGCATGGTCACCGTTCTTGCGCCGACGGCATTGCCGTTGCGCACGCGGGTGAGGAGGTCTGCGATCGGATCGGTCATCATCGGATTGGGGCTCCTACCACGACGCCTTGCGCATGCCCGGGATTTCGCCCTTGAGCGCCTTCTCGCGCAGGCAGATGCGGCAAATGCCGAACTTGCGGTACACGGCACGCGGACGACCGCAAATGCCGCAGCGGTTGTAGCGCCGAGACGAGAACTTCGGCGTCTGCTTGCTCTTGATGACGAGACAGGTCTTGGCCATGGGTCAGCTCACCTTCTCTTCGGCGGACTTCTTCTTCTTCTTTTCGCCAGTTTCCTTCTGAACGAACGGCATGCCGAGCTCCTTGAGCAGGTGGTAACCACGCTCGTCGGTGCCCGCCGTCGTCACGAAGGTGATGTCCATTCCCTGGGCGAACTCGATCTTGTCGAGCTCGATCTCCGGGAACACGGTCTGGTCGGCCAGACCGAGGGTGTAGTTGCCGCGACCGTCGAGGCGATCCTTCACGCCGCGGAAGTCGCGGATGCGCGGAAGGACGATCGAGATCAGACGGTCCGCGAATTCCCACATGCGCTCGCCGCGCAGGGTCACCGCGCAGCCGATCGGCATGTTCTCGCGCAGCTTGAAGGCGCTGATCGCCTCGCGCGACTTGCGGATGGTCGGGGTCTGACCCGTGATCATCGCCATGTCCTTGGCGGCAGCTTCGGCGCGAGCCTTGTTCTCAACGGCCTTGCCGATGCCCATGTTGACGACGATCTTGACCAGCCGGGGCGCAGCGTGGTCATTGGTGATGCCGAAGCGCTCGCGCAGCTTCGCCTTGACCTCGTTGGCGTACTTTTCCTTGAGACGGGGTGCCATGGGAGTTCCTGATGGGCCGCTACTTGGCAGCCTGCTTGGACTTCGCGCCGGCGTTGGACTTCGCGCCGGCGTTGGACTTCACGGCCGCGCCGGACTTCACGGCCGCCGGCTTGGCGTCGCCGCCGACGCGCGCGACGTTGCTGGCGTGGATCGAGCACTCTTCCTGAATGCGCTGACCCTTGGGGTTCTGCTGCGTGGGCTTCTTGTGCTTCCAGCGCAGGTTGATGCCCTCGACGATGACGCGGCCATCGCGCGGGAAGGCTTGCTTGACGACGCCCTGCTTGCCCTTGTCGTTGCCCGACAGGACCTTGACGGTGTCGCCCTTTTTCACGTGCAGACCCATCAGACGACCTCCTGAGCGAGCGAGATGATCTTCATGAAGTTGCGCTCGCGCAGCTCGCGCGCGACGGCGCCGAAGATGCGCGTGCCCTTGGGGTTGTTCTCCGCGTCGATCAGCACGATCGCGTTGCGATCGAAGCGCACGTAGGTGCCGTCATCGCGACGAGTGGCCTTGCGAGTGCGGACGATCACGCCCTTGGCCACCGACCCGGCCTTGACGTCCGAGCTCGGGAGGGCCTTCTTGACGGCCACGACGACGATGTCGCCGAGGCCCGCGACGCGGCGGTGCGTTCCGCCGAGCACCTTGATGCACTGGACACGCTTGGCGCCGGTGTTGTCGGCGACGTCCAGGAAAGTCTGCATCTGGATCATGGGTCAACCTCAGATCTTGGCGATGTCTTGGACTTCGGCACCGCGATCGACGGCCGCGGAAACGACGCTGACGAGACGCCAGCGCTTGAGCTTGCTCATCGGGCGGGTGGTCATGATTTCGACCGTGTCCCCCACCTTGGCCGCGCCGTTCTCGGCGTGGACGTGGTAGCGCTTGCGCTCGCGGATGTACTTGCCGTACTTGGGGTGCGGGTACATGCGCTCGATCTGCACGACGATGGTCTTGTCCATCTTGGTGGAGACGACGGTCCCCACCATCGTGCGACGGCTCGTGCGGTCCGCGGTCGGCTTGAGTTCTTCGGTCATGGGACTAACGCGGCTCCTGTCCGCGGATCTTGCTCGCTCGCTCGTGCAGGATGGTCTTGATGCGGGCCAACTTGCGGCGCACCTCGCGGATGCGCGAGGGGTTGGCCGAAGCCTCGGTGGCGCTCTTGAAGCGCAGGCCGAACAGTTCCTTCTCGAGGTTCTTGAGTTCGAACCCGAGTTCGCTGTCGGTCTTGCCGCGGATCTCGTCGATCTTCATCGTCTGTGCTCCGTTCGAATCGCGTGGGGTGCTTGGGTGCCGTGCGCGATCAGGTGGTGGGCAGGCGCTTCACCATCTTCACCTTGATGGGAAGCTTGTGAGCGATGCGCTTGAAAGCCAGCTTGGCCTTGTCCTCGGTCACGCCGCCGAGCTCGAACAAGATGGTGCCCGGCTTGATGACCGCGGCCCAGAACTCCGGCTCGCCCTTGCCGGTACCCATGCGGGTTTCCGCGGGCTTCGCGGAGATCGGCTTGTGCGGGAAGACGCGGATCCAGATCTTGCCCTGACCGCCGATGGCGCGGGAGCAGGCCACGCGGCCGGCCTCGATTTGGCGGCCGCTGATCCACGCCGCGTCGAGCGACTGGAGGCCGAAGTCACCGAACGACACGCGGTGACCCGCGGTCGCGGTGCCACGGATGCGTCCGCGGTGGACCTTGCGGAACTTGGTACGGTTGGGTTGCATCGCCATGGTTCAAGATCTCCTAGGCGCCGGGCTGGGGAGCGAGGGACTCGCGCGAGATGCGACCGCGACGCGGCGAGCGCTGGCCGGTGCCTTCACCGCGCGGCGCGACGCCCGACTGCTGCTGGTAATCGAGCTTTTGACCGGGCTCGAGGTCGCCTTTGTAGATCCACACCTTGACGCCGATGATGCCGTAGGTGGTCTTGGCGATGGCCGTGCCGTAGTCGACGTTGGCGCGCAGCGTCGAGAGGGGTACGCGCCCCTCGCGGTCCTTGGCCTGACGAGCCATTTCGGCGCCGCCGAGGCGGCCGTTGAGCTCGACCTTGCAGCCCTTCGCTCCGGCCTGCATGGTCGACTGGATGGCCTTCTTCATCGCGCGGCGGAACGCCATGCGCTTTTCGAGCGCTTCGGCGATCACTTCGGCGACGAGGGTCGACTCGAGCTCGGGGCGCTTGATTTCGCGCACGGTCAGGTGAACCGTCTGACCCGCGAGCTTCTGCAGCGTTTCCTTGAGCTGGTCCACGCGCGCGCCCTTGCGGCCGACGAGCACGCCGGGACGGGCGGTGTGAACGATCACGTTGACGGCGTCAGCGGTGCGCTCGATTTCGACGCGCGGGATGCCGGCGCCCTTGAAATCCTTGGCGATCGCCTTGCGGATCGTGTCGTCTTGGATCAGCAGCTTGCCGAAATCCTGCTTGCGCGCGTACCAGCGCGAACGCCAGGGCTCGATGCTGTTGAGGCGGAAACCGGTCGGGTGAACTTTCTGGCCCATCTCACGCTTCCTTCGACTTCTTGGACCCGCGGCGGCGCTTGCGGCCGCCCTCGACTTCGCTGAGCACGACCGTGAGGTGCGCGGTCATCTTCTTGAACGGCATGGCGCGGCCCTGGGGACCCGGGCGGAAGCGCATGCGACCTTGCAGCATCGGACCGTCATCGGCGCGGCAGTCCTTGACCACCAGCGCGTTGACGTTGACGCCCTCGTCGGTGTTGCCGGCGTTGGCCATGGCCGAACGCACGAGCTTGCCGTAGAACTCCGCCGCGCGCTTGTGCTGGAATTGCAGCACTTCGAGCGCTTCGTTGACACCCCGGCCACGGATCAGGTCGGCGACGAGCCGCGCCTTGCGGGCGGTGATGCGAGCGAAGCGGTGCTTCGCAGTGAACGACTTGGTTTCGACCATGGATCAGACCACCGGAGCCTTGTCGGCTTCCTTCTTGTTCGTGTGACCCTTGAAGACGCGAGTCGCGGCGAACTCGCCCAGCTTGTGACCGACCATGTCCTCGGTGATGAACACCTTGAAGTGGTGGCGGCCGTTGTGGACGAGGAACGTGAGACCGACGAAGTCGGGCGTCACGGTCGACGAACGCGACCAAGTGGTGATCGGATCCTTCTTGCCCGACTTCGTCAGCTTGGCCACTTTCTTCAGCAGCTTCGCATCGACAAACGGGCCCTTCTTCAGGCTGCGGCTCATGGATCAGTGCTCCTAGACCTTGTGCCGGCTGCGGACGATGAAGCGGTCGGTCGGGTGGTTCTTCTTGCGCGTCTTCAGGCCCTTGGCCTTCAGACCCTTGAAGTTGCACGGGTGGCGACCGCCCTTCGTGCGGCCTTCGCCGCCGCCGAGCGGGTGATCGACGGGGTTCATGGTCGTGCCGCGAACGTGCGGGCGACGACCCATGTGACGGTGTCGACCGGCCTTGCCGATCGAGACGTTCTGCCAGTCGAGGTTGCCGATGCGACCGATGGTCGCGCGGCAGCGCAGGTGCACGCGGCGCACTTCACCCGACGGCATCAGCAGGATCGCCCACTCGCCTTCCTTGGCGGTCAGCTGCGCGGCGGTGCCGGCCGTGCGGCACATCTGGCCACCGCGACCTTCCTGCAGCTCGATGTTGTGGATTTCCAGACCCACGGGCACGAGCGAGAGCGGCAGGCAGTTGCCGACGTTGGGGTCGGCCTTGGCGCCGTTCATCAGCGTCGCGCCGACCTGCAGGCCGACCGGCGCGAGGATGTAGGCCTTCTCGCCGTCGGCGTAGTGCAGCAGCGCGAGGTTGGCCGAGCGGTTGGGGTCGTACTCGATCGAGACGACCTTGGCCGACACGTCATCCTTGCGGCGCTTGAAATCCACCACGCGATATTGGCGCTTGCTGCCGCCGCCAATGTTGCGCGAGGTCTGGTGACCGTGGTTGTTGCGACCGCCGGTCTTGCGCAGCGGGCGCAGCAGGCTCTCTTCGGGCGTCGTGCGCGTCACCTCGTCGGAGAAGCGCAGCACGGTGCCGTGGCGGCGTCCCGCGGAAGTCGGCTTGTAGATCTTGATGGCCATCTTGGGGTACCTGCTCTCTAGAGGATCTCGATGGTCTGGCCTTGGGCCAGCGTGACCATCGCACGCTTCCAAGCCTGAGAGGCACCGGAGACCCAGCCACGGCGCATGGGGCGCGCGCGCTTGGTCAGGGTGTTCACCTTGGTGACCTTGACGTTGAAGAGCTGCTCCACCGCGCGCTTGATCTCGATCTTGTTGGCATCGAGGGGCACGCGGAAGTGGTAGGCGTTGCGACCGCTGGTGTCGTAGGTCGCCTTCTCGCTGAGGACGGGCTTGTGGATGATCGAGTAGAAGCGGTCGAGCTGGTTCACGCGACACCTCCGGTCTTGCCGACGCGCTGGGCGATGGCATCGAGGGCGAGCGATTCCGCGAGGATCAGGCCGCCGTTGAGCACGTCGTGGGCGCACAGGTCCATGGCCAAGCGCACTTCGACGCCCGGGAAGTTGCGGAACGACTTGAACACGTTCTCGTTCGCGGCGGCGAGCACGATCGTCGCGCGGCGCGGCGAACCGGCCGAGGCCAGCACGGCGCGGGCGGACTTGGCCGACGGGGCGGCGAAGCTCGACGCGTCGAAGAGCGCGACCTCGTTGTCGCCGAACTTGCCGCACAGCGCCGAGCGCAGCGCCACACGGCGCTGCTTGGCCGGCATGTGGTAGCTGTAGTCGCGCGGGCGCGGACCGAAGGTCGTGCCACCCTTGCGCCAGATCGGCGACTTCTTGTCACCGGCGCGGGCGCGGCCAGTGTGCTTCTGCTTCCAGGGCTTCTTGCCCGAGAACGCGATCTCGGAGCGGATCTTGGTCTTGACCGTGCCCTGACGCTGGTTGGCCTTGTACATGTCCACCGAGTCCTTGAGGAGTCGGTAGAACACCTTGTCGCCGAAGGCGCTCGCGTCGAAGTCGCGCGAGGCCGGGCTCTTGGATCCGTAGACCTTGAGTTGCATGGGTCAGTCCTCGTGTCTCAGGCCTTGGCGGCGCTCTTGCGAGCGGTCTTGGCGCTCTGGACCATCACGAAGCCGTCGTTGTGCCCGGGAACCGAGCCTTCGACGAACAGCAGGTTGCGCGCGAGATCGATGCGCACGACCTTGAGGTTCTTGGCGGTGCAGCGCTCGACGCCGTAGTGACCACCCATGCGCTTGCCCTTGGGCAGCTTGCCGATGCGGCGGCTGGCGATCGAGCCGGGGGCGCGCACGTTCATCGAGCCGTGCGTCTCCGGACCGCGGTTGAAGCCGTGGCGCTTGATCGTGCCGGCGAAGCCGCGACCCTTGGTCGTGCCGATCACGTCGACGATGTCGCCTTCCTTGAAGACGTCGCACTTGACGACATCCCCCACCACGAGCTTGGCGGCGGCGGCGCAGCGCTCTTCCCGGAGGAAGCGCTTGGGCGAGGTGCCGGCCTTCTTGAAATGGCCGAGCAGCGGCTGCTTGACGAGCCGGTCGGGCTTGTCTTCGAAACCGAGCTGGACGGCGTCGTAGCCGTCCGTCTCCTTGGTGCGGACTTGGGCGACGACGCAGGGCCCTGCCTCGACGACCGTCACGCCCACAAGCGTGCCGTCGTCGCGGAAGAACTGCGTCATCCCGCGCTTGCGTCCCAGGATCAGCGTCATGATGCGAGGAACCTTCTCGAAAAGGTTGCCGGTTCGACCGGGGAGCGCTCCACAGCGGAGTGCTCCAAAACGCCCGGCCACGCGGCGTCTGGCTTGAAGCCAGAGGTTGGATTGGTCAGAGATCGAAACAACGGACGAGCCCTCCACACCGCGGCGGTACACCCGCCGACGCGTCTTGGGTTCGTGCTACAGGTCTTGATGCTTTGCAGGTCGGGCGCACCCACCATCAGGTCGGTGCGACTCCCACGCGCTGCCGTATCCCCTCGCCCTCGATGCACAGGCCATCGCGCCGAGCGGACGCGCAACGCGCTCGCGGCCGTCAGGCCTTGATGCGGATATCCACCCCTGCAGGCATGTTCAGGCTCGAGAGAGCGTCCACCGTCTGACTGGTGGGCTCGGAGATGTAGATCAGGCGCTTGTGCGTCCGGATCTCGAATTGTTCGCGCGACTTCTTGTCGATGAAGGGCGAGCGCAGCACGGTGTAGCGCTCGATCGCGGTCGGCAGGGGGATGGGGCCAGCGACGCGAGCGCCGGTGCGCTTGGCGGTGTCGACGATCTCGAGGCACGACTGATCGAGCGCCTCGTGGTCGTACGCTTCCATCCGGATCTGGATCTTGTCCTTCATCATGGCTTGGGTCGGCTGTGGTTCCGGCAGGGGGTTCGGGGGTCGCGTTGCCCGGCCTGCCGGGTCCGCTCGAGGCCGCCGGATCGGTCCGGCGTTTTCGAGGGCGGGGCAAGTTAGCAGCGCTCGGACCGCCCGTCAACGCTCCGCACGAGGAAACTTCTCGCGCGTCCAACCTGCCGCACGGGGCCCCGACGGGGGCCCAGAAGGGGCACAGGCGGGAGGGGCACAGGCGGGCACGCCCAGGGGTTTCGAAGGCGACTCGGAGCAGGCTAGGAAGGGCTGTCGAGGCCGCGCTCGCACGCCGCGGCCGCGGTGAGCGCGCAGAATCCGGCCGGAAGCATCGAAAAACTCGCTCGGCCTTGGGACAGGGAGCGCACGGCCGTCGAATACCCGAACATGCGCGCGAGGGGCACGACGCCGCGCACGACGCGCAGCGTGCCCGCGCACTCCACGCCCTCGATCTGGGCGTGCCGAGCGTTCAAATCCGCGAGAATTCCGCTGGAAAACTCGGCCGGGGTCTCGACCTCGAAGGCCATGCGGGGCTCGAGCAGCAAGATGTCCGCCGCCTCCGCTGCAGCGCGCGCCGCCATCAGCGCAGCCTGCACGAAGGCGGACTCCGCGTCCTCGTCGGGGCGAGACTCGCCCCCGACGACCCGCACCAAGGCGCCCACCAGCGGATACCCCAGCCGAGGCCCCGACTGCGAGCTCGCCAGCAGGGCCTCGGTGATGGCCGGTCGGAAGGTCAGGGGAATGGACGCCCCCGCGGCCCACTCCACCACCACGGGCCCTTCCCCGGGCCGCTCGGAGGGTCCGAGCTCGACCTCGACGGCGCCAAACACCGTGTGCGTGCCCTGAAGCCGCTCGACCCGACCCGTGCCCCGCCCCGGCAGGGACCCCGGTCGCGGCGACTCACGGTAGGTCACGCGCGGACGCCCCATGGCGGCTTCGATGCCGTACTCGCGCTGCACGCGATGCAGCGCCACCTCCAGATGCAGCTCCCCCATCCCCTCGAGCAGCCACTGGCCGCTCGCTTCGTCCTCGCGCTGGTGGAACGTCGGGTCCTCGCGCGCCAGTCGCGCGAGCGCCGTGCGCAGCTTGTCGCGGTCGAGCGTCGAGCGCGGCTCCAGCACCATGGCGATCACCGGCTCGGGCACTTCGAGCGCTTCGAGCACCAGTGGCGCGGACTCGTCGCACAGCGTGTCGCCCGTGCTGGTGTGGTGCAGCCCCGTCACCGCGACGATCTCGCCGGGGCCCGCCTCGTCCTGCGCGGTGTGCACATCGGCATGCACGCGCAAGAGCCGCCCAACGCGCTCCCGCGCGCGCGTGCGCGGATTCCAGACCAGCGCGCCCGCCCGCAGTTTTCCCGCGTAAATCCGCACGAAATGGAGCTCGCCGTGCGCTTCGGAGTGTTGCTTGAAGGCCAGCGCCAACAGGGGCGCGTGCGGATCGCACGCACGCTCGACGCGCTCGCGCGTGCGCGGATCCAAGCCGCAGATCGGCGGCGCGTCGAGCGGCGAGGGCAGGTAGTCGACGATGGCGTCGAGCAGCGCCTCGACGCCGATGTTGCGCAGCGCGGCTCCGCACAACACCAGCAACGCCCTCGACTCGAGCGTCGCGCGGCGCGCCACCGCGCGCAGCAGCTCCAGCGGCGGCTCGCGCCCCTCGAGCACACACGCGAGCACGCCGTCGTCGAGATCAGCGAGCGCGTCGAGCAGCTCCGAGCGCAGCACGCCGACCTCGTCCCGCACGTGCGCGGGGATGGGAATCTCGCGCCAGAGCTCGTCGCTCGCATGGCTCGCGCCCGATCCGTCGCAGGCGCGCAGTCCGAGCAGGTCCACGTGCCCGGCGAAGTGGCCGTCGATGGAAAACGGAAATTGCAGCGGCAGGGGCTTCACCCCGAGTCGACGCTCGAGGCTCGCGAGCGCCGCGAGGAAGTCGGCGCCCGCGCGATCGCACTTGTTGACGAAAGCGATCGCCGGCACGCGGTGGCGACGCAGTTGGCGCCACACCGTCTCGGACTGGGCCTGCACCCCCGCCACGGCGTCGATCACCAGCACGGCGCCGTCGAGCACGCGCAAGGAGCGCTCGACCTCGACGGTGAAGTCGACATGGCCGGGCGTGTCGATCAGGTGCAGCTCGCAGTCGCGCCACGGCAGCGTCGTCGCGGCGGCGCCGATCGTGATGCCGCGCTCGCGCTCCTCGGGCAGGAAGTCCATCGTGGCCGTGCCCTCGTCGACCGCGCCGATGCGATGCTCGACACCCGAGACGTACAGCAGGCGCTCCGACACGGTCGTCTTGCCCGCGTCGATGTGCGCCACGATGCCGAGGTTGCGGATGCGCGCAAGGTTCGACATGGCCCGCGCATCCTAGCCCCTGGGCCCTACTCCACCGGTGGGGCAATGGAGGGATTGAGCGTCAGGAACTCGCTCGCCCAGCGATAGCCCGCGAGGAGCTCGGGGCGCCGATCACCGAGCAGCACCAGCGCCGCATAGAGCGCCTCGACCGACGCCAGTCCGCGCGCAGGATCCTCGAAGGTCTTGCTGCGCCGCGGATAGGCGGTGACGAGCGGCGGCAGGCGACGGCGCACGCACGCACCATCGAGACTGCCGAGCAGGGTCGGCAGGCGGCGCCACGCGCAGTCCAACAGCAGCAGCGGCGCCCCGCGGTCGGTCGGGAGGAACGGCTCACCCTCGGGATGCAGCAGCACGCGTCCGCCCACCTCGACGCGTCGGTCGCTGTCGTAGGAGACGAAACGAATCCCCCTCAGCCCGCGCAGGGGCGTCAGCGAGCACTTGGCCACGGACTCGCGCGGGTCTCGGACGATGAGGACGTCGATCACGGGGAGCGGATGCGCGCGGCGCGCGCGAGCAGAAAGGACTCGGCCCCGCGTCGGCGGGTCGCCGGGCGGGGCCGAGAAGGGACGAACCAGCCGCGACTAGTGCGCGTAGTGGCTGTAGGCCTTGTTGGCCTCGGCCATCTTGTGGACCTGTTCCTTCCACTGCACCGAGGCGCCGGTGCCGTTGAAGGCGTCGACGAGCTCCTCGGAGAGGCGCACGGCCATGCGCTTGCCCTTCTTGGAGCGCGCGTTGTCGACCAGCCAGCGGATCGCGAGCGACTGCTGACGGTTGCGGCGCACTTCGCGCGGGACCTGATAGTTGGCGCCGCCGACGCGCTTGGAGCGCACTTCGACCGCCGGACGGATGTTGTCGATCGCGCGCGTGAAGATCTCGGCCTGATCCTGCACGTCAGGGAGCTTCTTGTGCGCGAGATCGAGGGCCTCGTAGAAGATGGCTTGCGCCGTCGACTTCTTGCCGTCGAGCATGAGCTTGTTGATCACCTTGGTGGCGAGCATCGACCCGAACTTCGGGTCGGGCGAGAGCAACGCCTCGGTGGACTTGTAGTTGCGCGGCATCAGCGTGTTCCTAGGGGTCTGCGTGTGCGGAGGTGGCGGTGGGTCGCGCTACTTCTTCGGGCGCTTGGTGCCGTACTTCGAGCGGCTCTTGTGACGGCCATCGACGCCCGAGGCGTCGAGCGTGCCGCGCACGATGTGGTAGCGCACACCGGGGAGGTCGCGCACGCGACCGCCGCGGATCAGCACCACCGAGTGCTCTTGGAGGTTGTGACCCTCACCGGGGATGTACACGGTCACTTCCTTGCCGTTGGAGAGCCGCACGCGCGCGATCTTGCGCAGCGCCGAGTTCGGCTTCTTCGGGGTCATGGTCTTGACCTGCAGGCACACGCCGCGCTTTTGCGGGCAGGCATCCAGCACGGGCGACTTCGTACGTCGCTTCTGGACCACGCGGGGCTTGCGAACCAGTTGATTGATCGTCGGCATAGGAAACCGTCAGGGAAATGGGGCGAGCATTCTACGGGTCCCACGCTCGCGGTCAAGCCTCGAGCTCGCTGTCGCGTGGGCCGCCGCGGGGCCCCGGCGCACGGGGCCCCGCAGGGGGTTGGGTGGGGTTTCGGAGGGCGGGAGCGGACTAGAATTCCTCTTCGGCACCCTCGGCGTCGGCGTCGAAGTCGGCTTCGGCCTCGTCGTCGTCGTCGGACTCGCTCGACTCGGCGAGCGGGTCGGGCTTGTGTTCCTCTTCGGCCTCAGCGTCGGCCGCGGGGTTGGAACTGCTCGCGCCGAGGCTCTCCTCGTCCTCGGCGCTCACCACCGAGCCACCGGCCGTCATCAGCAGGGCGGAGTCCATGGCGAGCGGATCGAGGCCGGAGACGAGCGACTCGAGGTCGGAATCGCCGAGCCGCGCGTCGAACTGGCTGGCGTTGCCCAGCTCTCCGAAGTCGATGTTCTTCTTGACGCGCGTGCGGCTGTGATCGCGGAAGCCCGTGCCGGTCGGAACGAGGTGGCCGAGGATCACGTTCTCCTTCAGACCCACGAGGTTGTCGCGCTTGCCCGCGATCGCGGCCTCCGTGAGCACCTTGGTGGTCTCTTGGAAGCTGGCGGCGGAGATGAACGACTCGCTCGAGAGCGAAGCCTTGGTGATGCCGAGCAGCAGGGTCTCGCCGGTGGCCGGCTTCTTGCGCTCCTTGCGGAGCTTCTCGTTCTCGCGGCGGAAGCGGAAGCGATCGACCACGGCGCCGGGCAGGAAGTCGCTGTCGCCCGGATCCTTGACCGACACCTTGCGCATCATCTGGCTGACGATGATCTCGATGTGCTTGTCGTCGATCGTCACGCCCTGCGAGCGATAGACGCTCTGGATCTCGCGCAGCAGGTAGCCCTGCACGTCTTCCTCGCCGCTGATGGAGAGGATGTCGTGCGGGTCGAGCGGGCCGTCGACCAACGCCTCGCCGGCGCGCACTTCGTCGCCCTTGTGGACGCGCAGGTGCTTGGTCTGCGGAACCGAGTGCTCGCGCTCCTCGATCACCTCGTTCTTGGCTCCGAGCGCCTTGACGAGGATCGTGCGCTTGCCGCGCTTCTTGTCGCCGAGCTCGACCACGCCGTCGATCTCGGAGATCACCGCGGGATCCTTCGGGCGCCGGGCTTCGAACAGCTCGGTCACGCGCGGCAGACCGCCGGTGATGTCCTGCGTGCCTTGGATGTCGCGGGCCGTCTTGGCGAGCAGCTCGCCCGAGCCGACCATCGCACCCTCCTCGACTTCGAGATAGGCGCGCTCGGGGATCGGGTAGAGCGCCAGCGGATTGCCGCTGGCATCCTCGAGCACGATCTGCGGGTGCAGGTCGCCCTTGTGCTCGATGACCTGCTTGCGGACCGTGCCGCGGCGAGCGTCGCGCTCGATGCGCAGCGTCTTGCCGTCGATCAGGTCCTCGTAGCGCACCTTGCCCCTGAACTCCGACAGGATCGGAACGTGGTGCGGGTCCCACTTGCACAGCGAGTCGCCGGGCTTGACTTCCTGACCTTCGGTGACGAACACCGTCGAGCCCGTCGGCACGGCGTAGCGGTCGACTTCGCGGCCGCGGCCGTCGAGCAGACGCATCTCGCCGTTGCGGTTGAGCGCCACCGAGGCGCCGGCCGAGTTCTTGACCACCTTCAGGTTGGAGAAGGCGATCTTGCCCGGGCGCTTGGCCTTGGTCTCCGACGCCTCGATCGCGCGGCTCGCCGTGCCACCGATGTGGAACGTGCGCATGGTGAGCTGCGTGCCGGGCTCGCCGATCGACTGGGCGGCGATGATGCCGATGGCGAGACCGCGCTCGGCGAGCGCGCCGCGCGAGAGGTCCATGCCGTAGCACTTGGAGCACACGCCGAAGCCCGACTCGCAGGTCAGCGGCGAACGCACGCCGACCTTCTCGTAGCCCAGCGCCTCGATGCGCGTCGCCGCATCCTCGGTGACGACCTCGTTCTCGCGCACCACGACCTCGTCGTTGACGACGTCCATGATGGTCGAGCGCGAGACGCGGCCGCGGATCGCTTGCGCGAGGGTCACGACGACCTTCTCGCCCTTGAACACGACGCCCTTGGTCACGCCCTGCGCCGTGCCGCAGTCTTCCGTGGTGATGACCACGTTCTGAGCGACGTCGGTCAACTTGCGCGTCAGGTAGCCGGCGTCGGCCGTCTTGAGCGCCGTGTCGGCCAGACCCTTGCGCGCGCCGTGGGTCGAGCTGAAGTACTCGAGCACCTTCAGGCCTTCGCGGAAGTTGGCCTTGATCGGCGTCTCGATGATCTTGCCCGAGGGCTTGGCCATCAGACCGCGCATGCCGCCGAGCTGACGCACCTGATCGATCGAGCCACGCGCGCCCGACGACACCATGCAGTAGATCGGGTTGACGTAGATCTGGTCCGAGCGGTGGTCCTCGCGCAGCACCTGCATCAGGTCCTCACCGACCTTCTCGCGGGCGTGTGTCCACAGGTCGATGATCTTGAGGTAGCGCTCGCCCTCGGTGATGACGCCCTTTTGGAAGGACTTCTCGACCCTGTCGATTTCCTTCTGGGTGTCGTTGAGCACGCGCTGCTTGGTCGGCGGCACGCGGATGTCGTCCTTGCCGAACGACAGACCCGCGCGCGTGCTGGCCTTGAAGCCCAAGTCCTTGAGGTCATCGAGCAGGCGCAGCGTCGCGTCGCGGCCGAGCAGGCGGTGGCAGTCGCTGATCAGCGACTGGATGCCCTTCTTGTCGAGCTCGAAGTTGTAGAACGGCATCCCCGGCGGAAGGATGTCGTTGAAGATCGCGCGGCCGATGGTGGTGATCGGGAGCACGCGTTCGGACTTCGGGAGCTTGGGGTCGTTCGGCACGCGGCCGTCGTCCCCCACCTCGACCTCGGGCCCCTTGGAGCTGAGCTTGATGCGGCGGCCGGGTTCCATGCGGACCGCGACCGGCTTGTGGGTGCGCGTGGCGCCGTGGCCCCAAGCGAGGAACAGCTCGTGCAAGCTCCCGAACCGAGCGATCTGGGTGCGCTCGAGCTCGGCCGGAGCCTTCATCAGGTAGTAGATGCCGAGCACCATGTCCTGAGAAGGCGAGATGATCGGCGCGCCGTTGGCCGGCGAGAACACGTTGTTCGTCGCCAGCATCAGGGTCGAGGCCTCGATCTGCGCCTCGAACGACAACGGCAGGTGGACCGCCATCTGGTCGCCGTCGAAGTCGGCGTTGAAGCCGCCGCAGACGAGCGGGTGCAGACGGATGGCGTTGCCTTCGATGAGCACCGGCTCGAAGGCCTGAATGCCCATGCGGTGCAGCGTCGGCGCGCGGTTGAGCAGCACGGGGTGGTCGCGGATGACCTCCTCGAGGATGTCCCAGACCTCCTCGTCGCGGCGCTCGAGCATCTTCTTCGCCGACTTGATCGTGTCGGCGAGGCCCAAGTCCTTCAGGCGCCGGATGATGAACGGCTGGAACAGCTCGAGCGCGACCTTCTTCGGGAGGCCGCACTGGTGCAGGCGCAGCTCGGGCCCGACGACGATGACCGAACGAGCCGAGTAGTCGACGCGCTTGCCGAGCAGGTTCTCGCGGAAGCGACCCTGCTTGCCCTTGATCATGTCGGTGAGCGACTTGAGCGGGCGGTTCGAGGAACCGAGCACCGGGCGGCGGCAGCGGCCGTTGTCGAACAGCGCATCGACCGACTGCTGCAGCATGCGCTTTTCGTTGCGGATGATGACCTCGGGCGCGTTGAGGTCGAGCAGCTTCTTCAACCGGTTGTTGCGGTTGATCAGGCGACGGTAGAGATCGTTGAGGTCGCTGGTCGCGAAGTTGCCCGAGTCGAGCAGCACCAGCGGGCGCAGGTCCGGCGGGATCACGGGGATCACGTCGAGGATCATGTGCTCGGCGTTCTGCGCGCTGTCGCGCAGCATCTCGACCGTCTTCAGCCGCTTGATGATGTCCTTCATCCGCTGCTTGGAGCGGGTGGACAACAGCTCCTCGCGCAGCTCGCCCGAGAGCTTGTTGAGGTCGAGCTTGCGCAGGATCTTCTTGACCGCCTCGGCGCCCATGTCGGCGTCGAACTCCGAGCCGTACTTCGCCTTGTGCTGGCGGTACTCCTCCTCGGTCAAGAGCTGGAAGTCCGAGAGCGGCGTGTCACCGGTCTCGATGACGATGTAGTCCTGGAAGTACACCACGCGCTCGAGGTGCGAGGTCTGGATTCCAAGCAGCGTGCCCAAGCGGCTCGGCATGGCCTTGAAGAACCAGATGTGCGCGGTCGGAGCGGCGAGGTTGATGTGCCCCATGCGCTTGCGACGCACGCGGCTGTGCGTGATCATCACGCCGCACTTGTCGCACACGATGCCCTTGTGCTTGATGCCCTTGTACTTGCCGCAGAAGCACTCCCAGTCCTTCTCAGGTCCGAAAATGCGCTCGCAGAACAGGCCGTCGCGCTCGGGGCGGTAGGTGCGGTAGTTGATCGTCTCCGGCTTCTTGACCTCGCCGTAGGACCACGAACGGATGTCCTCCGGCGACGCCAGATTGATCGTGACGCTGCCGTAGTCGTTGATGCGATGGGTGATCGTTTCGACCATGGTTCGACCTTCCTTCGCCCCTAGAGGGTCGCCTTCTTGTGGAGCTGGATGTTGAGCCCGAGGCCCTTGATCTCGTTGCACAGCACCTCGAACGACACGGGCGTGCCGGGCTCGAGGATGTTGAGGCCCTTCACCATCGACTCGTAGATCTTGGTGCGGCCCTCGACGTCGTCGGACTTGACCGTCAACTGCTCCTGCAGGATGTGAGCGGCGCCGTAGGCCTCGAGCGCCCACACTTCCATCTCGCCGAAGCGCTGGCCGCCGAAGCGCGCCTTGCCGCCGAGAGGCTGTTGGGTGATCAGGCTGTAGGGGCCCGTGGCGCGAGCGTGCACCTTCTCGTCGACGAGGTGGTGCAGCTTGAGCACGTACATCACGCCGACCGTCACGGTCTGCTCGAAGGCCTGACCGGTGCGGCCGTCGAACAGCGTGAACTTGCCGGTCTTGGGCAGGCCCGCCTTCCCGAGCTGCTCCTCGATCTCCTGCTCGCTCGCGCCGTCGAACGGCGGCGAGCTGAAGCGCGCGCCGAGCTTGAGCGCGGCGAGGCCGAGGTGCGTTTCGAGAATCTGGCCGACGTTCATGCGGCTGGGCACGCCCAGCGGGTTGAGCACGATGTCGACCGGCGTGCCGTCCTCGAGGTACGGCATGTCCTCGAGGCGCATCACCTTGCTGATGACGCCCTTGTTGCCGTGACGTCCGGCCATCTTGTCGCCGACCGAGAGGTTGCGCTTGGTGGCGACGTAGACCTTGACCATCTCGAGCACGCCCGTGGGCAGCTCGTCACCGCGCGAGAGGCGGTTGACGATCTTGTTCTTCTCCGCCTCACGACCCTCGATCTTCGACTGGAACTCGGCGATCGCGGCCTGCGCCTTGCGGCGGTTGGCCTCCTCGCGGCAGTCCTCGGCCGCGGCCACGCACAGCAGGCGCACGCGGCGCAGCTCGTCGTAGGTCGCCGTGTCGTCGAACTGCACGGCCTTGCCGGTCAGGTCGTCGACCACGTCGCCCGAAAGCGCGATCTTGACGTCGCGCAGCATGGCGGCCGTGTAGTCGCGCAGCGCGCGGAGGAAGTCCTTCTCCGCGTCGCGGATCTGGGCCAGCGCCTTGGTGCGCTCGGTGTCCGTGAGGTTCACGCGGCGCGAGAACTTCTGGGCACCGATCACCACGCCGCGCGTGCCCGGAGGCATCGTCAGCGAAGCGTTCTTCACGTCGACCCCGGCCTTGCCGAAGATCGCGTGCAGCAGCTTCTCTTCCGGCGTCAGCTCGCTCTTCGACTTCGGAGCGACCTTGCCGACGAGGATGTCCCCCGCATCGACGAAGGTTCCGATCCGCACGATGCCCGCCTCGTCGAGGCTGGCGAGCGCCTTCTCGCCGACGTTGGGAATGTCGCGCGTGAACTCTTCCTTGCCGAGCTTGGTCTCGCGGACCTCGACGTCGTACTCCTCGATGTGGATCGAGGTGAAGGTGTCCTCGCGGACGAGACGCTCGCTGACGAGGATCGCGTCCTCGTAGTTGAAGCCGTCCCACGTCATGAAGGCGACGAGCAAGTTCTTGCCGAGCGCGAGCTCGCCTTGGCTGGTCGACGCGCCGTCGGCGAGCAGGGTGCCCTTCTCGACCGTCTGACCTTCGACCACGCGCGGCTTGTGGTTCTGCGCCGTGCGCTCGTTCAGGCCGCGGTACTTCGTGAGGCGGTACTCCTCCTCGTCGACCACGATGCGCTGGCTGTCGACGAACTTGACCGTGCCCGCCTTCTCGGCGAACAGCGGCAAGTTCGAGTTGCGCGCCACGGTGACTTCGAGGCCGGTGCCGACGAGCGGCGGCTCGCTGACGAGCAGCGGGACCGCTTGGCGCTGCATGTTCGAGCCCATCAGCGCGCGGTTGGCGTCGTCGTGCTCGAGGAACGGGATCAGCGCGGCCGAGATGCCGACGATCTGCTGCGGCGCGACGTCGACGAAGTTGACCTCGTCCGGAGCGACCTCGATGTTCTCGCCGTCCTTGCGGGCGAGCACGCGCTCGCCGACGATCTGCATCTTGTCGTCGAGAGCGGTGTCCGCCGGCGCGAGCACGTGTCCGTACTCCTCGTCGGCGCGCATCCACACGACTTCCTGCGTCAGCTTGCCCTTCCTCACGCGCCGGTAGGGCGTGACGAGGAAGCCGTACTCGTCGATCTTCGAGTAGATCGACAGCGAGCTGATCAGGCCGATGTTGGCGCCTTCGGGCGTCTCGATCGGGCACAGGCGACCGTAGTGCGAGAGGTGCACGTCGCGCACGTCGAAGCCGGCGCGCTTGCGGTTGAGTCCGCCCGGTCCGAGGGCCGACAGGCGCCGCTCGTGAGTGAGCTGCGAGAGCGGGTTGGTCTGGTCGACGACCTGACTGAGCTCGCCACGACCGAAGAAGTAGTCGATCGCGCTCGAGAAGGTCTTGGAGTTGATCAGGTTGCGCGGCGAGACGGTCTCGGTCGTCTCGAGGTTCATGCGCTCCTGCGCGGTACGGCGCAGCTTGAGCAGGCCCTTGCGGAACTCGTCGCCCGCGAGCTCGGCGATCGTGCGCACCCGGCGGTTGCCGAGGTTGTCGATGTCGTCGAGGATGCCCTTGCTCGCGCGCAACGCGAGCAGGTACTTGATCGAGTTGACGATGTCCTCGGGCTGGAGGATCTGGACGTCCTCCGCGATCTTCTGGTCGAACTTGCGGTTGAGGCGGAAGCGGCCGACGCGGCCGAGGCGGTAGCGCTGGGGATCGAAGAACTTCTCGTGGAACAGCTCGCGCGCCTTCTCGAGCTGGGGCGGATTGCCCGGACGCAGGCGCTGGTAGATCTTGAGCAGCGCGTCGTCGTGGCTCTTGGTCGGGTCGTCCTTCATCGTGCTGATGATCAGCATGTCGAGGTCGTTGCCCTGGGGCTCGATCACCTCGACCTCGGCCAGATCGCTGGCCGCGATTTCCAGCGCCGCCGTCTCGGGGATCGGCAGGCCCGAACCGACGAGCACCTCGCCGGTCTTCATGACCACGATGTCCCCGACCGCGATCTTGTCGGTGATCGACTTGGCGAAGGCCGCCTGCGTCTGGGACTTGGTCTTCTTGACGACCTTGGTCTCGTAGAACGTGCGCAGGATGTCCTGATCGCTGGAGAGCTTGGGGTCGAGCGCGCGCAGCAGCGTCGTCGCCGGGAACTTGCCCGACTGATCGATGCGCACCTGCAGCATCTCCTTCTTGGTGACGTTCAGCTCGATCCAGCTGCCGCGCTCGGGGATGATCCAGCAGTTGTGGAGCTTCTTCTCCGCGCTGGTCGAGTCGACCGAGAAGTCGACGCCCGGCGAGCGGTGCAACTGGCTCACGATCACGCGCTCGGAGCCGTTGATGATGAACTCGCCGCCCCCGATCATCACGGGGATCTCGCCCAGATACACCTCTTCCTCGATCGACTCGGGCTTGATCAGGCGCAGGCGCACCTTGAACGGATAGCCGAAGGTGAGCCGCAGCTGGCGGCACTCGTCGATCGTGTAGCGCGGCTTCCCGAGCTCGTAGCCGATGTACTCCAGGCACATCGTCTTGTCGTAGCTGTAGATCGGGAAGACCTCCTTGAGCAGCGACTCGAGGCCCTTGTGCGCGCGCGAGCCTTGCGGCAGGTCGAGCTGCAGGAAGTCCTCGTAGGCCGCGGTCTGGATCTCCACCAGACTGGGGATGTCGATGATCTTGGGGTAGCGCGCGAAGCTCTTCGGGGCGTTCTTGGAGAGGGTCATGATCGTTTCACGCAGCCGGGCGTCGGAGGAAGCCGCGCGAGGGGGCGCGCGGGAGCGAGGGACTCGAGGGGACGACGCATAGGCTGACAGTTCCCCGGGCGGGGTCCGTCAGCGAACGAAGAGAGGGTGCCGCTTGGACGCGGGGCGACGGCGCGGTCCGCAGCGAGGGAGCGCGGCGGCGCCCCCCCTGTGCAGGATACGCAGTCAAGGACTTGCGGTGCGAGCGCTCGACGGAACACCACGGACGCCGCGCGAAGCGGCGCCCGTGGGCCCGTGGAAACGTGGTGCGATGGAGGTAAGCACCAGCAGCCGAAGTTTCGGGGCGGATCAGGTCAGCTTGACCTTGCCGCCCGCGTCCTCGATCTGCTTCTTCAACTTCTCGGCCTCGTCCTTGGCGATGCCTTCCTTGACCGGCTTGGGAGCGCCGTCGACGAGGTCCTTCGCTTCCTTCAGGCCGAGGCCCGTGATGGCGCGGACTTCCTTGATGACGGCGATCTTCTTGTCGGCCGGGCAGCTGTCGAGGACGACCGTGAAGGACGTCTTCTCTTCAGCGGCCGGAGCGGCGGCGCCGGCGGCGGGGGCCGCGGCAACCGCGACCGGCGCGGCGGCGCTGACGCCCCAGCGCGCTTCGAGGTGCTTGACGACCTTGGAGGCCTGGATGAGGGTGAGGCCGTCGAGCTTCTCGACGATCGTCATGAGCTCGGGCTCGAGCTCG
>VGZD01000033.1 GCA_016872715.1 Planctomycetota bacterium
CCGCGCCCGAGTCCGCGCCCGAGTCCGCGCCCGCGCCAGCGAGCGCGGCGGCGGCTCGCCCTCCGGTCGCGCTCAGGCCGGCGAGAGGCCGGGCGAGCCGGGCAGGTCGCCGAGCTGGCCTTCGCCCGCCACCTTCGGCGCGCCCTTGCGATCGCTCGTGCCGACCGGCGCCGTGGGCGGCGGACCGCCGGGGCGCAGGCTCTCGACCGACTCGCCGCGCACCAGGCGCGCGATCTCGTCGCCGTTGAGCGTCTCGTGCAGCAGCAGCGCCTCCGTGATGCGCCCGATCTCCTCGCGCTTGTCGGTCACGATCGCGAGCGCGCGCTGGTGGGCCTCCGTGAGCAGGCGCCGCACTTCCTCGTCGATCTCGCGCGCCGTGGCCTCGCTGTGGTCGCGGCTGCGGCCGAGCTCGGTTCCGAGGAACTCCGAGCCCTGGCGCTCGGCGTAGTTGATTGGCCCGATCCGCTCGCTCATCCCGAGCTCGGTGACCATGGCCTTGGCCATCTCCGTCGCACGCTTGATGTCGTCGAAAGCTCCGGCGGAGATGTCGCCGCAGAACACTTCTTCGGCGGCGCGGCCGCCGAAGGCGAGCGCGAGCTGGCCGAGCATGCGCTTCTTCTGCATGTGGTAGCTCTCCTTGTCGGGCATGATCCAAGTCACGCCCAGCGAGCGTCCGCGCGGCACGATCGAGACCTTGTGGGGATCGTCGATCTCTGGGATCGTCGCCGCCACGACCGTGTGACCGGCCTCGTGGTAGGCGGTGATCTTCTTGTCCTCGAGCTCCACCTTGCGCGACTTCTTCTGGCGGCCGTAGCGCACCTTCTCGCGGGCTTCGTCGAGGTCCTCGAGCGCGATGGCATCCTTCTTCGCGAGCGCGGCGCGGATGGCGGCCTCGTTGACGATCGCGGCAAGGTCGGCGCCGGAGTAGCCGGGCGTCAGCTTGGCGATCGTGGTCGGAACCGCGTCCGGCGCGGTCTTCACCTTCTTCAGGTGCACGCGCAGGATCTCCTCGCGGCCCTCGAAGTCGGGCAGCTCGATCGTCACCTCGCGGTCGAAGCGGCCCGGGCGCAGGAGCGCGGGGTCGAGCACGTCGGGGCGGTTGGTGGCGGCGATGACGATGATGCCCTCGTCGGTGCCGAAGCCGTCCATTTCCACGAGGATCGCGTTGAGCGTCTGCTCGCGCTCGTCGTGGCCGCCGCCCATGCCGCTGCCGCGACGGCGACCGACGGCGTCGATCTCGTCGAGGAAGATGATGCAGGGCGAGTTCTCGCGCGCCTGCTTGAACAAGTCGCGCACGCGGCTCGCGCCGACGCCGACGAACATCTCGACGAAGTCCGAGCCGGAGATCGAGAAGAACGGCACCTCGGCCTCGCCGGCGATGGCCTTGGCGAGCAGCGTCTTGCCGCAGCCCGGAGGGCCGACGAGCAGCACGCCGCGCGGAATGCGGCCGCCGATGCGCGTGAAGCGCGAGGGGTTCTTCAGGAACTCGACCACTTCGCGCACCTCGTCCTTGGCCTCGCGGGCCCCGGCGACGTCCTCGAAGGTGACGTTGGTGCGGTTTTCCTTGGTGTAGAGCTGGGCGCGCGAGCGACCGAAGCCCATCACGCCACCGGCACCCGATTGGGCGCGCATCTGGCGCATGAACAGCACGATCACGACGAAGCCGAGGATCCACGGCGCCCAGAAGAGCAAGAACTGCTGGAACACTCCGGCGCCTTGGGCATAGCTCGTGCCGCCGCGCTCGGAGAGGTCGAAGTCGTACCGCTCGTAGTCCCCGCCCGCTTGCTTGAGCCGCTCGACCACGGCCGCGAGGCCCGGACCGCCGCTCTCGAACTTGACGCGCAAGTCGAGGGTCGACGAGCCTTCCTTGGGCTGCGGCAGGCTGGCGTCGGCCTTGCGCGAGAGCACGCGCACGTAGAGTTCTTCGCCGCTCTCGAACACCACAGGCTCGTCGCTCGGCGCACGCTGCTCGCCCTTGTCGACGCGCTTGATGGTGCGCAGCTTGCGCACGAGCTCGGGCTGGTACTCGCCGGAGGCGAGCGCGGAGTCGAGCGCCGCGGCGGAGATCGTGGCCGTCTCGGGCGCGGCCTTGAGCTGTTGGTAGTGCGAGGCGAGATCGCCCTCGCGGTCGAGGCCCGACACGGCCGCCTCGTAGGGACGGCCACCGGCGCGCATGCGACCGGCGACGTGGGTCGGGTTGATCTCCAGCGTGTCGATGTCCCCCCGGTAGAGGTGGTACTCGAACTGGTCCTTGGTCAGGGACAGGGTATTGGCGGCGTTGTGGCGTCCGAGCGTGATCAGGATCGCCACCAGCACCGTCAGAAAGAGCAGGAAGGCGCCGAACGAGCGGCTCTTCTTCTGCTTGTCCCCAGAGTCATTCTTGTCGGTCATCGTGTTCCACTATCGGCGCGCTTCGCGCCCCCCTGAAGCAACCCGCGCTTCGCGGGGCCCACTGGGCAAACGCACGGGGCGTATCCTAATCCAGTCCGCGCGGCGCCTAGAGGGGCCAATTCCGCGCGCGAGTGCAGTTTTGGGCCCCATGGGGCGCCGAGCAGCCCTCAGGGGGCCTCCCAGGCGAGGTCGGCGAACAGGTCGATCACGACGCGGTCGGCGAGGTTGCGCAGGGCGCGCGCGCGGGCCCCGGCCTCGCCACCCACGTCGCCTTGGACGTAGCCGCGCTCGTCCTGCACCTCGATGCGGCGCAGGACTTCGAGCTCGCCGGTGTCCGGGTTGCGGCGTTCGAGGCGCGCCTCGACCGTGATGCGCACGCCGGTTTCGAGCAGGGAGTTGTTCGCGCTGCGGATGCCGTTGCGTCGGCGGAAGTCGAGCATCCGGCCGTCGATCCGGTAGCGGGCGCGGTCGGGCGCCACGAGCGGCGCCCGCACGATGCGCTGGACGGAGTCCGTCAGCGGCAGGTGGAAGTCGCGGTCGAGGTCGCGTTCCTTGGAGACGTTTTCGAAGAACGCCACGCCGACCGAGGATCCCCCCGGCGGCGTGTAGCCGCTGCGGTAGCCGCAGGCGCTCGCCGCGAGTGCGACGAGCACCGAGCCGAGCAGCGTCGCGAGCGCGGTGTGAACTCGCCTCACGGCTTGCGCTCCGTCGCTTGGGTCTGGGAGCGAGCCTCCGCGTCGCGCGCGCGCTCGAGCGCGTCGCGCAGCTCGTCATCGTCGGGCGCGAAGGCGTCCTCGCTCGCCCGGCGCTCGCCCGGCAGGGTCGACACGTCGGGAAGCTCCGACAGCAGCGCCTCCGTCACGGCGACGAGCGCGCTCGAGCCGCTCTCGCGGGCCACCTCGCGCCCGCGCAGGGCGTGGAAGCGCGCTCCGAAGGGTTGGTCGATCCGCTGGTAGAAGCGCGCGATCCCAAGGTCGGAGCGCACGAGGCGCTCGAGGCAGTCCGCGAGGTCGAGGCGCACGTCCGCCTCATGGCTCTGCCCCGCGTGCATCGAGAGCCAATGCTCGAGTTCCGCGCGCGCGCGCAGCAGGTCCTTGCGGTCGTACTCGGGACTCTCGATCCACGCCAGCCGCAAGTGGGGGATGCGCGCTTGGCTCAGCGGGGCGAGCGGACTGTCGACGTGCGAGACGACGAGCTCCTCGTGGCGCTGGATCGCAAGGCCCCACTGCTCGTCGTGTTCGTAGGCGTTGGCGAGTTCGAAGAAGGCCTCGTCCACGCGGCGCTCGCCGGGATAGTTCAGCACCACGAACTCGAGCACCTGCACGCCGTCGTCGCGGTCGGTCCACAGCCACCAGCCACCGCCGGAGTGCACCAATGCCACGCCGGCGTCGATCAGCAGCGCGCTCGCCTCGACGCGTCCGTGGTGGCGCGGAAAGGCGGTTTCGAGGTCCTCGAGCACCTTGAGCGCCTTCAGCGGCGCGCCGTCATCGACGTGGTGGCGCGCGATGGCGAGCGACATCTCGACGGCGAGCTGGCGCGGCAGCTCCTTGGGCTCGAGGTCGTCGAAGTCATCGGGGTCGCCGAGCGCCGCCACGAGCTCTTCGACGCGGCGCGTCGCGCACGCCTCCGCGAGGCGCTCGAGCTCATCGCGCACTTCGACGGACAGTCCGAGCACCTCGCGCGCCGCGCGCACGCGCTCGTAGGCCTCGCGCGAGCGACCCGCGGCCAGCTCGCCGCGCGCGAGTTCGAGCGCCGCGGGCACTTCGAGCGGTTCGGTGATCCGGTAGCTCGACCAGATCGGCGTGCTCGCGCAGCCCGCCGCGAGCGCGCAGACGAGGAGCGAAGCTGCAGGGCGGACGTTCATGGCCGGGCGTTGCGGTTGGGAGCGGAGAGAAAGCGGCGATAGCTCGCCGGGCGACTCTCGAGGTGCACTTCGAGGAAGCGCGCGACGAAGTCGCGCACGCGCTCGAGCTCGTCGGGGTCGAGGGCGCACGCGGACACGCGCCGCGCGAGGATCTCGACCGCGCGCTCGAGCACGGCGGAAGGCAGCGTTCCGACGCGCCGACCCGCGGCGCGGGCCGCGTCGGCGCAGGCGGAGCACAGGCGCCCACCGCTGCCGGCCGAGAAGGCCACGCGGGCCGCTGGACCGGGCTCGAGCGGCGGCGCAGCGCCCCCGCACGACGCGCAGGCCGCGAGCGCCGGCGCGAGGCCGAGATTGTGGAGCAACCCGAGCTCGAACTCAACCGCTGCGGCGTCGGGCACCACGCCCCGGGCGAGGGCGTCGAGCCCCGTCGCGAGCAGGTCGAACAGCTCGGGGTTGGCGTGTCCTTCGTGGGCGCCGAAGCCGGCGAGCTCCAGCAGGGTGGTGGCGGCGTGGAACGCCTCGAGGTCTTGGGCGATGCGCGCGCGGCGCGTCTCGATCTCGCCCGCCGCGAGCAGCGCCAGCTCGCGCCCCGGCGCGGAGTTCCACTCGAGCTCGAGCGTGTCGAACAGGTCGAGCGCCGCGTAGAAGCGCGACGTCGGACGATAGGCGCCCTTCGCCAGCAGGTGCACGCGGCCGTGGGTGCGCGAGAGCGCGTGGCAGACGAGCGAGGATTCTCCGTAGGGAAAGCGCCGCAGCAGCAGCGCGCGGTCGCGCACGGCGGGCACGGGTCAGCGCGCCTCGTCGGCGGCGAGCTTGCGCACGCGCAGCTTGAGCACGCGTCGATCGCTCGCCTCGAGCACGCTGAACTCGACGCCCGCGCGTTCGAAGCTCTCCCCGCGCTGTGGGAAACGGCCGAGCTCCGCGAGCACGTAGCCGCCGAGCGTCTCGAAGTCGGCCTGCTCGGGCAGCTCGAGGTCGAACTGCTCGTTGACCTCGCTGACGTGCAGGCTCGCGTCGAGCTCGACCGCGCCGTCCGCCAGACGCCGCACCTGCGCCGGAGCGTCCTCGTCGTATTCGTCGGGGATTTCGCCGACGAGCTCGCTCACGATGTCGCCGATCGAGATCAGACCGGCCGTGCCGCCGTACTCGTCGACCACCACGGCGAGCTCGGTGCGCTGGCGGCGCATTTCGGCGAGCAGTCCGCGCGCCTTGGTGGTCTCGGGGACGAGCATCGGCGTGTGCAGCAGAGCGCGGAAGTCGGCGCTCTCGAGCGAGCCGGCGGAAATCGCCTGCACCACGTCGCGCGCGGTGAGCGTGCCGATCACGCGATCGACGCTGCCTTGGTAGACCGGCAGACGGCTGTGGCCCGACTCCGCGAGCATGCGCGCGGCGGACGGCAGGCCTGCGTCGAGGTCGGCGGCCACGATGCGCGTGCGCGGCGTCATCAGCGACGCGGCGTCGATCTCGCGCAGCTCCATCACCTTGCCGATCATCTGCTTCTCCGCGTCGTCGAGGCGGCCGGAGAGGTCCGCGTCCTCGATCACCTCGCGCAGGCCCGCCACGATCTGGCGCGTGGACTCGGGGTTGTCGTGGACGCCGAACAGTCGCAGCAGCCCGCGGCGCACGGCCTCGAGCCCGGTCGTCAGCAACTCGAGCGGCAGCTGGAACAGGCCGAACGGTCGCAGCCCCGAGCGCACCAGCCGGTCGCCGATGCGCAACGCCAGGCTGCGCGGCAGCGCGTCGGTCGCGAACCACAGCACCGGGACGCAGGCCAGCGTGCCGATCCAGAGCGCGCTCCAAGGGCCGTGGCCCTGCTCGTACACCAGCCGAACGACGCAGGCCGAGCAGACCAGCGTGCACACCAGCTCGAGGATCGCCGCGCTGGTGGTGAGGCGGTCGGTCCGCCGCAGGAGCCGCTCGAGGGCGCTGCGGGCGTCGCCGGCGGGAAGGCCGTCGAGCACGCGTTCGGGGGTGGACTGCGCGATCGAACGGCGCAGCAGGGCGAACAGCGTGGCGAGGAACAGCGCGGCGAGGGCGACTTCGACGCCCGCGAGGTCGACTTCGAGGGCGGAGGGCTGCGGCGCGGCGAGGTCGAAGGCGGGGCGGGTGGAGAGTGGGGGCGGGATCGGCATGGCGGGGCGCTCGCGCGCCGTCGGGGGCCGGAGTATAGGAGCGCGGGCGCGGCGGTCGCGCTCGGGCGGAGGGCGCTCTGCTACGAAATCGGAACACTCGCCGATCGCAGCGCCGCGTGGCGGGTCTGGCTGGCGCGCGGTTGCATCGCTCTAAGTCGTTGTTGCAAAATGAGTTAGTGCGGTTGGCGCGGCCGGTGTGGCGACTTGGCACGCAACCTGCCTCAGGGTCCGGCATGCCGACCCCATCGCCTGTCGTGTCGCTGCGCTGTGAGCACGAGCTCCGTGCCCGAGGTGTGCGCTTGGAGTGCTCGCAGGGCGAGAGCGAGGCCGAGCGCGACGGGCGCATCGAGTCCGCGCTCGTCGAGCTGTTCCGAGAGCAGGGCTCCAAGTCGGCCTTCGACGACCTCTACGAGCACTCGCGAGCCAGCGTCCTCGACTGGCTGCGCTGGCGCGTGCGGGTGGCGGGGTCGCGCCTCGACCCGCTCGCGCTCCTGCAAGACACGTTCGTGAACGTGTTCCTGTACGCCCACAGCTACCGGCCCGGGGAGCGCGGCGGCTTCCGCGCATGGGTGCGCACGATCGCGGCCAACGTGGTGCGGCGCGCGCAGTCCCGCTTCGGCGCGCGCGGGCTCAGCATGGATGCACAGGGCGCGCCGGAGTTCGCCGACCGCGGGCTCGGACCGGCGCGCGGGGCGGCCGATCTCGAGGAAGCCGTGGAGCTGCGTTCGACGTGGAGGCTGTTCCTCGCGCATTACCTGCGGGCGTTTTCGACCTTGAGGGACCGCGATCGACGCGCGCTCGAGCTCGTCGAGCTCGAGGGGCGCAGCTACGCCGAGGCCGCCGCCGAGCTCGGCGTCGGCGGCTCCAACATGAAGATGATCATGCTGCGCGCGCGCCAACGCCTGTGCGCGGCGCTGCGGCTCTCCTTGGGACTCCAACCGCCCCTGCAGCGGGTGCGTGCGAGTGCGTAGCATGGGCGCGGCGAGGAGCAGCTCCCCGCCGCCCCACGCGATGACGCTCCGACCGGTCGACCTCCTCATTCGCGGCGCCAGCGAGCTGGCCACGCCGCTGGGTTGTACGCCGCGCACGGGCCGCGAGCTCGCGGCGCTGTCGATCGTGCCGCGCGGCGCGATCGCCATCTTGGGCGAGCGCATCCTCGCCGTCGGACCGGAAGACGAGCTCGCGGCGCGCTTCGCACCGGCGCGCACGCTCGACGCCGCGGGTGGCACGCTCGTTCCCGGCTTCGTCGACGCGCACACGCACCCGCTGTTCGTGACCACGCGCGAGGACGAGTTCGAGTTGCGCACGCGCGGCGCGACCTACGCCGAGATCGCGGCCGCGGGCGGCGGCATCCTGTCGACGACGCGCGGAGTGCGCGCGGCCCCGCGCGAGCTGCTCGAAGCGCGGCTCGAGCGCCACCTCGATCGATTCCTCGAGCTCGGCACGACGACCGTCGAGGCCAAGACCGGCTACGGGCTCTCGCTCGAAGCGGAGCACAAGTGTCTCGAAGCGCTCGCGGCCGTGCGCGCGCGCCACGCCGTCGACGTCGTGCCGACCTTCCTCGGAGCCCACGACTTCCCCGAGGAATTTCGCGGCGACAAAGAGGCCTACGTCGAGCTGCTCGTGCGCGAGATGCTGCCGCGCGTGGCGCGCGAGGGACTCGCCGAGTACTGCGACGTCTTCACCGAAGGCATCGCGTTCTCGCTCGAGCAGTCGCGGCGCATTCTCACGACGGCGCGCGAGCACGGGCTGGGGCTGCGGCTGCACGTCGATCAACTGACGCCGCTCGGCGGCGCGGAACTCGCGGCGGAGCTCGGGGCCGCGAGCGCCGATCACCTCGAGCACGTGAGCGAGCGCGGCATCGACGCGCTCGCCGCGCACGGCGTGGTCGCGGTGCTGTGTCCGATCGTGCCGCTGTTCCTGCGAACCGAGCGCGAAGCGCCCGGGCGGCGCATGATCGACGCGCACGTGCCGGTGGCGATCTCGACCGACTTCAATCCCGGCTCGTGCTACCTGCAGAGCATGAGCGAGGTGATCTCGTGGGCGGCGCTGCGCTATCGCATGAGCGCCGCGGAATGTCTGACGGCGGCGACGCTCAACGCGGCCTGCTCGTTGGGCCGCGGAGAGCGCATCGGATCGCTCGAGGCGGGCAAGCGCGCCGACGTGCTCGTGCTCGACGTGCCCAACCATCGCCACCTCGCCTACGAGCTCGGCCGCAATCCCGTGCGCACGGTCGTGCGCGGCGGACGCGTCGTCTTCGCGCGTGCGCTAGACTCCTAGCCCCCCCCGCTTCGTCCGCCACAGGAGTGCACCGCATGGGTCTCGTCGAGTGTGTCCCCAATTTCAGTGAAGGTCGCCGTCCACAGGTGCTCGAGCAGATCCTCGAGCCGCTGCGCTCCGTGCCGGGCGTGCGCGTGATCGATCGCTCGAGCGATGCGAGCCACAACCGATCCGTGGTGACGCTCGTGGGCGAGGGTTCGGCCGTGGCCGAGGCGGCTTTCCGCGGGATCGCGAAGGCCGCGGCGGTGCTCGACCTGCGCTCCCACGAGGGCGAGCACCCCCGCGTCGGCGCGACCGACGTCGTGCCGTTCATTCCGCTCGAGGGATCGACGATGGAGGAGTGCGTGGCGCTCGCGCACGCGCTCGGCGCCCGCGTCGGTCGCGAGCTCTCGATCCCGGTCTACTTCTACGAGTCGGCCGCGCGCACTCCCGCGCGTCGCAACTTGCCCGACGTGCGCAACATCGGCTTCGAGAAATTGCGCGAGGCGGTCGCGAGCGATCCCGCGCGCGTGCCCGACGAAGGCCCGCGCCACGCGCTGCACGCGAGCGCGGGCGCGACCGTGATCGGCGCGCGGCAGTTCTTGATCGCGTTCAACATCAACTTGCGCAGCGAGGACCTCGCGCTCGCGAAGTCGATCGCCAAGGCGATCCGCGAGAAGGACGGCGGGCTCAAGGGCATCAAGGCGATGGGCTTTGCGATCGACGCGCCCAAGTGCGCGCAGGTCTCGATGAACGTGTGCGACTTCCGCGCGACCGGCCTGCAGCGCGTGTACGAGGTGGTCGAGCAGCTCGCGCGCGCCGCCGGCGTCGAGATCCTCGAGAGCGAACTCGTCGGCCTCGCGCCGCGCGCGTCGCTCCCCGCTGGCACCGCGGAGCGCATTCGCCTGCGCGGCTTCGATCCGAAGAAGCAGTTCATCGAAGAGCTCCTGTAGCTCCGCGGAGCGTTCGTCACGTGCTGCATGCACTCGCCTTGCTCGCGTTCACGCCGCCGCGCGGCTTCCAAGCGCGGGAGCCGATCGAAGAAATCGCACCGGCGGTGCTCGAGGCCGCGGAGTGGAAGGAACACGACGCTTGCGTGCGCAGCGAGCGCCAGCAGCGCTTTCTCGCGCACTACCTGCGCGCGTCGAGCGAGGCTCGCGCCCGCGCGGTTGCGGCGCTGATCGACGCTCGCCCCGTGGGCGCATCGCCCAGTTGGGCGCCGGGGCTCGAAACCCTGCGGCTCGTCGAGACGGAGCTCTCCAGTGGAAGCGCCGCGGAGCGAGTCGATCTCGACCAGCTCGCGAGCGCCCTCGACCTGTCCGTCGCCCCCGGTGCGTTCCATGCGCGCTCGGAGGGGCTCGGCGATCCGCTCGTCGTGCACGTGCGGCGCGCCCACGCGGTCGAAGTGCGCGAGGACTTCTGGCTCGAGCTGCGCTGGCTCGCGAGCGATGGCAGCGCGCTGCCCGCTCGGCGCGAGGCGGTCGGCGCGCGCGCGGTGACCGAGCAGGGCTTCGAGATGTACGTGCGCGGACCGCTCGGACCGCCGGCGCCGTGGCGTCTGTTCGGAGTGGTCACTCGTCCCGATCGACCCACGGAGGGTTTTGCGCTGGCCGAGGTGCGCGTCGACGCCGTGGGCGAGCTGGGCACGCGCCTAGAGGCGGCGGCTGCCAAGCCGCGCTCGACACAACCGGGCTTCGGCCGCGCGCTGACGCTCGCGCGACGGCTCGTCACGAGCGGGCGCCGCGGGAGCGCGTCGCTCTCGGGTGGCGAGCTGCTGCTCGCGCTCGAGCATTGGCCTGAGAAAGGCGCCCCGACCGGTGTCCCGGTGCCGCTCGAGCTCGGCTGGCGCGAAGCGAACGGCGTCGAGCATTGGATCTGGACCTACGGTCCCTCGCGAGAGCCGCGCCGCGCGCTCGCGATCCTCTCGCCGGAGTCGGAGGCGGAAGACCACGTGCTCGCGCTCGGGCTGTGGCTCGACTTCGCCGAGCGCACCGGCACGCAGCTCTTCGCGCTGCATCTTCCCTCGCAGCCCCAGGACGTCGCCGCGCTGCTCGCGCGACTGCGGCAGTGGGTCGAGCAACGTCCGCTCTACGCCCTCGCGCGCGGCTCGGCGACCGTGTTGCTCGAGCGCGGATTCCTCGCCGGCGAGGCACCCGCGCTCGAGGGAGTCGTGTTGTGCGGACCGCTGGTCGCGCGCTCGGATCCCGAGCGCTACGGCAACGTGCGCCAGCTCGTCGTCGGACCGCAGGCCGCGGGCGCGACCCATCCGCGCCGCCTTGGACTGGAGGGCAGCGGCGTGGTGATCCTCGACGATCTCTCGCTGCCCGCGCAGGTCGAAGCGTGGCACTAGGAGCGCGGCCCGAGCGAGACCTGCGCAGTCGCGTGTTGCTCGTCACGGGGCTCGCGCTGCTCGCACTGCTCGCATTCGTCCTGCGCGCGCAACCCGCCACGGGCGATGCGCGAGCGCGCGGCGGCGTGTACGCGCCGCTCGCCGATTCCGACAGCGACTACCGGATGCGGCTCGTCGAGTTGTCCCTCGTGACCTCGCACGTGCCCGAGCGCGATCGCTTCCTCGGGCCTGACGCCGCGACGGCGCTGCCGCCGTGGCCGCCGCTCGTGCACGCCGCGCTCGCGGTCGGATTCGCGCACACGCTCGAGCGCTCCGAGCAGGCCGTCGAGCTCGGAGGCATCGAGGAAACCACGCTCGAGCGCGCGCGCGCGTGGATCGCTCCCGCCTCGGGCGCGCTCGTCGTGCTCGCGGCCGGGATGCTCTGCCTGTACCTCGCGGGCGCGGATTCCGGTGCGGCGGTCGCGCTCGTCGTCGCGGCGTTCGCGGCGCTGCATCCGCTCGGGATCGCCCGCGAGTCCGCTCCGTCCTTGAACGCGCACGGCTGGATCGTGCTGTGCTCGCTCGCGCAGTTCGCGGGTCTCGCGCTCGCGCTGCGCGGAGCGGAGCGCGTCGATCTGCTGGTGGGAGCACTCGGCGCTGGAGTCGGCGCCGCACTCGCCTTGCTCGCTGGACCGGAGGCCTGGCCGGTGTGTGCCGCCGTGCTCGGTGCGTTCGTCGTGCGCGCGTTGCGCGCGAGTCGCGAGCACAGCCGCGAGCAGTGGCGCGCGGTGCTCGCGTACCTTGCGACCGGGCTCGCGCTGCTCGCGCTGGTGCGCGAGGACCGCGCGCCGACGCTGTGGCTGCCCGACGTGGCCACGCTCGGCCTGCTCGATTGCTCGCTCGACACGCTCGCGCTGTCGCTCGCGGCCGCCGCGCTCGCGCTGGCCCTCGTCCGACGTCGCTGGCGCGAGCCGCTCGTCGCCGCGTTTGCGCTCGCTCTCGCGCTCTCGCTCGTCGGCGCGCTGGTCGATCGGCGCTTCTTCGCCGCGTTCGTGGCCGCCAACCTCGCGCTCGCGGCGCTCGCGCTGGAGCGAGTCGAGCTGGCTCGTGGCCGTGGACTCGCGCTCGCGCTGGCCGCGCTGGCCGCGCTCGTCGTGCCCACGCTCGTCCGCGCGCGCGAGGCGAGCGCGAGCGCCGATTCGTTGCCCGCGGCGCTGCGCTGGCTGCGCGAACGCTCCTCGTCTCCCGGCGCGTTCAACCATCCCGAGGCCGAGCAAGCATGGCGTGTGGCCGCTCCGCCGGCGCTCGCGGGAGCGATCGGATTGCACGCGCGGCGCGGCGTCGTCGGCGCGAGCTTCGAAGGCGCGCGCGCGCCGCTCTCGCCCGCGCTCGCGGCGGTGTTCGAGGCGCGCGAACCCTTGCAACTCGCCGCGGCCATGGCTCGTGCGGATGCGGCCTACCTGCTCGTGACTCCGCTGGTCCTGCGCGATGCGGAGCTCGCGCTGCATCCGCACTCCGTCGTGGCGCGTCTCGCGCTCGATCCGCAGCTCGAGCTCCACGGCGCGCTCGAGCCGGTGTACGTCTCTCCGCGTTGGATCACAGCGGCGGGAGCGGCCGCGCAGCAGGCCGAGGGCGGCGGCCCCGCCGTCGCGATCTACCGGCGGCTCGGCGTGCGCGGCGTCGAGGACGCGCCTTCGCTGTCGCCGCGCGAGCGCTGAGCGCTCGGTTCTCGCTACACTCGTCGCCGATGCGGAGGTTGGCGCGATGGCTGCTCTCGGGCGCGCTGTGCGGCGGCGTGTCGTTCGGCGCGCAGACGCAGTCCTGCGCCCTCTGCAAGGACCGCGGAGTGCTGGCGTGTCGCCCGTGCGCGACGAAGACGTGCGCGAACGATCGAGCAGTCCTGCACTGCTCGATCGCGCAAGCTTGTGACGAGTGCGGCGGCGTGCGCTGGCTCGAGTGCGCGAGCTGCGGCGCGGCGCCGGAGATCGACGTCGCGCGGCGGCGCGCGGAGCTCGCGAGCTGGCGCGAGAGCACGCGTCCGATCGACGAGTTCTTGGGTCGAAGCGACCTGCTGCACCTCGACACGGCGCATTTTCGACTCGCGTTCGACCTCAAGCGCAGTCCCTTCAAGACGGCCACGGGTCCGCACGAGGCCGCGCATCGGCTGCTCGAGCTGTGCGAGCGTTCGTGGTCGGAGTTCGTCGCGGACGCCGGTGTGCGGACCGAGGACCTCACGGGCGTGACGCAGCTGTTTTTGTGGGGCAGCGAGAAGGATCAGGAGCGGGCGAGCTCGAAGTGGGCGCTCGAGCGCTCGAAGTCCGTGGCGAAGCTGATGGGCGCCTCGCCGGTGATCACGCTGTGCCATGGCAAGGGTCGCGTGCGCAACGAGTCGGATCTCGAGCGCGAGCTCGTGCACCAGCTCGCTCATTGCCTGATGTCGTGCGCCTACAAATCCGTCTGGCTCGGCGGAAAGAAGGCCGGTTGGATCGACGAGGGCTACGCGCACTTCTGCGAGCTGCGGCGAATGGGCTCCGTGAGCGTGTGGTGCTCGCTCAGCGAGGAGATGCTCGAGAAGCTCGAGCCGTGGAAGTTCGAGGCCGAAGTCGCGCGCCGCGCAGCGGCGGGCGAGGTGCTCGAATTGAGCGCGCTCTCGGGGCTGGACACCGTGGCGCTCTCTCCCGAGCAGCGGCTGTTCGCGTGGTCCTACGTCGACTGCGTCGTGCGCGCTCACTCGGGGCGGCTGGGAGCGCTCGTCCGCACGCTGCAGCAGGAGAAGCCGACGTCCGAGGCGATTCAGACCGCGCTGAACGTCTCGCTGGCGGACTTCCAGCGCGATTGGGCGACGTGGGCCGGAGCCACCTACGCCGTGCGCAGGCGCTGAGCTCGACGGAGCACCCCCGATGAGCCCCCAGCCGCTGCTGTACACCTTTGGCAATCACGCCCACTGGTGCGGACATGAGTGGACGCGCGGTCTCGACCAGTTCGCGGCCTCGGTGCGGGACATGCTGTCGCTCTCGAGCGAGCTGCGGATCCGCGGCAACTTCGACTGCGATGCCGCGGGCATCGAGCGTCTCGCGGCGGATCGACCCGAGGTGCTCTCCGACCTGCGCGCGGCAGTACAGACCGGCGCGATCGAGCTCGTCGGCACGACCTACGGTCAACCGATCGGGCTGTTCCACGGCGGCGAGAGCAACGTGCGCCAGCATGTGCTCGGCATGCGAGCCGTGCGGCGCCTGCTCGGGGTCTGGCCGCGCGCGCGCTGGAGCGAGGAACTCGACTGTTTCCCGCAGCTGCCGCAGATTCTCGCGCTCGTCGGCGTGCGCTGCGCGTCGCTGTCGTACCAGTGGACGCGCAACAGTCCCGAGTTGCCGGAGGAAGCCGCGCCGATCGTGTGGTGGGAAGGGCTCGACGGCACGCGGCTACCCACGCTGCCGCGCACGGAGTTCGCGCTCTCGCAGTGGCTCGAGGAACTCGGGCCACAACTCGCGACGCGCCTGTCGCGCGCGAGCGCTCCGCTCGTGTTGCGTCAGTGGCTCGAGCTCCAGCCGCAGACCGGGGGTCTGTGTACGGCCCGTGAGCTGATCGAGCCGCTGAGGGCGCTGCTCGGTGATCCGCGCTTCGAGTCGCGCTCGGCGACGGTGAGCGAGCTCGTGGAGCACGTCCGCGCGCTCCACACGGAGATGCCGCTGCGCCACTACACGCTCGACGATGCGTGGCACGGGACGACGACGGCGAAGAACGGCGACTACGTCTTGCGCTACAGCCGCACGGCGGAGGAACAGCTGCTCGCGGCCGAGAGTCTGTGCTCGCTCGCGGGCTTGTTCGGGCGACCGTACGCGGGCTTGCGCGTCTATCCACACTGGGAACTCGAGGACGCATGGCGCGACTTGCTCGCGGGCCAACACCACGAAGTTCACTCCGGCGAGGGCGAGTGCGGAGCCTACGGCGAGCGCCTGTTCGAACGCGCGATCGCCACGGGCGGCGAGGTGTTCGCGCGCACGCTCGAGTACCTCGGCAAGCGGGTCGAGGGGCCAGAGGGCGGCACGATCGTGTTCAACACGCTGGGTTGGACGCGCGACATCGCCCACGATCACGGGGTCGTCCGGCTCGTTCCGGCATTCGGGTACCGCGTCGTCGATCCCTACGACGAGATCGAGGAAGCGCCGTTGGGGCGCATCGAGCTGCGCGAGGAGGAACACGCACTCGTGCTCGCGCGCGGCGCGTTCGAAGTGCGCATCGATCGCGCGAGTGGGCTCGTGACGCAGCTGCACTCGCGCGACTGGCCCGAGGGAATTCTCGCGCCCGCTCGTCCGCTCGGCGCTCTCGAGATGCGCCGGGAACGCGCGCTCGAGCGCTTTGCGACGGTCAACCTCTCCTCTGCGGCCGACGGTCAGGAGTTCGCGGAGTACGTGTTCCTGCGCGAGGGGCGCGGCGGCAGTGCGATCCGCGTGACGTACTCGCTCTCGATGGTGCACGACGCCCTGTGGATCCGGCTGCAGGGAGAAAACGTCGCGCAGCCCGATCCGGGCCTCATGTCGGCGCTCGGGCTCGCGTTCGCTCCGCGCTTCGCGCCCGCGCGGCTGTTGCACGACCATCCCTACGGCGTGAGCGAGGTGCGCGCGGAGCGCGATCGCGTGCGCAAGTATCCGACCGGCGATCCGCTCGGCTCTCCGCAGACGTTCGAGGACGTCTCGCGGCCGTTCACCGCGCACAGCTTCGTCGATCTGCTCGACGAGGGTGAGCTCGGTCGCGGGCTGCTGGTGGTTCACGACGGCGCTCAGCAGTTCCTGCGCGACGCGCGCGGTGTGCGAGCGCTGTTGGTTTCGAACGACCCGTGGGATGGCGAGCACTACGACAACGTGTTCGACGCCGAGTTCTGGCTCTTCCCGCATGGGGCGCTCGCGCCGGTCGATCGTCCGCGCCTCGCCATGGAGTGCAATCTCGGCTCGCCACGCTTCGAGAGCTCCGCCGCCGTGCTCGGCGGCGGCGACCTGCCCAAGTCGCTCGGCGCGCTCGCGGTCGAGTCGACGCACGTGCTCTGCACGGCCCTGTACCGCGAGTCCCTGCGCGCTGCCGACGGGCTGGACGACTCGTTCGCGCGGGACTGTGCCGATCCGTTCGTGGTGCGGCTGGTGGAGTACGAAGGGCGCGCGGGCGAGGCCCTGCTGCGGCTGCCGGGTCCGATCGCGCGCGCGGCCAAGACGGACTTGCTCGGTCGCGTGCTCGAGCCGCTCGCGGCGCGTCCCTGCGCTGCGCCCCACGGCCCGCGGCAGTTGCCGTGGAGCGTCGTGCGCGTGCCGATGCGTCCGCACGAGATCGCCACGCTGCACGTCGACCTCGAGTTCGGTCGCGAGACGCCGCTCGACCTGAGCGCGCAGCGCCGCACTTGGTCGGCCGCGCGCGGTCGGCGGCGCTAGCGCCGGAGGGGAGCGCTCGCGTTCGTGTCGGTGCTCGTGTCCGCGCTGCTCGGGCGCTCGGGGGCGCGCTTGGGAACGCGCACGATCAGCGCCACGCTGCCGACGATCAGCACCGCGCCGAGCGCGGTCCACGCGGTCAGTCGCTCGCCGAACGCCCAACCCAGGCCGAGTGCGACCAGTGGCGTCACGTAGGCGATCAAGCTCAACCGGTTGGCGGGAACGTGGCGCATCAGCCAGTAGTAGAGGCCGAAGGTGAGCACGGTTCCGGCCAGAGCCAGATAGGCCACCGACAGCACGGCTCGAGCGTTCCATTCGACCGCGAGCGGCTCCTCGGTCGCGAACGCGAGTGAAGTGAGGAGCAGCGCGCCGAGCGCCATGCCGTTGCGGTTGAGTTCGAGCGAGCTGATGCCCTTTCCGCAGCGCTTCGCGGCCGTGTTGCCGATGGTCGAGACGATCGGGGAGAGCAGCAGCACCGCCGCGGATGGAATGCCGTCGGGTCCGAAGCTCGCGACGTCGGTGGCAAACAGCATCACGAGGCCGACGAGCCCGAGTCCGAAGCCGACCCAGTGCGCGGCGCGCAGGCGCTCGCCAGCGAGGAAGAAATGCCCGGCGAGCGCCGAGAGCATCGGGAAGACGCCCCACAGGAGCGCGACGAGCCCCGACGGCAGGAGCGTCTCGGTGTGATAGACGATCGCGTAGGAAGCGAAGAAGTTGAGCGTGCCGAGCGTCACCCACAGCCACAAGGGCGGGCTCGCGCCCGCCTCGCGCTTGCGCAGGAGCGCCGTGACGAGTGCCATCGCGAGGGCGGCGACCACGAAGCGTGCGGCGGCGCTGGTGAAGGGCGGCAGCACTTGCAGCCCACCGCGGATCACGATCCACGTGCTACCCCACACGGCGCACAGCAGCGCGACGAACACGGCCACGGCGAAACCGGACGGAGACTTGCTGGTTTCGTTCATCGGCACGTCTTGGGTGGGCGCGCAGCATCTCACAGCGCTCCAGCGCTTGCACGAGTCGTGCCTCGAGCAACGTGACGCCCGCGCGCGACACCCCGCCGCCGTAGCAAGTGTGGCACCGAGCCCCTGACCGAGCGGAGAGTCGCTCGCGTCGCTTGCAGCTCGCCCGAGGTCGAGCGCGGCTGGCTCACGCACGCCACGGGCGCCCGATTCACTCCCGCCGTGCGCGTGGCGCCATGGGGCACTCTTTTCCGTGGCGTCGGTGCGAGGGCGGCGGTGGGGCGAGCCTTGCGAAGGCCGTGTCATCGCCCGGCCGATAGACGGCGAGCCAGTCCGCGCCCCTGCGTGGGCCTCTCGCGGGTCGAGCGCTGTCCACGCGGGCGGTCGGTGGGGGATACTGATCCTGACCCATGCTCCACCACGCTCTCCTCGCCCTCGCGCTCTCGCTCGGCCAGCAACCCGCTCCCGCCCCGATTCCCTCCGGCATCGGTTATCGCGCGCTCTCGCTCGAAGCGGCGCAGACGGCGGCGCGGGACGAGCAGCGCGCGCTGGTCGTGGCGTGCTTCGATTCCCGCACGGAAGCGGGGCGCGCGTTCGACGCGCAGGTGCTGCGGGAGCCCGTGTTCGTGCGCTGGCTCGAGGCGCGCACGGTGGCGGTGCGGTTGGACCTCGCCAGCGCGAGCTCGGCGGTGGCGAGCCTCGGAGTCGAGGGGCCGGGCGCGCTCGTGCTGTGCACGTCGGGACTCGCCGAGGTCGAACGCTGGAGCGGAGCGCTCGAGACGCGCGTCGTGATGGCGCAGATGCAGCCCATGCTCAAGCACGTCGACTTCGTGGCACCCGTGCGCGCGCGCGTGAAGGCCAATCCGAGCAGCGCGCTGGCGCGCGCGCTGCTCGGCGACTGCTACATCGACATCCTGCAGCACGACCGCGCGATCGAGCACTTCCTCTGGGCGTGGGATCACGGCGCCAACGAGCCCGAGTTCGTGCACATGCGCCGCGAGGTCACGATCAACAAGCTCGGGCAGATGGCGAATCGCCTCAAGAGCGTGCGCAAGGAGCTCGTCATGCGGCGCGATGCGCTCACCGCTGCGCTGCTCCAACCGCGCGAGGGCGACGATCGACTCGAGCTCGCGCGCGACGTCGCGGCGCTGAACACGGCGCTGATGGCGCCGCAAAAGCAGCTCGAGACGTGGCGCGCGCTGAAGGCGAAGGAGCAGGTGGCGACGGACGTGCTCGTGGCGAGCTTCCCGGAGGTCGTGTCGCAGTTTCTGTTCCGCGAGCGGCGCTTCGAGGAGTTCCTCGCCGGGAAGCCGAACTTGCTCGGCGAGTTCGACGCCAGCTATCGCGCGCTCGAGGCCGAGTTGGCGCGGGCGGCGGCGGAAGCCGAGCAGGCCGCCCAGCAGGGCGGCGGTGAGCCAGCGCAGCGCAAGGAGGGCCTCGATCCACTCCATGTGCGTCGCACTTCGACGCTCGTGTCCGCGGCGATGTACCTCGAGGCGCTCGGAAACGTGGGGCGCGCGTCGGACGCGAGCGCGCTCGGCGCGCTGGTGCTCGGCGTCGATCGGCGCGCCGAAGCGTTCGCGGCGCTCGCGCTCGCTGCGCTGCACGGAAACCTGAGCGACCTGCAAGCCGAGTTCGTCGGCCGCGCGCGCAGGGAACTCACGAGCAAGGAGGAACTCGCACGATTCGAGTCCTTGCTCACGAACGCGCGCGGGCCGCGCGAGCGCTAGCGATCCGCGGGCAGTTCGAGCAGCCGGTCGTGGAGCGGGTCGAGTTCGCGAGCGCGCGCGAGCGACCTGTCCGCGGCGGCGTCGTCGCCGAGCGCTCGCTGCTGCACGGACAGACCCTGCCATGCGGTCGCGGAGCTCGGGTAGCGCTCCGTCAAGCTCTCGAAGGCCGCGCGCGAGGCGTTGTGCTGAGCGAGTTCGCCGAGTTGGTGCGCGAGGCGCAGCGCCTCGAGCGGAGCGCTGCTCGCAAGGCGCGTCACCTGTTCGCGGAACTCCAAGGGCGCGATCGATCCATCGAGCAGCAACCGGTCCGCGACGAGCTCGCCATCGTCATCCGCGTAGGCGAGCCCGAGCGCGACGACCGCGGCTGCCGGCGCGACAGCCTCCGCGCGCAGCATGCTCGATTTGAGTTCCTTGAGCGCCGCGAGCTGCGCTGGACCGCAACGCCAGCGCGCGAACAGTGTCGGATGCAGCGTGTTGTCCGATGACTGCATCAGCAATCGGAAGGTGCGCTCCGCGGGATCGGTGAGCTCGCCGAACAGGCGGCGCGGCGCGGCGAACTCGAGGTGCATGTTGAGGTCGGTGTTGATCTCGTTGCCGCCGAGCGTGGCGGTGAAGCGCGCGAGGCCGCGCTCGTCCAGCCACAGGCGCTGCAGGATCACGGAACGCACGTCGCGCGAGCCGAAGTGGCGCTCGAGATCGTCGGCGACCGGCGGGAGCGCGTCGACGGTGCGCTGAGCGCGATCGAGCGCGGCCGCGTCGGGGAACAGCTCGCCCTCGCTGGCGAGGATCAGCGTGTCGTAGTGGCCCAGTCGCAGGAACGCGCAGTGAGGGAACACGCGCGCCACGGTGCGCACGACCAGCGCATAGTCCTCGGCGTCGAACGAGTAGGTCTGCAGCCACTGCGCGAGCATTCCGCCCGGCACGAGCTTGCGCCGCGCCGTGCGGTAGTACTCTTCGGTGAACAGGTTGGCGACGCCGGCGATCCACGGGTTCGACGGCTCGCTGACGATGATGTCCCAGCCGCCGGGGTGGCCCTGGAGGAAGCTGCGGCCGTCGTCGACGACCACCTGCACGTTGTCGCGCTCGAGGGGCTTGTGGTTGACGCGCTCGAACCAGCGCGTGGACTCGATCACGCGCCGCTCGATCTCACACACGGTCACACGCGTGCCGGGAAGCGCTGCCGCTGCTCCCGCGGTGGTGCCCGAACCCATGCCGATCACGAGCACGTTGCGCGCCTCGGGGCGCAGGAACTGCGGAATCCACGTGATTCCGAGCTGGGTTGGCATGTCCTCGCCCGTCGAGGCGTCGACCTTGCCGTTCGAGCGCAGGTTGAAGAACTCCTCGGGCTTGGCGCCGCCCTCCAACACGAGTTTCTCGCCTTGCAGCACGAGCACGTTGCAGTTGGCGCCCTCCTCGAAGAACACCGGTCGCATCGTGGCGCGCACGTCGTCGGGAGTCGTCGGCCCGTACATGAAGCTGCCGACATTCGTGTCGAGCGGATCGCTCCTGCGCCAGTCGGAGAACAACAGGCTCGCGCACAGGATCGAGGTCGCCACCGCGAACGCGCGCGTGCGGAAGAGCAACAGCGGCAACAGCGCGTAGGCGAGCAGCGCCGCGCGCACGGTCCAGAAGCTGCCGAGCGCGGGGAGCAGCAGTAGCGCGGCGCAGGTTGCGCCCGCGATCGACCCGGCGGTGTTCCAAGCGTACAGCGCGCCGACGGCGTGCCCCGCGCGAGCTGCGCCTTGGCGCGAGAGCTGCACGAGCGCGGGGAACAAGAGCCCCATGCCGATGGTCGGGAGCAGTTGCAGCACGGCGGCGGTCGAGGCGCACAGGACCGCGTTGAACGTGGCGTCCGCGCGTCCGTCCCGCAGGTAGCCCACGGCGCGCGCGAGGCCGGGCTCGAGCGCGAGGCCGCCGAGCGTGGCGAGCACGATCAGCGCCGCGGCGAGGCTCACGAGCTTCTCGAGCCGCGGTCGCTCGGAGAACCCGAGCCGGAACCACAGGCTTCCAAGGCCGATGCCGAGGATGAAGATCGAGAGTGTCGCGCTGAAGGCGTAGGTCGTGCCTCCGAGCAGCAAGGCGAGCTCGCGGGCCCAGATCATCTGCAGCGTGATCGACCCCAGACCGCTCGCGAGCGCGGCCGTGTTCAGCGCGCGCGGGGAGACCTCCTCGACCGCGACGGGCGCGCCGTGTCCCTCCGTCGGACTTGCGGCCTCCACGTTGCGCGCGAGCGCGAGCGCCGCGACGCCGATCGCCGTGTTGGTGGCCGCGGCCAGCGCGTTGGTCCAGAACAGGCCGGCGTGTTCGAGCAGAAAGAAGCCCGCGAGCCACGCGCCCGCTGCCGCTCCGAGTGCGTTGAAGGCGTACAGCCAAGCCGCGGAGGCACCGAGCGATAGTCCCTGCGCCGCGAACTGCCGCGTGAGCAGCGGCAGCGTCGCTCCCATCAGCACGCAGGGCGGCCCGATGACCAGGAACGTGAGCGCGAAGCGCAGCGCGACCAGCAGGAACGGCGAGTCACAGAGCCCGTACGCCAGCGGCGCCGCGCTCTCTAGGAGCCAACCGAACTCGAACGGCACGAGCAGCGCCAGCCCCGCGATGCCGAGCTCGCACCAGCCGTAGAGCGCGAGCGGGCGGCGCGAGCGATCGGCGATGCGCCCCGCGAGCCACGCTCCGAGCCCCAGTCCGCACAGGAAGGTCGCGACGACGCTCGCCATCGCGAGCGACGAGCTGCCCCACGCATGACCGAGGCGCTTGAACCACACCGTCTCGTACACCAGTCCGGTGAGGCCCGAGAGCACGAACAGCAGGGCTGCGGCCCACAGCGAGCGGCGCGACGCGTTCATCGGGTCTCAGTGTCTCCCGCAGTCGGCATCCGCCGCTGCCGCGACGTCGCGCCATCCCGCGCCGAGCGGGTTGCGCGCCGACCACTGGAGGGGAGCGCTCATCGCTGCACGAGCTCTCGGAGGGTGCGCTCGAGCTGCAGCGGGTTCACGGCGCCCGAGCTGCCGCCGAGGAATTTTCCGTCGGCGTCCGCAATCAAGACGAAGGGCAACATGTAGGCGTCTTCGAGCGTTCCCGCGAGCACCTCGACCTCGTGCTCCGCCTCGTCGCAGTCCGACGCGAGGGCCACGAAGTGTCGTTGGAGCAGCGGGGCGATCTGGGGGTGGGGGACGGCGCCCTGCACGAGGGCGCGGCACTGGCCTCAGGCCTCGCGGCCGAACTCGATGAACACGAGCTTGCCCTGGGCCTTGGCGCTCGCCTGCGCCTCCTTCCAGTTCGTGTGCCAGTCGAGGGTTCCCTGGTCGTCGAAGTGCGGGTGGGGGCGAGGCGCGCTCATGGCGCGGATCCTACCGCGCCGAGCCGCACGCTGTCGCAAGACCCGCTCGGGGAACGCTCGCATGCGCTACCATCGCGCGAGCGCGGGCTCTCTCCCCGCGCACTCCTCCCCATGAGCGTCCCCGACCCGACCGAGCCCCCGCGCCCGAACGAACGTCGCAAGGCCTCCCGCCGCAGCGACGACCTGCTCCTCGAAGTGGCCTTCGACGCGAAGTCGATCGCCGGCCGCGCGGAGCAGATCTCCGCCGAGGGCGTGTTCTTTTTCGCGCACGAGCCGCTGCGCGTGACGCTCAAGTTGGTGCAGGACGGTCAGGAGCAGAGCTATCCCGGTCGCCTCGTGCGCGTCGAGCGACTGAGCGAACACACCACCGGCCTCGCCGTCGAGTTCGAACGGCCGTCCTGAGGGACGCTCGACGCACGAGCGCGGGGCGCCACGCTCTCGCGCGACGCCCCGCTGTCCGTCGGGGTGCGAGGCTCAGGTGAGCTCGAGCAGCCAGCCCGGCAGCACGCCCGTGGCGAGGACCAAGGCCGCGCAGACGATCGACGCCAGCGTCGTCGCCGCGCTCGCGGGGCGCGGCGCGCTCACGTTCGCGTCGTGCTCGGGCGACTGCATGTACATCGCGATGATGACGCGCAGGTAGTAGCCGAGGGCGACGACCGAGAGCAGCACGCCGACGATCGCGAAGCCCGTGAGCTCGGAGCGCACGGCGACCGAGAACACGAGGTACTTGCCGAGGAAGCCGCCCGTCGCCGGGATGCCGCCGAGCGAGAGCATGAACAGCGTCAGCGCGGAGGCGACCCACGGGCGACGCTGCGCGAGGCCCTTGAGCGACTCGAGCGTCGTCGGGCCGCCGTCGCGCTCGAGCAGCGCGAGCAGTCCAAAGGCGCCGGCCGCCGTGGCGACGTAGGCCGCCATGTAGACGAGGCTCGCCTGCACCGGCGCGCCGTTGCTCGGATCGCCGTGGATCGCGCCCGCGACGCCGAGCAGCAGGGTTCCGGCGTGCGCGATGCCCGAGTAGGCGAGCATGCGCTTCACATCCGTCTGCGCGAGGGCGCCGAAGTTGCCCGCGGCCATGGTGATCACGGCGATGAGCGCCACCGTGGTCGCCGTCGAAGCGGGCAGCAGCACGAGCGCGCTCATCAGGAACGCGAAGCCCGCGGCCTTCGTGCCCGTCGCCATCAGCGCGGTCACCGGCGTGGGCGCGCCCTCGTACACATCGGGCACCCACAGGTGGAACGGGAACACGCTGACCTTGAAGAACACGCTGGCGGCGATCAGGGCCACGCCGACGAGCGCCATGGGTTGGCCGAGCGCCGCGCGCGCGGCGGGATCGGCGAGCGTGTCGAGCGACAGGCTGCCGGTCGTCGCGTACACGAGCGCGCTGCCGTACAGGAAGAAGCCCGCGGCAAAGGCGCCGAGCAGGAAGTACTTGAGGCCCGCCTCGACCGAGCGCGCACGATCGCGACGGAAGGCCGCGAGGGCGTAGAGCGGGATCGAGAGCAGCTCGAGGCCGATGAAGAACACGATCAGGTCGCGCGCGCCCGCCATCAGCATCATGCCGATCGCAGTGGCGAGCATCAGCACGTCGTGCTCGTTCTTGAAGGGCGCGTCTTCCTCGTAGTAGCGCACGCTGTAGAGCCACGCGAAGAGCGTGCTCGCGACGAACACCAGACCCCACATGGCGGTGGTCGAGCTCGACTCGAACGTGCCCGCGAGGACCTTGCCCGGCGTTTCGCCGCCGAGCAGCAGGTTGCCGTGCAACACCGCCGAGGCCGCGAGCGAGGCGACGACGAGCGTCGCGCGCACCGCGCGCCCGAGCGGGAACACTCCGGCGAACAGCACGAGCACGAGGCCGAGCGCGAGCGCGATCAGCGGTGCGAGCGCGCGCAGCGCGTTCGCATCGAACATCTGGAGCAGGTTTTGGGCGTTCATCGCGCCGCGACTCCTTCCGTGAGCGGGGTGACGGGCTCGAGCGCCGCCGTGGACTGCCGTGCCACGGCCACGCGCCGACCGACCTCGGCGAGATCCGGCTCGACCTTGCCCATGAAGTCGTTGGGTCGCACGCCCAGCCACACCGCGAGCACGACGAGCGGGAGCATCAGCACGATCTCGCGCGCGTTGAGGTCGGTGAGCCGCTGGTTCTCGGGGTTCGTGCAGGCTCCGAACAGCATCTTGCGCGTCGCCATCAGGAGGTACACCGCGCCGAAGATCACCCCCGTGAGGCCGATCACCGACCACAGCGGCGAGCTCTGGAACGAGCCGAGCAGGATCAGGTACTCGCCGACGAAGCCGTTGAGGCCCGGGAGTCCGGCGCTCGAGAGCACCGTGAAGACCCAGAACAGCGCGAACAGGGGCATTACGGTCGCGACGCCGCCGAAGGCGTCGAGCGCGCGCGAGTGGCGGCGCTCGTAGAGCATGCCGACCAAGAGGAACAGCAGCCCAGTCGAGATGCCGTGGTTCACCATCTGCAGCATGCCGCCGGAGAGCCCAGCGGGCGTGAGCGCGAACAGGCCGAGCACCACGTAGCCCAAGTGGCTCACCGACGAGCACGCGATCAGGCGCTTGAGGTCGGTCTGGGCCCACGCGAGCAGCGCTCCGTAGAGAATCCCGATCGCACCGAGCGCCATCATCCACGGCGCCGCGGCCACCGCCGCATCGGGCAGCATCTGGATGCAGAACCGCAGCAGGCCGTAGGTGCCCATCTTGAGCAGCACGCCCGCGAGCACGACCGAGCCCGAAGTCGGGGCCTGCGTGTGCGCGTCGGGCAGCCACGTGTGGAACGGCAGGAGCGGCACCTTGATGCCGAAGGCCAGCGCGAAGGCCGCGAAGTACCACAACTGCTGCTCGAGCGGCGTTTGGCCCAGTTGCGCGATCAGTTCGCCGAGGTCGCTCGTGCCGCGATCGAAGAGGATCGCGATGATCGCGACCATCATCAACAGCGAGCCCGCCAGCGTGTAGAGGAAGAACTTGACCGTCGCGTACAGGCGCTGCTCGCCGCCCCAGATGCCGACGAGGAAGTACAGCGGGATGAGGCTGACTTCCCAGAAGAAGTAGAACAGCACGAGGTCGACCGCGAGGAAGGTGCCGAGCATGCCCGTCTGCATGACGAGCATCCACACCATGAACTCCTTGACGCGCTTCTCGACGTGGCCCCACGTCGAGAGGATCACGATCGGCATCAGCACGGCCGTGAGCGTCACCATCAGCAGCGAGATGCCGTCCATGGCGAGGCTGAAGTGCACCTGCGTCGGCGTTCCGTCGCGCCAGGGCAGTTGGAACCACGGCAGGCTGAACGAGTACGGCGTCGCCGCGCCGTCGCCGCCCGGCACGTCGTAGCCCAAGAACAGCTTCACGCCGAGCACCGCGACGGCGAGCGTCGTCGCGAGCGCGATGCCGCGCTGCAGGCCTTCCGCGGCGCGCGGCGTGCAGAGCACGGCGAGCGCACCGAGGAGCGGGAGGAAGGTCAGGAGGACGAGTTCCATGGATTCGGTCTCCCTAGCTCCACATCCACAGGGCGCAGATCGCCAGCGCGCCGGCGCCCATCCACAGGGCGTAGCTCGCGAGGCTGCCGTCGACGGCGCGACGCGAGTGCTGCGCGATGTCGCGCGCGGTCCGGCCGGTTCCGTTCACGAGTCCGTCGATCGCGAACTGGTCGACGACCACCGCGATCAGGAAGCTCAGCATACGCAGCGGCAGCACGATGATGCGCGCGTAGCGAGAGTCGATCGTCCACGCGTCGCCGAGGGTCGCCGCGAGCGTCGGGCGCTTGCGTGCGAAGAACTCGTCTTGCGCCGTGCCGTGCCTGTGCGCGTGGAAGCCCGTGTGCGCGAAGCCGAGCGCGATCGCCGAGCCGAGGCCCAGCAGAACCCACTCGAGCGCGTGGCTCAAGTGGTGTTCGCCAGGGCTCTGCGCGAGGATCTTGTTGCCCGCGTCCGTGACCGGGGCGAGCCACTCGGCGAGCAGGTGGGGCACATGCAGCACCGGCGGCAGGCCGAGCACGCCGCCGAGGATCGAGAGCACCGCGAGCACCATCAGCGGCAGCGTCATCACCAGCGGGCTCTCGTGCGGGTGCACGTGGTGGTGGTCGAAGCGTTCCTCGCCGAAGAAGGTCAGCGCGACCATGCGCCATGTGTAGTACGCCGTCAGCGCGGCAGTGAGCGCGCCCACGGCCCACAGACCGTAGTACAGGCCACCGTTGGCGAAGGCGTGCGCGAGGATCTCGTCCTTCGAGAAGAAGCCCGACAACAGCGGCAGGCCCGAGAGCGCCGCGGCGCCCGCGAGGAACGTGATGTAGGTCTGCGGCATGTGTTTGCGCAGTCCGCCCATCTTGTGCATGTCCTGTTCCTCGTGCATGCCGTGGATCACGGAGCCTGCGCCGAGGAAGAGCAGCGCCTTGAAGAACGCGTGCGTGACGACGTGGAACAGCGCGGCCGCCCAGGCGCCCGAGCCGAGCGCGAGGAACATGTAGCCGAGCTGGCTCACGGTCGAGTACGCCAGCACTTTCTTGATGTCGCGCTGCACGAGCGCCGTCGAGCCGCCGATCAGCGCGGTGAGCGCGCCGACGATGGCGATCAGGGGCAGCACCCAGCCCGAGGCCGCGAACAGCGGATTGAGGCGCACGACGAGGTAGATGCCGCTCGTGACCATGGTCGCGGCGTGGATCAGCGCGCTCACGGGCGTCGGACCGGCCATGGCGTCGGGCAGCCACGTGAACAGCGGGAACTGCGCCGACTTGCCGCAGCAGCCGCCGAACAGGAACAGCGCGGCGAGCGACATGTCGAGCGCCTGTTCATCGGTGAAGCTCACGGTCGAGCCGACCGTGTGCGCGATGGTCGCCAGATCGAGCGTGTCGAACAGCCGGATCAGCAGGAACGAGCCGATCAGGAAGCACGCGTCGCCGACGCGGTTCATCACGAAGGCCTTCTGCGCGGCCTCGGCCGGCCAGCCCTTTTCGTACCAGAAGCCGATCAAGAGGAACGAGCACAGGCCGACGCCTTCCCAGCCGATGAACACGCCGAGCAGCGAGCTCGACAGCACCAGCATCAGCATCGCGAACACGAACAGGTTCAGGTACGCGAAGAACTTGCCGTAGCCCTTGTCGCCCTTCATGTAGCCGGAGGCGTACACGTGGATCAGGAAGCCGACGCCCGTGATCACGAGCGTCATCACCGACGAGAGCGGATCGAGCAGCAGTCCGAGATCGACGTCGAGGCCGCCGATCGAGATCCAATCGTGGGCCGTGCTCGCGAGGTGGCGCGCCGCGGGTTCGAGCTCGCGCAGCTCGAGGAAGCCCGTGACCGAAAGCACGAACGAGCCGAGCATCGCGCCGCAGGCGATCCACGGGGCGAGGCTGGCAGGTGCGCTCGCCTGCGGATCGCCATGGCGAGCGCGCAGGGTGGCAAGGTGCAGGGCTCCGGCGATCGCGCTGCCGAGGAGCGGCAGGAGCGGGATCCACCAGAGCCACGCGTGGGACTCGTGGCTCGGCATGCGACTAACCCTTCATCTCCGCCGCGGCGTCGGTCTCGGCGGATTGCTTCAGACGGTAGAGCGCGATGATCAGCGCGAGGCCGACCGCGGCCTCGGCCGCGGCGACCGTGATCACGAAGATGGCGAACACCGGGCCTTGCAGCGCGGGCTTGCCTTCGAGGGCGTGCTGGCGGCTCGCGGCGAGGAAGGCGAGGTTCGCGGCGTTGAGCATCAGCTCGACGCACATCAGCACGACGATGACGTTGCGCCGGACCATGAAGCCCAGCACGCCGAGGGCGAACAGGCCCGCGGACAAGTACAGAAGGTGCGCGGTCGGAACGTTCATCGCGGATCGCCCCCGCGTTCGCCCCCGCGTTCGCCCCCGTGTTCGCCCTCACGCTGGCGCTTGGCCAGCACGATCACGGCCACCATGGTCGCGAGCAGCAGCACCGACACCGCTTGGAACGGCAGGCTGTAGCGGCCGAACAGCTCGAGCGCGAGCCCCTCGAGGCCGTCGATCGCCGGCGCATCGGCGGCGGGCGCGCTCGTCGCGGCGAGCGTCGTGCGCTGGGCCGCGATCAGGCCGACGAGCGCGAACGCCACCGCGATCGCTCCTGCGAGCCGCGCGCGGCCGCCCTGCAACGGCGCGAAGGAGAGCTCGAAGCGCGAGCCCATGGCGCCCAGATTCAGCAGCATGATCACGAACAGGAACAGCACCAAGATCGCACCGGCGTAGACGAGGATCTGCGCCGCGGCGAGGAACTGGAAGCCGGCGAGCAGGTAGATCACCGAGAGCGCGAAGAAGGTCCCGAGCAGCGAGATGACGCTGCCCATCGGGCTCTTCGCGAGGATCACCCCGGCCGCGCCGAGCAGCGCGACGAGAGCGAGGACGTAGAAGAGGATCGAGCTCACTGCTTGCTCCGCCAGCGGTTGTTGAGCCGGTACACGTAGTCGATGCGCTCTTGCAGCGCGCTCTTCGGGCGCTTGAGCTTCTCGAGGTCGTACACCAGACCCGCGCGCGTGAAGTCGGCGAGCTCGAGCTCGTTCGACATGAAGATCGCGTCCTTGGGGCAGGCTTCCTCGCAGAAGCCGCACAGGATGCAGCGCAGCATGTCGATCTCGAACCGCTTGGGCTCGCGCTCGATGCCGCGGTCGGTCTCGCCGCCGTCGATCGTGATCGCGTAGGCCGGACAGGCGACCTCGCACATGCCGCACGACACGCAGGCGATGTTGCCGTCGTCCTTGACGACCAGGCGCGGCTGGCCGCGCGTGACCTCGTCGGTCGGGAGCGGCTGCTCGGGATATTGCCGCGTGATCGGCTTCTCGAAGAACTTGCGGAACGTGAGCGACAGGCCGCGCAGCACCTCGGGGAGGTACAGCCGCTCGGCGAGCGTGAGTTCCTTGCGCTGGACGACAACCATGGCCTAGCTGCCCTTCGCGGTGAAGGCGACCCACGCACCGACGACGAGCACGTTCGCCAGCGCGATCGGGAGCGCGACCTTCCAACCCAGCCGCATCAATTGGTCGAAGCGGAAGCGGGGGAGGGTCCAGCGCACCCAGATGAACAGGAACAGGAAGAAGCCAGCCTTGAGGAGGAAGGCGAGGATGCCGAGGAACCACGGCGCCTCGGGCCACAAGGGCACCGAGGGACCGCCGAAGAACAGCGTGGCGTTGAGGCACGCCATCACGGTCATGGCGCAGTACTCGCCCAAGAAGAACAGCGCGAAGCGCATGGCCGAGTACTCGGTGTGGAAGCCGCCGACGAGCTCCGGCTCGCACTCGGCGAAGTCGAAGGGATGGCGGTTGGTCTCGGCGAAGCTCGCGATCGTGAACAGCACGAAGGCAACCGCGCCGAAGGGCGTGAACACGTTCCACAGGCCGTTCTCGCGCTGGGCCGTGACGATCGCGCCCAAGTCGAGCGAGCCCGAGAGCGCCACGATCACGAGGATCGAGAGGATCAGCGTGAGCTCGTAGCTGATCATCTGCGCGCTCGCGCGCAGGCCGCCGAGCAGCGAGTACTTCGAGTTGGAGGCCCAGCCGCCCAAGATCGCGCCGTACACCGACAGGCCGCCGAGGGCGAGCATGTACATGATCCCCAAGTCGAGCTGCGCGATGGAGAAGGGGATCTTCTTTTCGCCGACCACGATCGTCCCGATCGGGATCACCGCGATGGTCATCATCGACGGGATCGCCGCCAGCGCCGGCGCGAGGCGGAAGAGGAACTTGTTGGCCCCCTCGGGGATCAGCTCTTCCTTGAAGATGAATTTGATGCCGTCGGCGAGCGGTTGCAGCAGGCCGAACGGTCCGACGCGGTTGGGACCGTGGCGAAACTGCATCCACGCCGAGACCTTGCGCTCGGCGAGCGACATCAGCGCCGCCGTGCCGATGAGGCCGCCGAAGATGAGCGCCACCTTGGCGACCCACAGGATCCACTCGGGGACGTCCGCGAGGAAGGCTTCCATCGCTCCCTAGCTCCCCTGCGGCACGGCCGACAGCTTGGCGGTGAGCGCCGCGAGTTGAAGATCGAGGCGCCGCACGAGCGCGGGCGGCGGGAGCGCGACGTTGAGCACGCCGACGCGGCCGTCGACGTTGATCCAATGCCCCGACTTCTCGACGTGCGTCGGAACCGGGAACGCGATGTCGAGCGAAGCAAGGTCGCTCGCCTCGACGTCGAAGGCGACGAGGCGCAGCTTCTTCGGCAGCAGGGCGAGGCCCGCGTGGCCGAGGAGTTCGAGCACGCGCTCGCCCGCGAGCACCGCGGAGGGCGCGACCGCGAGCGCGGCGAGCGCGTCGGCGGGCGCGAGTGCGCCGAAGCCTAGTTCGAGCAGTCCACGCCGGTTGGGGCACGGATCGCCGGTGTGCAGCAGGTCGTCTTTCAGCGCGTTGGGCGCGGGCGAGACGAACTGCGGCGTGGCCTTGAGCGCCTGCGCGAGCGCGAGCGCCGCCTTGGCCTCCTCCTGCGTCGCGAAGGGCGAGACGATCACGAGCGTGCCGGGGTGCGACGCGAGCATGTCCGCCGCGAGGTCGAGCGCCGCGACGTCGTCGGAGCACTCGAGTCCGTTGTAGCCGCGCACCGCGGCCGTGCGCAGGCGGCCGCCGAGCACCTCGCCCTCGGGTGCGAGCGCACGCGTGAGCGGCGCGAGCGCGTGGCGACCGGTGTCGCACATCCACCACTGGTTGACGGCCGCGTTGTAGCGCGGGCGGATGCGCTTCACTTGCTTGGCGCGCAGGGACTCGACCGAGATCGAGCAGCCGCGCGAGCACTCGCCGCAGGTCGAGAGCGTCTTGGAGAGGTTCCACACGCGCGCTTGGAAGCGGAACTTCTTGCTCGTCAGCGCGCCGACCGGGCAGATGTCCGCCAGATTGCCCTGGTAGTTTCCCTCCAGCGGCTTGTCCATGTAGGTGTTGATCACCGAGTGCGAGCCCAAGCCCTCGACGGTGAGCTGCGCCTTCTTCGTCACGTCCGTGAAGAAGCGCACGCAGCGCGAGCACAGGATGCAGCGCTCTTCGTCGAGCACGATCACGTCGCCGAGCGACTTGCGCTTCTCGAGCTTGCGGCGCGGCTCGCTCGATCGACCCTTGCCCTGCCCCTCGTTGAAGGCATAGTCCTGCAGGTCGCACTCGCCGGCCTTGTCGCAGATCGGGCAGTCGAGCGGGTGGTTCTTGAGCAGGAACTCGAGGCACTCGCGGCGCGTGTCGTGCGCCTTGGGCGTGTCCGTCGAGACGACCATGCCCTCGCTCACCGGCGTGCGACAGGCGGCGACGACGCGCGACGGCTGGCCCGGCGCGCCGGCGACTTCGACCTGACAAATGCGGCAGGAACCCACCGGCGCGAGGCCGGGGTGGTAGCAGTACATCGGGACATCGACGCCTTGGTCGTGGCAGGCGCGGATGAGCGGCTGCTTGGGATCGGCTTCGACCTCGCGACCGTTGATCTGGATCTTGGTCACGCGTGCGCCTCGTGCAGTCTTGGGGCGTGCTTGGATTCGTTGCGGAGCGGATCGCGGCCGAGCCGGATGCACTCCTCGAACTCGTGCCGGAAGTGCTTCACGGCGGCGAGCGTCGGGATCGCGGCGGCGTCGGCGAGCGCGCAGATGGTCTTGGCGGGCGCCATGCCGTTGGAGAGCGAGACGAGCAGGTCGAGATCCGACATCTGGCCCTTGCCGTGCGCGATGCGGCGGAAGATCTGGTGCAGCCACTGCGTGCCTTCGCGGCACTGGCTGCACTGGCCGCAGCTCTCGTGGTCGTAGAAGCGCGCGGTGACGTCCATCACCTGCGGGATCGACGCGGTCTCGTCGAGGACGATCATCGCGGCCGTGCCGAACATCGAGCCCGCGGCCTTGACCGAGTCGTGGTCCATCACGACGTCCGCCATCGAGGCGGGGAGCAGGCCCGTCGACGAGCCGCCGGGGAAGAAGGCCTTGAGCTTGCGGCCCTTCCACACGCCGAGCGCGACCTCGTCGATGATCTGGCGCGCGGTGAGGCCGAAGGGCAGCTCGTACACGCCGGGCTTGTTGACGTGGCCCGAGATGCCGAGCAGGAAATTGCCCGTGCTCTTGGGCACGCCCATCGACTTGAACCACTCGGCTCCGTTGCGAACGATGAACGGCGCGTTGAAGATGCTCTCGACGTTGTTGACCGTCGTCGGCGACTTCCACAGGCCCGAACCGGCGGGGAAGGGCGGCTTGGGGCGCGGATGGCCGCGCTTGCCCTCGAGCGACTCCATCAGGCCCGTTTCTTCGCCGCAGATGTAGGCGCCCGCGCCCTTGTGCATCCAGATGTCGCACGAGAAGTCCGTGCCGAGGATGTGCTGGCCGACGAGGCCCGCCTCGCGCGCCTCGTCGATCGCCGCCTGCAGGCGGTTGTAGGACAGCCGGTACTCGCCGCGCACGTAGATGTAGGCGGCCTTGGCGCGCATGGCGAAGCACGCGATCAGGCAGCCCTCGATCAGGCCGTGGGGATCGCGCTCCATCAGCACGCGATCCTTGCACGTGCCGGGCTCGGACTCGTCCGCGTTGACCGCGAGGTAGCGCGGCCGCGGGTCCTTGGTGATGTCGGGCATGAAGCTCCACTTCATGCCGGTGGGGAAGCCGGCGCCGCCGCGGCCGCGCAGCAGCGAATCCTTCATCACGCCGATCACTTGCTCGCTCGTCCACGGCTTCTTGAGCACGTCCTCGATGGCGCGGTAGCCGCCCTCGGCGCGGTAGGTCGCGAGCGTGTGGGAGTTGGGCAGCCCGACGCGGTTCAGGAGATACTTCGGGAAGTCCTTCACTGGCAGCTCCCGAGGATCTGCTCGGCCTTGGAGCGGTCGAGGTCTTCGTGGTAGGTCCCGTCGAGGTCGAACATCGGAGCATTCGCGCAGGCGCCTTGGCACTCGACGCGCACCACGCTGAACTTGCCGTCGGGTGACGTGCCGCCGACGGGCGAGCCCGTGACGTGGCACACGTGCGCGAGCAGGTCTTCGGCGCCGCGCAGCGTGCACGAGATGTTGTGGCACACGCTGACCAAGTGGCGGCCGCGCGGCGTCAGCCGGAACATCGGATAGAAGGTCGCGACGCCGAACACCTCGACCGGCTCGAGGCCGAAGAACTCGGCCAAGTCCTCGATCGCCTGCGGGCCGAGCCAGCCGCCCTGCTCTTCTTGGCAGCGGTGCAGGGCCGGGATCAGGCCGGCGCGTTTTTCGGGGTAGTGCGTGACTAGTTCGGTGAACTCGGCCTTGAGCTTGTCGGAGAGTGCCATCAGCGATCCACCTCGCCCATGACGAAGTCCATGGAGCCGATCAGGGAGACCATGTCGGAGAACAACCGGCCCTTGGCCAGCATCACAAGCGCCTGAATGTTCATCAGGCCCGGCGCGCGGATGTGGCAGCGCAGCGGCTTGGAGCTGCCGTCGCTGGCCACGAAGAAGCCGAGCTCGCCCTTGGAGGACTCGATGCCGCGGTAGCTCTGGCCCTTGGGCAGGCGCAGGTCGGTGACGACCTTGAACTGGAAGATCAGCTCTTCCATCGAGCTGTGCACGAGGTCCTTGGGCGGCAGCACGAAGCGCCGATCCTCGACCAGCACGTCGCCCGGCGTGGACTTCAGCCGATCGAGCGCTTGGCGCACGATGCGGCAGCTCTGGCGCATCTCTTCCATGCGCACGAGGTAGCGGTCGTAGCAGTCGCCGCTCGCGCCCGTGGGAACGTCGAAGTCGTAGCTCTCGTAGCCGCTGTAGGGCTGCGCGCGGCGCAGGTCCCACTCGACGCCCGAGCCGCGCAACACCGGTCCGGTGAGCGACATCGCCAGCGCATCCGCGCGCGAGAGCACGCCGATGCCGCGGTTGCGGTCGTTCCAGATGCGATTGCGCGTGAGCAGCTTGTCCATGTCGTCGAGTCCCTTGGGGAACTCGACCAAGAACTCCTCGATCAGCCGCTCGACCTTCTCGTCCACGTCGGCGTACAGGCCGCCGATGCGCACGTAGGTGTTGTTCATGCGATGCCCGGTGTAGGCATCGACGATCTCGTAGAGCTTCTCGCGCTCCTTGAACGCGTAGAAGAAGATCGTCACGGCGCCGAGGTCGATCGACTGGGTGCCCAGATAGATCAGGTGCCCCATGATGCGCGAGAGCTCCATCAGGAGCACGCGGATCACCTGCGCGCGCGGCGGGGCCTCGATGCCGGCGAGCTTCTCGATCGCGAGCGCGTAGCCGATGTTGTTCATCAACGGCTGCACGTAGTCGAGGCGGTCGGTGTGCGGGAAGAACTTGTGCCAACCGAGCGACTCGGCGCTCTTCTCCTTGCCGCGGTGCAGGTAGCCGACGACCGGATCGCACTCGACGATGCGCTCGCCGTCGAGCGTCACGACGATGCGCAGCACGCCGTGCGTCGCCGGATGCTGCGGACCCATGTTGAGCGTCAAGAGCTCGCCGTGCAGCGGATCGTCGCCCCGCGGCGGCGCGGGCGCGTACTCGAAGACTTGCTTGGTGAGCGTCATCGGGACTCCTCCGCCCAGCTCGCGCGGCGCGCGCGATCCCACTGCCGGTAC
>VGZD01000034.1 GCA_016872715.1 Planctomycetota bacterium
CTCCAGTTCATCGGGCGAAGTATAGGAACGGGCCCCGCGACGGGGTTAGCATGGTTGCGCACTAGGGCGGACCGACCGCGGCCGCCAGAGCCTCCCCTCCACGTTCGAGTCGCCCCCGCGCCGATCCCCCAACGGCCCCGCCCCATCGGCACCGCCCCAACGGCCCCGCCCCATCGGCTCCGCCCCCATGACCGAGTCTCCGACCCTCCAAGACAGCGTTGCCAAGGCCGAGCGCTTCGCCGTCGACCCGCACCTGTGCATCGCCTGCGACGCGTGCTGCCAAGACTTCCCCGAGATCTTCTTCATGGGGCAGGACGCCAAGGCGCACACGCACGACGTCCACGACTCGACGCTCTACAACGCGCGCACCGTCGTCGACGTCTGTCCGACGGCCGCCATCAGCTACACGGGCGAGTTGCCTCCCGCCGAGGACCTCTCCAAGCTCGAGGAAGTCCCGGGTTGGGAGCTCGAATGGGCCCCTTGGCGCGGCGTCGAGCAGGATCCCCTCGAACGCGACCGGCGCTACGGCCGCGACTTCACGATCGAGGAGGAAGAGGACTTCGTCCGCGTCACGGTGCAGTTCCCGACCAAGGTGCCCGCGGTGCGCGACCGCTTCCGCTACGGGCTCACGAGCGTGATGCCGATCTACGGCAACCATGTCGTGCAAGACGGCAACGTGTTCCAGATCTACGGCTGGGTCAAGGATCCCAAGATCCGCGCGCTCTGCCACACCACCAACAGCTTCCCCGGCCAGTTCCTCACCACCATCGAGGTCAAGCGCACGACCTTCGGTCACCGCTTCCGCTTCGACGGCCACCAGAAGCTCGAGATCCTCGTCTTCAAGAAGCCCGGCCTCGCCGAGAGCTGGCAGTGGCGCTCGCACTTCATCACCGAGAAGTGCACCGCCTGCACGATTTGCGAGCGCGTCTGCCCGACCAACGCGATCTCCGGCGGCGAGCGCTTCTTCATCGACCCGGACCTGTGCATCAACTGCTCGGTGTGCGGCATCTACTGCCCGTTCGACGCGATCACCAACGACCGCGACACGCTCGTCACGCACATCAAGCCCAAGCAAGTCCCCAAGGCGCTCGTTCACGAGGAACTCTGCACCGGCTGCGAGTTCTGCGTCGACGTGTGCCCCTTCGAAGCGCTCGAGATGAAGCTCGACGAGGACGGCTTCAACCGCATCGCCACCGTGATCGAGAAGAACTGCACCTCCTGCAAGCTGTGCGAGCAGGTCTGCATCAAGGACGCGATCGAGATCCCGCGCGTGCAGAGCTTCCGCGACATCGGCATGAGCTTCATGAGCTACCTCTCCGACGGCCACTAGCCGCGGAGCGCCCGAGCATCCCTCCCGCGAGGCCGTGCGCGTCCCCCGCGCCCGGCCTCGCGCGCTGCCCCGCGCTACTCGTTGGACGGCTCTTCGAACGGGGGCGATTCGTCGAAGCTGGGCGATTCGTCAAGGCTGGGCGGGGAACTCGCGTCGAGGGAGTTGGGCTCGCTGCGCGCGGCGCGCGCGGCTTGGCCGAGCGAGCCGGTCGTGCCGTCGCGGCCGATGGACTCGTCGCGGCCGAGCAGGCTCCCGGGCACGACGATGCCGCGGCCGTACTTGCGGCGCAGGCGGTCGAGGCCGGGCGAGACGCGCTCGAGTCGGTCGGGGAACAGGGCGGCTTGGCGCACGAGGGCGGGCGCTTCGGCCTCGGGATTGCCACCTCCGAACAGCATGCCCTGCTGGGGCGTGCGCACGTCCTCGAGGTTGGCGACCTGCAAGCCGAGCAGGCGCAGCGGGCCCTGCGGAATGCGGTCGAGCAACTCGCGCGCCGCGGCGTAGAAGCGCACGCCCACGTTGGTCGAGAAACCGAGCGTCTGCGTGCGCGTGATCGTCTTGAAGCTCGGATAGCGCGCCTTGATCGTCACGGTACGACCGCGCAGGCCCGCATCGCGCAGGCGGAACGCGAGCTCCTCGCAGAACTCGAGCAGGCGCAGGCGCAGCTCTTCTCGGCTGTGGATGTCCTTGGGGAAGGTGCGCTCGCAGCTGTAGCTCTTCTCCTCGCGCCGCGACGTGACGCGCCGCGTGTCGATGCCGTGCGCGAGGTCGTGGATCCACACGCCCGACACGCCGAAGCGCTTGTGCACCTCGTCGCGCGAGAGTCGCGCGAGTTCCGCCACCGTGCGCACGCCCATGGCCTCGAGCCGCTTGGCAGTGCGCGGGCCGACGCCGAAGATCGCCGACACCGAGAGCGGCGCGAGGATCGTCTGCACGTCTTCCGGCAAGATCACGCGGAAGCCGTCGGGCTTGTCCATGTCGCTGGCGAGCTTGGCGATGAACTTCGAGCCCGCGACGCCGACCGAGGCCACCAGCCCCGTCTCGCGCAGGATGTCGCGCTTGATCGCGCGTCCGATCTCCACGGGATCACCGCCGGAGTATTCGCAGCCCGACACGTCGAGGAAGGCCTCGTCGAGCGAGAGCGGCTCGACGAGCGGCGTGTACGAGCGGAAGATCGCCATGATCTTGCGGCTCTCCGAGGTGTACTTCTCGAAGTTCGGCGCGATGACCACCAACTCGGGGCACAGCCGCAGCGCCTCGGCGGTCGACATGGCCGAGCGCACGCCGAAGCGCCGCGCCGGATAGCTCGAGGCCGCCACCACGCCGCGCCCGTTCGCGGCTCCCCCCACCACGACCGGCTTGCCGGCGAGCGACGGATCATCGCGCACCTCGACCGACGCGTAGAACGCATCCATGTCGACGTGCAGAATCGGCGTCGGCGAAGGAGCCATGGAGCGTCGATCTTCGCCATTCGCTCGGTGCCCGTCCACCGCACCCGCTCGCACGGCCTCGCGCGGCCTACTTCGCGGGTGCGTCGCGGCGCGCGGCGATGGCGGACTGCAGGTTCGCATCGCCGGGGAACTGCGCCTGAAGTTGGGCGTAGATCGGATCGGCCTGCGCGGAGCGTCCGACGAGGTCGAGCATGCGCGCCTTCTCGAGCAGCAGCGCGGGCGTGTCGGGGAAGCGCTGCACGAGCGCGTCGACGATCGCCATCGACTCGTCCGCCTTGCCCGCCTGGCCGAGAATCGTGGCCTTGAGCAGCAGCGCCTTGGGAAGGTCCTTGGCGAGCACCAGCGCGCGCTCGACGGACTCGAGCGCCTCCTCGCTGCGCCCGAGCTCGCTCAGGATCGTCGAGCGATTGATGTGCGTCTCGGGATCTGCGGGGTTGTGCTGGATGCACTCGTCGGTCGCGCTGAGAGCCTCCGGCCAACGCCCGAGTTGACCGAGGCACGCGGCGCGGTTGACGCGCGCGTCGAGGTTCTCGGGCTCGACCGCGAGCAGCTCGTCGTACAGCCGCAGCGCATCCGCGAAGCGTCCGCCGTTGTAGGCCTCGAAGGCCGCGATCTGCTTGCTGGCCGCGAGGAAGTCTCCGCTGACCATGGTCGCCGAAACCGGAACCTTGGCGGGCTCGGGCGGCGGCGCGGCACGGTCACAGGCGGCGAGCGCAAGCGCGCTGGCGAGGGCGAGGAACGCAGGGCGGAGAGGCGTGGACATGGCGCGGCGGCGGGTGCGTTGGGAGCGGGGGGCTTGGGAGAGACGATAGCCAATCGGCGTTGGACAAGCAGCGCCCGCGACCTACCCTGTTCGCCCCATGCGCTTCGAGAAGGTCCGGATCGCGGCCACGAGCCACGTGCTGCCCGAGGAGGTCGTGACGAGCGAGGCGCTCGAGCGCGCGCTGGCCGGCGTCTACGCGCGCCTGCGCCTGAACACGGGCCGTCTCGAGCTGATGACGGGCATCCGCGAGCGCCGTTTCTTCCCGCGCGGCTGGCGCCCGAGCGAGGGCTCGACGGCCGCCGGCGAGCTCGCTCTCGCGCGCAGCGGCGTCCCGCGCGAGCGCATCGGCCTGCTCGTGCACGCGGCGGTGTGCCGCGACTTCCTCGAGCCCGCGACCGCCTCCGTCGTCCACCACCGCCTCGGCTTGCCGCACAGCGCGCTGGCCTTCGACCTCTCCAACGCGTGCCTGGGATTCGCCAACGCCGCCAGCGTGGTCGCGACGCAGGTCGAACTCGGCGCGATCGACGCGGGCCTCGTCGTCGCGGGCGAATGCGGACGCGCGCTCGTCGAGCGCACGATTGCGACCCTCGACGCCAAGCGCGACCTCACGCGCGAGGAACTCAAGGCGAGCTTCGCGTCGCTCACGATCGGCTCCGGCGCGGCGGCCATGGTGATCGCGCGCAAGGAGCTGTGCGCGTCCGGCGCGCGCTTCGTCGGCGCGACGGCTCGCTCGGCCACCGAGCACCACGCGCTGTGCCACGGCGATCACGCGGGCGAGGGGATGCTCATGCAGACCGACAGCGAGACGCTCCTGCACGCGGGCAACTCTCTCGCCGCGCGCACCTTCGCGGAGTTCCTCGCGGAGATGGACTGGACGCGCGAGACGGTGGAGCGCGTGATCACGCACCAAGTCGGCGTGGCGCACCGCAAGCTCCTGCTCGGCACGATGGGCATCGATCTCGCGCTCGACTTCCCGACCGTCGAGACCCTCGGCAACATCGGCTCGGTGTCGCTGCCGCTGTCGTGGGACCGAGCGCGCGCCGCGAGTTTCGTGCGCGCGGGCCAGCGCACGGTGCTGATGGGGATCGGCAGCGGCCTGCAGTGCCAGATGCTGGCCCTCGAGCCCTGAACGCGCGGCGCACCGGCGCGGCCGAGCGAAAAAGCGCCGCTTTGGGCCCCGAGCGGGCCTGATTCCGTCCTCGCGGGCCGTTTCCGCTTGGCCCGACGGGCCGCGAGCGGGTACAAGACGCGCTCCACGGATTTCAGAAAAATCTGAAATCGGTGCTCCCCGCCCCATGACCGAAGAGCTCCCGACCTCCCGCTCCCTGCCGCAGCTCCCCGGGCTCGAGCCCGAGCTCGCGGCGCAGCTCCCGCAGTTCGAGCTGTTCTTCAAGACGATCGGGTTCAAGCGCGTCCACGGACGCATCTGGGGCCTGCTCGTGCTCGGCGGTCGCGCGCTCACGGCCAAGGAGATCAGCGAGGGCCTGCACCTCTCGCAGGGCGCGACGAGCACGGCGCTGCACGAGCTGACCGAGTGGGGCGCGATCACCAGCGAGTTCGACCACGAGCGTCGCTGCCACCTGCACGCGCCGGTCTCGAACACGCTGGCCATCGCCGCGACCGTGATCCGCCGCCGCGAACAGGTCGTGTTCCAACAGTTCAAGGTCGCCAGCCAGCGCATGCTCGCCTTCGTGAAGGAGCAGCACGGCGAGAAGGATCCGCGCGTCATGACGCTGCGCTCGATCATCTCGACCTGCGAGATCGCGGAAGCCGTGATGGGTCTGGTGGTCGGCGCGGTCGCCAGTGCGCTCGACGACAGCCAGAGCCTGCTGCACAAGGCCGTCAGCGCCGCGCTCAAGGTCGGCGTGGTGATGCCCAGCCGCGTGTTGCTCGGTCGCAACGGGCTCAATCAGCTCGTCAGCAACGCGCTCGCGGAGGCCGAACAGGTCCGCCACTCCGAGGCGGACGCCGGATCGAAGCTCCTGGTGGCCAAGGGCAGCGCTCAGGGCCGCTCGAGCTCTCGCAAGCGCGCGAAGGAGGCTCGCCGTGCGTGAACTCCCGCGCGTCGTGATCACCGGAGTCGGCCTCGCGAGTCCCAACGGCGACAGCCTCGCGCAGTACCGCGCCAACCTGCTCGCGGGCAAGAGCGGCGTGGTGCCCTACACGATCCGCCACGTCGGCGAGACCTACGCCGGCGTGTGCAACTTCGACCCGCTGCGCTACCAGACGCGCAAGGAGGCGCGCCGCGGCACGCGCGCGGGCGGCATCTCGATCTGGTGCGCGAACGAGTCGCTCAAGGACGCCGGCATCGACCTCGCGACCCGCGACCGATCGCGCGTCGGCGTCTACATCGGCATCACCGAGCACGGCAACGTCGAGACCGAGAACCAGATCCACGAAGTCGCGCAGTACGACTTCGACCTCTCGTTCTGGTCGCACCACCACAACCCGCGCACGGTGGCGAACAACCCCGCCGGCGAGGTGACCCTGAGTCTGGGCATCTCCGGTCCCGCCTACTGCCTCGGGGGTGCCTGCGCGGCCGGGAATCTCGGCCTGATTCAGGGCCTGCAGATGCTGCAGCTGGGCATCGTCGATCTCGCGCTCGGCGGCGGCGTGTCCGAGTCGATCCACACCTTCGGCATTTTCGCGAGCTTCCGCTCGCAGGGCGCGCTCGCGCGGCACGACGACGCATCCAAGGCCTCGCGGCCGTTCGACCGCGACCGCAACGGCATCGTCGTCAGCGAAGGCGGCTGCCTGTACACGCTCGAGCGGCTCGACGACGCGCTCGCGCGCGGCGCGAAGATCTACGGCGAAGTGCGCGGCTACTTCGTCAACTCGGACGCCCGCGATTTCGTGCTGCCGAGCTCGAGCGGCCAGCAGGCCTGCATCCGCGGCGCGCTCGCGCACGCGCGAGTCGCGGCGCAGGAGATCGACATCGTCAACACGCACGCGACCAGCACCAAGCAGGGTGACGAGGTCGAGTGCGAGGCGATCCGCGCGGTGTTCGCAGGCACCCCGACGCGCGTCAACAACACCAAGAGCTACATCGGTCACACCATGGGTGCCGCCGGTGCGCTCGAGCTCGCCGGAAACCTCCCTTCGTTCGAGGACGGACTCGTGCACCCCACGATCAACGTGGACAACCTCGACCCGGCCTGCGCGCTCGACGGGCTGGTGCTCAACGAACCCGCGCGCCCCGCTCGCACCATCGACCGCATCTTGAACATGTCGTTCGGGATGCTCGGCATCAACTCGGCGGTGATCGTCGAGCGCTTCCGAAACTAGGCTCCCGCCCGCCCCGCTTCTCCCAACACACTCCCATGAACCGCGAAGAAATCGTCATCGCCATCAAGGACATCATCTCCACCATCGCTCCCGACGAGGAGCTCGGCTCGCTCGCGCTCGACGTGCGCCTGCGCGACCAGATCGAGCTCGACTCGATGGACTTCCTCGACATCGTGATGGAGCTGCGCAAGCGCTACGGCGTGCAGGTCCCCGAGGAGGACTACATGCAGCTCGCCACGCTGCAGGGCTGCGTCGAGTACCTCGGGCCCAAGCTCGAGTCGAAGTCCCTCGTGCTGACCGCGCTCAAGGTCTGAGCGCCGCCTCGGGCGGCCCGCTCCCCTCCACCGACGCCGTGCGCTACGACGCCCTGATCATCGGTGCCGGCATGAGCGGGCTCGCCGCGGGGATTCGCCTCGCGCAGGCGGGCAAGCGCGTCGCGATCCTCGAGCGCCATTACCTCTGGGGTGGGCTCAACTCGTTCTACAAGCGCGGCGGGAGGCGCTTCGAGACGGGCCTGCACGCGCTGACGAACTACGCGGCGAAGGGCACGCCGAACGTGCCGCTCACGCGCATCCTGCGCCAGCTGCGCATCCCCCACGAGGCGCTCGCGCTCGCGCCGCAGCGGCGCTCGGTCACGGCGCTGCGCACGAGCGCGGGCGACACGCTGCGCCTGTCCTACTCGAACGACATGGCGCTCCTGCGCAGCGAGGTGGCGCGACTGTTTCCGAGCGAGAGCGCGGGCTTCGATCGGCTCGTCGCCGCGCTGCCCTCGTACAGCGGCTCGAGCGAGGGCGACTACGCGCAGAGTGCGCGCGCGCGGCTCGCCGAATTCGTGCGCGACCCGCTGCTCGTCGAGCTGTTGATGATCGCGCCGCTGTTCTATGGCTCCCCCACCGAAAACGACATGTCATGGGCCGAGTACGGGATCCTGTTCCGCTCGATCCACCTCGAAGGCATGGCGCGGCCCGAGGGCGGCATCAAGGCGCTGCTCGATCTGCTGATCGCGCGCTTCGAGCAGGAAGGCGGCGAGCTGCGGATGAAGAGCGGCGTGGCCGCGCTGCTGCATGTCGACGGCAAGGTCCGCGGCGTGCGCCTCGACGACGGCAGCGAGCTCGAGTGCGAGCGCGTGCTGTCGTCCGCGGGGCTCGTCGAAACCGAGGCCCTGTGCGGCCAGAGCGCCGCGAGCGAGGACGATGCGCGCATCGGGCGGCTGTCGTTCGTCGAGTCCTGCTGCGTGCTCGACGCCATGCCGCGCGCGCTCGGTCACGACGTCACCATCGTGTTCTATTCCGACGGCGAGCGCTTCCGCTACGAGCGCCCGCGCACGCCGGTCGAGCCGCGCTGCGGCGTGATCACGTGTCCGTCGAACTACGAGTTGCGCGAGCCCGATCGAGAGCCGTTCGTGCGCGTCACCTGCCCGGCCAACTTCGCGTACTGGAAGGGGCTGGGCGAAGCGTCGTACGCGGCGGAAAAGGCGCGCGAGGTCGACCGCATGCTCGCGACCGCCGAGGAGTTCTCGTTCCCCATCCGGCGCCACACCGTGTTCCGCGACTCGTTCACGCCGCGCACGATCGAACGCTACACCGGCCACCGCGGCGGAGCGGTGTACGGCAGCCCGCGCAAGTCGCGCGACGGTTTCACCGCGTTGCGCGGCCTGGAGCTGATCGGCACGGATCAAGGACTCGTGGGCGTGATCGGAGCGCTGCTCTCGGGCATCACGATCGCCAACCGCTCGCTGCTCGAGCCCGCGGGAGGCGCCGCGTGAGCGAACAACGACGCTATTTCCGCGGCTCGACCGACGGCAAGAAACCGCGCTGCACCGACCCGCTCGCTCAGGCGCGCGGGGAGTACGACCTCGTCGTCATCGGCAGCGGCCTGGCCGGCCTGACGGCGGCGAACGTGCTCGGCAGCATGGGCCACAGGGTGGCGCTGCTCGAACAGCACTACAACTTCGGCGGCATGGCCACGTGGTTCAAGCGCCGCGGCGGTCACGTGTTCGACATCTCGCTGCACGGCTTCCCCGTCGGCATGGTCAAGACCTGCCGACGCTACTGGAGCTCGGAGATCGCCTCGCGGATCGTGCGGCTCGACGGGATCCGGTTCGACAACCCGCAGTTCACGTTCGACACGACCTTCACGCGCGAGGACTTCACCGAGAAGCTCGTGACGCAGTTCGGCGTGGCGCGCTCGACGGTCGAGGCCTTCTTCGACTACCTGCGCGGACTCAATTACTACGACGACCCGCGCGACACCGTCGGGGACTGTTTCGAGCGCTTTTTCCCGGGGCGCAACGACATCCATCGCCTGCTGCTCGAGCCGATCGCCTACGCCAACGGCTCGACCATGGAGGACCCTGCCATCGCCTACGGCATCGTGTTCTCCAACTTCATGTCGAAGGGCGTCTACACCTTCACCGGCGGCACCGACTGGCTGATCGGCAAGATGAAGGAAGAGCTGCGCAAGAACGGCGTGGAGCTCTTCAACAACGTCCAAGTCGAGCGCATCACGGTCGAGCACGGCCGCGCCACGGGAGTGATCGCGCATGGACGCCACCTGCGCGCCCGCGCGGTGCTCTCCAACGCCAACATCCGGCGCACGATCCTCGAACTCGTCGGTCCCGAGCACTTCGGAGCCGAATTCGTGCGCGAGGTCGAGGCCGTGCGGCTCAACAACTCGAGCACGCAGGTCTACATCGGCATCCGCGAAGGCTGCGCAGTGCCGTGGATCACCGACCTGCTGTTCACATCGCGGCGCGAGCGCTTCGACTCGAGCGCGCTGTGCGACTTCCACGGCCAGAGCCGCACGTTTTCCTTCTACTACCCCAAGGTCCGCCCCGGCTCCGCTCGCCACGCGATCGTCAGCTCGACGAATGCGAACTGGAAGGACTGGGCGAGCCTCGACGCGGCGAGCTACGAGCGCGAGAAGGCTCGGCTGATCGAAGCCACGCTGGTCGAGCTCGAACGCTATGTGCCGAACGTGCGCTCGATGGCCGACCACGTCGAGGCCGCGACTCCGCGCACCTTCGAGTTCTACACTCAGCATGTGCAGGGAGCGTCCTTCGGCACCAAGTGGGAGGGGCTGCGGCCGAGCATGGAGCTCGCGAGTCACATCGAGGGTCTGTTCCACTCCGGCTCGGTCGGGATCATCATGTCCGGCTGGCTCGGAGCCGCGAACTACGGCGTGATCACGTCCAACAAGGTCGATCTGTTCCTGCGCGAGGCCGCGCGGGCCGCGGCGGGAGGCCGCGCGTGATGCACCAGCCCGCCGACATCGACATCCGCGCGACGATCCCGCACCGCGAGCCGTTTCTGTACGTCGATCGCGTGCTCGAGCACGAGGCTGGGCGCATGGTCACCGAATGGGACGTGCGCGCCGACGCGCACTTCTTCCGCGGCCACTATCCGGGCCAGCCGCTGGTGCCGGGCGTGCTGCTGTGCGAGAGCGCGTTCCAAGCCGGCGCGCTGCTGTGCGCGAGCGACGAGCGCGGTGCGATCCCCCCGGGCGCCGTGCCGGTGCTCACGCGCATCGCCGATGCGCGCTTCCGGCGCCGCGTGGGTCCGGGCGAGACGCTGCGCTGCGAGGTGAAGCTCGACGAGCGCGTCGGCCCCGCGCGCTACATGAGCGCCAAGCTGACGAGCAACGGCGAAGCCGTGCTGCGCGTCCAGTTCGTCGTCGCGATCACGGCCGGAGGGCTCGCGTGAACTACTTGGGCCTCGCGGGCAAGCGCATCGTCGTCACGGGCGTCGCCAACAAGAAGAGCGTCGCGTGGCACGTGCACCGACAGCTGCGCGAGTGCGGCGCCGAGCTGATCCACGTCGTGCGTTCCGACGCGCGCAAGGCGGCGCTCGAGTCCCTGCTCGCACCCGCTCCCGTCTTCACCTGCGACGTCGAGCGACAAGACGAAATCGACGCGCTCGCGGCGCGCCTCGCTCCGCTCGGTCCCATCGACGGGCTCGTGCACTCGATCGCGTTCGCGAACTACGCCTCCGGCATGCAGCCCTTTGACGCGACCGCGCGCAAGGACTTCCTGCAAGCCGTCGACATCTCGTGTTTCTCGCTCGTGGCGCTCGCCCGCGCGCTCAAGCCGCAGCTCGCACCGGACGCCTCGGTCGTGACGATCTCGATCTCGAGCACGACGCTCGCGACGGAGAGCTACGGCTACATGGCGCCGATCAAGGCCGCGCTCGACTCGACGGTGGTGTTCCTCGCCAAGAGCTTCTCGGCCACCACCAAGGTGCGCTTCAACGCCGTCAAGGCGGGGCCGCTCAAGACCTCCGCATCCGCCGGCATTCCCGGCTATCTCGACAACTACCTCTACGCCGAGGCCGCCACCCTGCGCCACGCCGCGCTCGAGACCGAGGAAGTGGCGAGCGCGGCCGTGTTCCTGCTCTCTCCGCGCTCGTCGGGCATCAATGGACAGGGCCTGGTGGTCGACGCCGGAATGGGCTTCAACTTTTTCGACCGCGAAATCGTGCGCCGCTTCAACCGCGAGGAACCGAGCGCGTGAGCGGCCCCGTCGTGGTCGTGGCCCCGCTCCCGCAGGTCCTGCCTCGCGGCCGCGAGCGCGTCGAGCTGCAGCGCGACCACGCGCGCCGCGCGGTGTGGACCAGTGCGGCGGCGCAGCGTTCCCCCATCGCGGAGCTGCGCAAGAACACGGACGACGTTCCGCAGGCCAGTCGCGGCTGGCACTGGTCGCTCAGCCATTCCCCCACCCGCGTCGCTGGCGCGGTCTGGTGCGCGAGCATCGGCGTCGATGTCGAGGAGCGCCGCGAAGTGCGGCCCGACCTCGTCGAGCGCATCCTCGATGCCGAGGAGCTCGCACTCTTCGCCGCGCGCGGCGAAGACGGGTTCCTGCGCACATGGACGGGCAAAGAAGCGCTGCTCAAGGAATTCGGCGTCGGCCTGCAGGCCCTGTCGCGCTGCCGCATCGTGCGCGTCGGATCGAGCGAGCTCGAGATGCGCTTCGACACGCACTTGCGCGTCGTCCACCAGCACAGCTTCGACGACCACGTAGTGTCGGTCTGCACCGCCGGAGCTCGCGCCCCGAGCTTCGTGGTGCACGCGCAGCCGCTCGAGGCGCGAGCCGAGGTGGCCTCGTGACCGCTGCACTCGATCGCTCGCAACTCGCGCGCGAACTCGTGCGCGAGTTCGCCAGCGAGTATCCGTTCGAGCCGCACTTCCTCGACGTCGACGGCGGAAGCTTGCACTACATCGACGAGGGCCCGCGCGACGGCGAGGTGCTGCTGTTCCTGCACGGCAACCCCACCTGGTCCTTCCTGTGGCGCAACCTCGTGCGAGGGCTGTCGGAGCGCTACCGCTGCGTCGCTCCCGACCACATCGGCTGCGGGCTCTCCGACAAGCCGCAGGAGTGGGACTACCGACTCGCGCAGCACGTCGCCAACGTGGAACGGCTCGTCGCGCACCTCGGTCTCTCGCGCATCACGCTCGTCGTGCACGACTGGGGCGGCGCGATCGGCTTCGGCCTCGCCGAGCGGCGCCCCGAGCTCATCGCACGCGCCGTGGCGATGAACACGGCGGCGTTCACGGGCCTCAAGGCCCCGCTGCGCATCCGCGCCTGCCGCATCCCTCTCTTCGGAACCCTCGCCGTGCGCGGGCTGAATGCGTTCGCACGCGCGGCGAGCTTCATGGCGAGCGAGCGCGGTCTCGCACCGCTCGCGAAAAAGGGCCTGCTCGCACCCTACGGAAACTGGCAGGATCGCATCGCGACCCTGCGCTTCGTCGAGGACATCCCGCTCTCCGCGGATCATCCGTCGCGCACGACGCTGCTCGGGATCGAGCGCGGCCTCGAGCGCCTGCGCGAGCGCCCGCTGTGCCTGATCTGGGGCGAGCGCGACTGGTGCTTCACGCCCGCGTTTCGCCGCGAGTGGGAGCGGCGCTTCCCGAGCGCGGAGTCGCACAAGGTCGACGACGCCGGCCACTGGGTCACCGAGGACGCGCCCGCGCAGGTGCTCGAGTGGATCCGCTCCTTCCTGTCTCGCCACCCGTTGCAGCCGTGAGCGAGCTGTTCAACGTCGCGCAGCTCGTCGAGGAGAACGCGCGGCGTCGCGGCGATGCGCGTGCGATCGCGGAGCCCAGTGGCGCTCGCTGGCGCACGGTCACCTATCGGGAGCTCCAGCAGCTCATCGAGCACGAACATGCGGCCCTCGCGCGGGCCGGACTGCGCCGCGGCGACAAGGTGAGCGTGTTCGTTCGCCCCGGAATCGACTGGGTGGTGCTCATCTACGCGCTCTTCCGCCTCGGCGCGCAGCCCGTGCTGATCGACCCGGCCATGGGCCGAACGGGCGTGCTGCGTTGCGTCGAGCGCATCGCTCCGCGCGGGTTCATCGGCGTTCCACTCGCCTGCGCGCTCAAGCTCGTCGTTCCGCGCGCGTTTCGCTCGGTCGAGGTGACGATCGTCCACGGCGCGCTGCCTCTGGGTGGCCGCACGATCGCGGGCCTGCGCAAGGCGGTCCGTGACGTCCCCGCACGCGTTGCGACCCGCGCCGACGAGACGGCCGCGGTGCTCTTCACATCCGGCTCCACGGGACCCGCCAAGGGCGTGCCCTACACGCACGGCATGTTCCGCGCGCAGGTCGCCGCGCTGCTCGAGCTGTACGCAATGCGCGAGGGCGATGTCGACGTCGCCTGCTTCGCGCCCTTCGCCCTGTTCGGTCCGGCACTCGGGCTCTCGACCGTGCTTCCGAGGATCGACTTCTCGCATCCGGCGCGAGCGAACCCGGCGCACGTGGTGCGCGCGCTGCGTGAGCATCGCGCCGTGCAGTGCTTCGGCTCACCGGCCATCTGGCGTCGCGTCGCTCCGTGGGCTCGCGAGCGCGGCATCGTGCTCGAACACCTCGAGCGCCTGATGATCGCGGGCGCGCCCGTGCACCCCCCGCTGATCGAGGAGTGTCTTTCGATCCTCGGTCCGCGCGGCGATGTGCACACGCCCTATGGAGCGACCGAGGCGCTGCCCGTGTCGAGCATGAACGGACGCGCCGTGCTCGCCGAGCATCGCGCGCGCACCGAGGGCGGCTGGGGCAACTGCGTCGGCTCGCCTGCGTGCGGCGTGACCGCGCGCGTGATTCGCAGCATCGACGAGCCCATCGGCGAGTGGAGCGATGCGCTGTGCGTCGAGCCCCTCGAGTGCGGCGAGCTGGTCGTGCGCGGCGAGCAGGTCACACGCGAGTACGAGCAGGAACCGGCGCACACTCTGGCTGCCAAGATTCGCGACGGAGCGAGCGTGTGGCACCGCATGGGCGACATCGTGCGCCTCGACGAAGCTGGCCGCATCTGGTTCCAAGGACGCAAGTCGCACCGAGTGGAGACGTCGCAGGGCCCGCTCTACCCTGTCGCCATCGAGAACATCTTCAACTCCCACGCCGCCGTGCGGCGCTCGGCGCTCGTCGGCATCGGTGCGCGCGGCTCACAGGAGCCGGTGCTGGTGGTCGAACTGCACGATTCCGCCCATTCGTCGGCGGAGCTCGCCAGCGAGATTCTCGCGCACGGCCGACGCCTGCCCGCCGCCCGACCCGTATCTCGCGTGTTGTTTCACCGCGCTTTTCCCGTCGACGTACGCCACAACGCCAAGATCGATCGACCCGCGCTCGCGCGCTGGGCCGCGGGGCAGCCGCGATGAAGGCGGTCGTCACGGGCGCGAGCGGCTTCCTCGGCAGTCGCCTCTGCGCGGAGTTGCTGCGCGAAGGCCATCAAGTCGTCGCAGGCTCTCGCAAGCCGGTGCCGGAGCTGATCGCGCTCGGCGCGCGCCACGCGCCGCTCGATCTGTCGGATCGCGACGCGCTGCGCAACGCGTTCAAGGACGCGGACGTGGTCTTCCACGTCGCGGCGAAAACCGGCGTCTGGGGCAGGGAGCGCGAGTACGTCGAGAGCAACGTCACCGGGACGCGCAACGTGCTGGCCGCCTGCGAGCAGCGCCGCGTCAAGCGACTGGTCTACACCAGCTCGCCGAGCGTCGTGTTCGATGGACGCGATCATGTCGATGCCTCCAACGATCTCCCCTACGCGCACGACTACCTGTGCTCCTATCCGGCGACCAAGGCGCTGGCGGAGCGCGAGGTGCTCGCGGCCAACGGGCGCTGGGGGCTGTCGACCTGCGCCCTGCGCCCGCACCTGATCTTCGGCCCCGGCGATCCGCATCTCGTGCCGCGCCTGCTCGCGCGGGCGCGCGCGGGGAAGCTCGCGCGCATCGGCACGGGCGACAACGAGGTGACGCTGTGCGCGGTCGAGACCGCCGTGGCGGCGCACATCGCGGCCGCGCGCGGTCTGCGCCCCGACGCGCGCCACGCCGGTCGCGCCTACTTCATCGGTCAGGAGCGGCCCGTGCGCCTGTGGGACTGGATCGATGGCCTGCTGCGCGCGCTCGACATCCCGCCCGTACAGCGGCGCGTGCCCTTCGCGCTCGCCTATGCAACAGGGACGCTGTGCGAGGCCATCTGGTGGCTGACTGCGCGCGCGAGCGAGCCCCCGATGACGCGCTTCGTCGCGCTCGCCCTCGCGCGTTCGCACTCGTACTCCATGGAGCCAGCCAAGTGCGACTTCGGTTTCCGCGAGCCGCTCGGCATCGAAGCAGCGACCGCTGCTGTGGTGGCTTCCCTGCGCTCCTGAGTCGCGCCGACGTTGCCCGCTCGACGCCCGAGCCTACGATAGGCTCTCTCCCATGCTGCTGCGCGCCCTCGGCATTCTCGCGCTCGCGTGTCCGCTCCCGGCGCAGGAGCGCACGCCCGCCCACTTGGGCGAGTTGCAGCAAGGAGTCAACGCGGCGATCGACCGCGGCGTCGAGCGCCTGCTCGCCCTGCAAAATCGCGACGGTTCTTGGGGCAGCGACATGCGCGAGCCCGTGGGACACTTCGATCGGCGCAACGGCGAGACGGGCCTGGCGGTCTACACGCTGCGCAAGTGCCGCGTGAGCGCCGAGCATCCGTCGCTGCTGCGCGCCGCGGCGTTCCTCGAGGGCGGCTTCCCGACGCACAACTACTCGGTGTCGACCCAGCTCCTCGCGCTCGATGCCCTCGGTCCGCCCGAGCGCTGGAAGGAGCGCATGAGGGCGCTCGTGGACGCCCTGCTGTCGACGCGCATCCGCGGCGAGGGAACGTGGGGCTATCCCGATCATCCCGGCGTGTACATCGACCTCTCGAACACGCAATACGCGGCGCTCGGACTGCGCGCGGCCGTGCACTCGGGCGTGAAGATTCCCAAGGACGTGTGGCTCGAGCTCATCGAAGGCACGCTGAAGTACCAGCAGACGCCGTTCGAGGTCGCCGTCGCCGCGGACGCGGGCGTGAGCTCCACCGGCAAGCGCCAAGTGGCCGGTTTCGGCTACATGCACGGCGAGCGCGAGAACCCGACGGCGTCGATGACGGCGGCCGGCATCTCGATCTTGGGCATCGCGAAGGAAGGCGCGGGACGTGACCTGCCCCCGCCTCTGGGACGCTCGCTCGAACGCGCGCAGCGCATGGGTCTGGCGTGGATCGAGCGCGAGTTCTCCGTCGAGGGCAACCCGCACGGCGCGTACGCGTGGCACTACTATTGGCTCTACGGACTCGAACGCGTCGGAGCCCTGATGAAGGTCGATCGCATCGGCGAGCACGACTGGTATCGGCTCGGCGCCGCTCGCCTCGTGCGCGAGCAGCGCGACACCGGCGAATGGCGCACCGGCGGTCCCGTGGATTGGCCCGCCGAGCCGCTGCCGCTGTCGAACACGTGCTTCGCGCTGCTCTTCCTCACCAAGGCCACGGCGCCGAGCTCCGGCAACGACGGCAGCGTGCAGGACACGTGGGCCTGCGAGCCCGCGACCCAGCCGGTCTGGCTGCGCGCCGCGGGTCGTGCGCGCATCAGTTGCTGGATCAGCGGCTTCTCGCCGGGCACGGTCGAGGCCTACGGACACGGGCAGGGCTCCAACGCGGCGCTGCACATCGACAAGGTCGAGTTCCTCGTCGACGGCGAGGTCGTTCAGACGCGCGATGTCGACCAACTCGTGCCGTGGAAGGGCGAGCGCTTCTCGATTCAGCACCTGTTCGCGACCGATGGCGCCCACACCATGCAGGCTCGCGTCCACGTCGTTCTTCCGACGGAACTTTTCACGGAGGGCCACACGATCGAGGTGCTCGAATCCGCGCCGATGCACGTCGTGGCGCGCGACGTGTTCCAGCCGTGGATGCTCGAATACGCGCGCGCTGCCGCGAGCAACAAGCTCGAGCTGACGGAAGTCCAGGCGCGCTGCTCGTCGCAACTGGCGAGCTTCACGCACGCGGGAGCGGCCTGCGACGGCTATCAGGGCACGGGCTGGGCCTTCGCCCCCACCGACACCGACCCATCGATCACGCTCGAACTCGAGCGGCCCCAACGCGCGAAACTCGTGCTCTTGAGCCAGTACGACGCAAATCGGGCCGCCTCGGGCGAGTTCGCTCGAATCCGGCGCGTGGCGCTGCACCTCAACAAGGAGAGCGCCGGCATCGAGTTCGATCTGTCGAGCGACACGCTGATGAAGCACGAGCTCGTGCTGCCCCGACCGGCCGTCGTGCGCAGCCTGCGCCTGCGCGTGCTCGCATGGGACGCGGGCAAGCTGCAACCGGTCGGCGGGTTCTCCGAGATCGAGTTGCGCTGAGGCGTCGGCGCGCGCAACGACCCGCCCGGCACGCGTCCGGACGGGCCGCTTGCAGGCCCCCTTCGCGCGCGGCTATTCCAGTCCGAGCGAGCGCGTGGCGCGCAGGCGGTCGAGCAACGCCTTGAACTCCGCGAACGCCATCACCTGCTGCTCGCGCGTGCCACGACGGCGCACCGTGACCGTGCCCTCGGCGGCCTCCCTGTCGCCCCCGATCAGCATGAACGGGATCTGGCGCTGCTGCGCATCCTTGATCTTGTTGTTCATGTGCCCGGGCGCGTCCATGCAGTCGACGCGATAGAGATCCCCGCGCAATTGCTGCTCGAGTTGCTTGCAGTAGGCCGTGTGCTCCTCGCGGATCGGGATCAGCGCGACCTGCGTGGGCGCGCACCAGACGGGGAACTTGCCCGCGAAGTGCTCGATCAGCCCCCCAATGAAGCGCTCGAGCGAGCCGAGGATCGCGCGGTGCACCATGATCGGTCGCTTCTGCTGCCCGTCGGAGTCGGTGAAGTGGATCTTGAAGCGCTCCGGCAGGTTGAAGTCGCACTGCACGGTCGACATCTGCCATTCGCGGCCGAGCGAATCCTTGACCTTGAAGTCGATCTTGGGGCCGTAGAACGCGCCGCCGCCCTCATCGAGCTCGAGCTTGAGCTTCACGCGATCGGCCGCGCCCTGCAGCGCCGTGGTCGCGCGCTCCCAGATCGCGGGATCGCCGATGGCCTTCTCGGGCCGCGTCGCGAGGTACGCCGTGTAGGTGTAGCCGAACGTGCGCAGCACCATGTCGATCAGCTCGACGACGCCCGCGATTTCCTCCTCGAGCTGATCGGGAGTGCAGAAGATGTGGCTGTCGTCCTGCGTGAAGCCGCGCACGCGCATCATGCCGTGCAGCACGCCCGAGCGCTCGAAGCGGTACACCGTGCCGAGCTCGGCCATGCGCAGCGGCAGATCGCGGTAGCTGTGGGCGCGCGTCGCGTAGATCATCACGTGCCCGGGGCAGTTCATCGGCTTCACGCGATAGCGCGCGTTCTCGATGCCGAAGCCCTCGTACATCATGTCGCCGTAGTTCTCGAGGTGGCCCGAGGTCTTGAACAGGTCTTCGCGCATCACGTGCGGCGTGTAGACGAAGTCGTAGCCGCGCCGCGTCTGCTCCTGGAACATGAACTCCTCGATCGCGCGCCGCACGGCGCCGAGGTGCGGGTGCCAGAACACGAAGCCCGAGCCGGCCTCGGCGTGCGTGCTGAAGAGATCGAGCTCGGTGCCGAGCTTGCGGTGGTCGCGGAGCTTGACCTCCTCGAGCCACGCGAGGTGGGCGTCGAGATCCTCCTTCTTCCAAAAGGCCGTGCCGTAGATGCGCCGCAACATCGGCCGATTCTCGTCGCCGCGCCAGTACGCGCCGGCGATGTTGAGCAGCTTGAAGTGGAAGCCGCGATCGAGGCGATCGACGTGCGGACCCTCGCACAGGTCCTCGAAATCGCCATGCCGGTAGAAGGTGATCGTCTCGCCTTCGGGGATCAGGTCGACCGCCTCGACCTTGTAGACCTGCTCTTTCGCCCCCAGGCGCGCCTTGGCGTCGCTGCGCGAAACCGCTTCTCGCACCAGCTCCGGAGTGCGCTTGGCGATGCGCTCCATCTCCTTCTCGATCTTGCGCAGGTCCTTGTCCTCGAGCGGCTCGCTGAGCTCGATGTCGTAGTAGAACCCGTGCTCGATCGCGGGGCCGAAGCCGAACTTCGCGCCGGGGTAGAGCTTTTGGACGGCGCTCGCCATGAGGTGCGAGGCCGAGTGGCGCAGGGTGGACAGCGGGAACGGGCCGTTGTCGCGCGGATCGCTCAGAGAGCACATGCAGTCCGACTCCTTCCCTCGGGTCTTCCCGAGGGCGTGTCCGCCGCAACCTGCGACGGCCTCTCCCGGACCGATGTGGCACGCGGTCGGGGCCGACCTGGCCTCGCAGCGGGGCGTCTCCTCCGGGGGGATGCGCCGCGAAAAGAGTAAGGGCCGTCGCATGCGCGAACCAGCGTCTCGACCCGGGCGGTACCGATGGGGAATCGGCGGAAGAAGAGGGTGGGGAGAAGTCAGCCCTGAGTCGTTGATCTGTTTCGGAGGCCTGCGACGGCCGTGCCCCAGTTCTCGGCGGAGTGGGTCGGGAACAAGAGGAAAAACTCGAACGATCCGCTGCCGCGCGTCCCAGAAGTGAAAAACCGCCCGGGTCCCGCGCGGCGAGGCTCGCCCTAGAGCGTCTCGCGACGCCAGACCTTGACCTCGAGCTCGAGTTCGACGCCGGTCACTCGCGCCACCTCGGCGCGCAGCTCCTCGATCAGCCCGAGCACGTCGGAGGAGCTCGCGTTGCGGCGATTGATCACGAAATTGCCGTGCTGCGGGCTCACGTAGGCGTCGCCGCGCTCGCGCCCCTTGAGGCCGCAGCGCTCGACGAGCTGACCCGCCGACAGGCCTCCCGAGCGCTGCTTGTCGGGATTCTTGAACACGCAGCCCGCCGACCACTCCGTCACCGGCTGCACGTCGTTTTTTTCCTTCAGGTACTGCTTGGCGCGTTCGCGCACCAGCGCGCGCGTCTGCGGGACGAGCTTCAGGATCGCGCCCGCGACCACGCGCTCGCCCAGCCCGCCGTTGCGATAGCGCGGCGTGCACTCCGCCCGCGGCAAGTCGAGCATGCGACCGTCGGGTTCGATCACGCGCACGAGCTCCACGCAGTCCCACAGCTCGCCGTAGCGACCGCCCGCGTTCATCGCCACGCCGCCGCCGAGCTGGCCCGGCACGCCCGCGAGACACTCCAGACCCGAGAGCCCCAGATCGGTCGCCGTGCTACACAGCTTCTGCAACGTCGTCCCGGCCCACACCACCAGCCGCGGATCCTCGGCCGGATCGACCTGCACCAGCGCGCCCTGCTGCGTCGATTCGTCGAAGCGCGACGAGCCGCGCAAGGGTCGGAAGCAGCGCTTCATGCGATCGGTGGTGATCACGAGGCACTCGTGCAGTCCGTCCTCGATGATCAGGTTGCAGCCGCCGCCCAGGATGCGCGGCACGAAGCCGCGCTCGCGCGCCGTCGCGACGGCGAGCGAGAGCTCGTGTGGGGTCGCGGGCTCGAGCAGCCAGCGCACCCGCCCGCCGACCCGCATGTAGGTGCGGTCGCGCAGCTCCGCGTCACGCAGCGCGGCGACGGGCCAATTCACGGATGAGGTCGTCACGGACGTCCACGATGTCGCCAGCGCCGAGCACGAGCACGGCACAGTCTCCGGACAGACCCTCGCACAGCGCTTCGACCGCCGAGCGCCCCGAGCCCCCGCACAGCGCTTCCTTGTTCGCCGCGCGCAGGCGATCGACCAGATCCGAGGCGCTCGCGGCGTTCTCGCCGTCGACGTGCGCGCGCGCACCGTAGACGTCGGCCACGACGACTCGGTCCGCGCGGCGCAGCGAGTCGGCGAACTCCGCGAGGAAGCGCGCGGTGCGGCTGTGCTGGTGCGGCTGGAAGAGCACGTGCAGCTTGCGGCCGGGGAACACGCGGCTGGCCGCCTCGAGCGTCACGTTGACCTCGGTCGGATGGTGCGCGTAGTCGTGCACGACCTCGACGCCCCCGTGACAGCCCCACGACTCGAAGCGCCGCTGGCTGCCGACGTACTGCTCGATCCCGCGCGCCGCATGGAACGCGGCTTCGTTGGGATCCATCTTCCACTCGCGCGCCACCAGCCCGACCGAGAGCGCGATCGCGCAACCGGCGTTGAGCGCATTGAAGCTGCCCGGCACCGCGAGGCTCACCGAGTCGACGCTGAAGCCGCTGCCCTTCAGGTCGAACGTGAAGTAGCCGCTGCGCTCGCGCTTCAACTGGACTTCGAAGTCGCGATTGAGGCGCCACACCGGCGCCCGCGCCGCCTGCTCGACCGAGCGCGGAACGTCGGGACCGAGCACGAGCAGCCCGTTGACCGGCGCGCGCTCGACGAAGCGAGCGAAGGCGCTCTTGATCTGCTCGAAGTCGCCGAAGTAGTCGAGGTGATCGGCCTCGACGTTCGTGACGATCGAACCGTGCGGCGAGAGGTTGAGGAACGAGCGGTCGTACTCGCACGACTCGACGGCGAACCAGCCACCGTCGTCGTGGAGCACCGCGTTCGATCCGAGCTTGCGACACACGCCGCCGACGATCGCGCCGGGCTGGGGCAGCGACCCGTCGGAGACCGAGAGCGCCAGACCGCGCAGGGCATGGTAGAGCATCCAGCTCGTGGTGGTCTTGCCGTGGGTGCCGGCGACGCCGAGCGTGCGGCCAAACGGCGTGATGCGTCCGAGAGCCTCGCTGTACTTGAGCACTGGAATGCCGCGTGCGTTGGCTTCGCTCACGGCAGGGCTCTGCAGCGAGATGGCGGCCGAGCGCACGACGAGTTGCACGCCCAGCGGCAAGCGCGCGCATTCCTGCGGCGAAACTTCGACCTCGACGCCGAGCGAACGCAGCAGCTTGACGTGCTCGCTCTCGGCGCGGTCATGGCCGCTGAGCACGTGACCGTGCGCCACGAGCACGCGCGCCGCGCCCGAAACGCCCGCGCCGCCGGCGCCGAGCAAGTGAATGCGCTCCGGCAGGACCGAGATCGGACGGCGGTTGCGGGGAGCGCGCGGCCGGAAGTCGGCGAGGCGCGCGAGGAACGAAGCGCTGCGAGTCGTGCCTTGTTCGAGCATCGGATCAGATATCTCCTTCACGGGGCGCGGACTCAAGCATCGGCCGCGATTTCGCGGCTCGAACGCGCCATTGCCGTCAGTTCTCCCCAGATGCGTTGCGCCGCATCGAGCGGCAGCACGCGTTCGAGCACGGCCGCGCGCTGAGCGAGTTCGCTCGCGCCGCTGGGCAACGTGCGCTGCACGAGCTCGCGCGCGAAGTTCGCGTCGAGGCGCGACTCGACGACGATCTCGACGCCCTCTCCGAGTTCACGGGCGTTGCGCTCCTGATGACGATCGACGTGGTGCGGGTAGGGCACGACCCACGCGGGTCGGCGCAGCGCCGCGACCTCCGCGAGCGTCGAGGCGCCGCCACGGCACAGCACCAGCGTCGCGGCGCAGAGCGCGGCATGGACGTCGTGCACGAACTCGAGCTGGCGATAGCCCGCTCGCTCGAGCGCACCCTGCTCGCTCCGCCCCGGTCCGGTCTGATGCAGCACTTGCACGCCTTGGCGGAGAAACTCCCCCAGTTGCGCCGTGACGAACGAGTTGAGCGCAAGCGCTCCCTGACTGCCGCCGAGCACGACGAGCAGCGGACGATCCGGCACGAATCCGAGCGCGGCGCGCGCGGCGCGCTGTCGCTCCTCGCTCACGCCGCCCGCGGCGAACCGCGGAGCGAGCGGCGGGCCGCAGAGCACGTGCTTGGCGCTCGCACGCCCACCCCCCAGCGTGCCGCGCCAGGCGTGAAAGACGCGCGTCGCCAGCGGCGCCAACCAGCGCGTGGCCTTGCCGCGCACCGCGTTGATCTCGAGCAACGCCACGGGAATCCCGAGCGAACGCGCGGCGAGCACGGCCGGCAAGCAGGTGAAGCCGCCCAGACCGATGAGCACTTCGCTGCGGTGAGCGCGCAGCGCGGCGCGCGCGGCGCGCACCGCCGGCAACGTGCGCAGCGCGAGCCCGCTGATGCGCGGCGCACCCCCACCGTCTGGTTCGAGCGCGAGCGCCACGCGCTCGATCTCAACCCCGCCGAGCTCGGTGTCGAGTCCGGCAAAGGCGCGCTCTTCCACGGCGCGACCCGTGCAGAACCACAGCACATCCGCCACGCTGGCGGGCTGATGAGCGAGCAGGTGCCGACCCGGCACGATGTGCCCGCCCGTGCCGCCGCCAGCGAACGCGACGCGCAGCCGGGTGCGAGGGGGGACGGAAGGCAGAGGGAGCGAACGGTCCATGGGACGCGACGACGCAGCGTCCGCGTTGGCGTCCTCGACTTCAAGCACCGTGCTCACTGCTCTGCCCTCCTCCGTGGCATGTTCCGCGTGGGACTAGAGTCCGTTCGCGTTGCCCGGCCGCCACTCCGCGACGACCGGGCTGTGGGACACCGCAACGGCACCGGGGAGCGGGCCCTCGTCCGCCACGCGCAGCTCGGCGCGGTACGGACCGATCCAACCCTCGAGCAGGAGTCGGATCGACCCCTCGAGGTGCAGTCCCATCACGAACATGCAGCCCGTGAGGAACAGGATCTTGAAGCGCTCGCTCACTGGACCAGCGACTTGCCCGAGGTGCGGGGGCTCCAGCCCGTGGTCTCGTGCGCCTGCGCCTTGGCGACCGTCATGCCCTTGGGCAGCGCGAGCTCGGCGCCGACCTTGAGGCGATCGGGGTTGAGGCCGGGGTTGAGGTCGCGGATCTCGGTCCAGCGACCGGCGTCGCCGAGCTCGCGGCTCGCGATGCGCGACAGCGAGTCGCCGCTCTTGACGACGTAGCTGCGGCCCGTGGCCGGCTTGCTCTTGGGCGCGGCGTGCGCGGCTTCGTTGCGCGGCGCACTCGCGGCGACAGCGCGCGCGCCAGCGGGCAGCTGGATCGACGTGCCGACCTTGAGGTTGTTCGGGTTGAGGCTCGCGTTGAGCGACTGAATCTCGGTCCAGCGCGAGGCCGATCCGAGTTCGCGGCTCGCGATGGCGCCGAGCGTGTCGCCGCTCTTGACCGTGTACGTACGCGCGCCGAGCGTGGAGACCGGCGTGGACACCAGATCTCCGCTGCGAACGATGGGAGCGCTCACGCTCATCGGCATCGGCTGCGCGCCGATCACCGGCATCAGTCCCTTGGGCTGCGCGCCGATCGGCTGGATCGGCGTCGGGATCGGCGAGGGGCCGCCGACGATCAGAGGAGCACCGACGAGCGCGTTGCCCGCGGCGCCATCGAGCGTGAGCGGCGTGACGAGCGCCTCGGTGCCCGTCGAGATCGGCAGGCCGCCGAGTTCAGTGTGCGGCTCGAGCGCGGCCACGCTGCCGTCGGCCGACGGCGGCGTGTACGGGCCGCGGCGGAGCTTGGACGCGTCAGCCGTGGTGGCTTGCGCGTCCTTCTTCTCCCAGAACTTCCAGCTCGAGCCTTCGCCCCACAGGGAGACGGCGAGGATGGTGACGAGGAGGACGACCAAGGCGATGACGCCGTAACGTTCGATTTTCTGCATCTGAGGGACTCCGAGTTGCAATGAGTGAGTGGGTGAGAGAGGCCGTCGTCACGGACCCGTGACGACGTGTTCGCGTTCCGTGGACCAGCGCCGCGCCGCGCCGAGTGCGAGGCCGACGCCGAGAGATGAGACGATGAGCGACGTGCCGCCGTGCGAGAGGAACGGCAGCGTCATGCCCTTGGGCGGCGCCAGTCCGGCGACGATCTGCACGTGCAGCATTCCCTGCAGACAGGTCGAGATCATCAGCCCGAACGTCGCCAGCGCGTCGAAGCGATCCTTGATCGAGAGCACGAGGCGCAGGCCGTACCACAACAGCGCCACGAACAGGCCGATCACGACCAGCATCCCGAAGAAGCCGAGCTCCTCCCCCACTTGCGCGAAGACGAAGTCGGACTCCAGATACGGCACGCCGTGGTTGCGCAGTGGACCGTGCGCGTAGCCCAGCCCGAACAGATCGCCGCTGGCGATCGCCGACTTGGCGTCCGCGACCTGCTGGTTGTTGTGCGCCCCGAAGAACATCAGGATGCGCTTGCGGATGTAGGGGATCAGCGTGAACCCGACGACCATCAGCGAAGTGCCCGCGACCGAGAGCGGCATGACGACGTGGCGCGTGTGCGCGCCGCCGATCCACAGCGTCGCCGCGGCACACAGAAACAGCAGGCTGGCACCGCCGAAGTCGGTCTCGATCGCCACGAGCCCCGCGTAGAAGCAGATCAGGCCGAGCACCGGCACGACCCCCTTGCTCCAGTCGGTCACGAGCGTTCCGAGCTTGGTGCAGCGATCCGCGACCCACAGCACGACGACGATGCGCGCGAGCTCCGAGGGTTGGAACTTCACCACGACCAGATCGATCCAGCGGTGCGATCCGTTGATCTGCGATCCGACGCCCGGCACGAACACGAGCATCAAGAGCAGCGCCATCACGAAGAGCAGCGCGGGGATGTAGCGGCGCACTCCCTGCGTGCCGATGCGCGCGGCGAGCAACATCACGATGACGCCGCCCGTGCGGAACGAGACCTGCTCCAGCAACTCCGCGGTGAATTCCGCGGGCGCGAGCGTGGTCGCGGCATGGCTCGCCTGCACCAGCATGCCCAGCGCCGAGAGTGCGAGCACGCAGCAGAAGATCGCGATCGACGGCGCGACGGGATCGTGGCGCTCGACCTTGGCGTGGATCTCGCGCAGGCGCTCGAAGATCGTGGTCTGGTGCTCGCGGACGGCACCCACACCACCGGTTGCAGTCGCAAGCACAGAACGAGGGCTGGCCATGGTGCGTGCCTCAGCGGACCTTCAGCAGGGCGAGGCTGGCCGTCGCGCACAGCGCGCAGACGATCCACAGGCGAGTCGTGACGGTGACTTCGTGCCAACGGTGCGCGGCGCGCTGCGCCTTGACTTCGGCCGGAAGCTCGAAGATCGCGCCGTAGAGCTGCAGCCCGTGGTGCAACGGCGCGACGGTGAAGATGCGCTTGCCGCCCGAGCGCTTGTAGTAGATCTGCTGGATCCAGCTCGAGCTGAGCTCCGCGACGAACACCAACGCGATCAGCGGCAGCACGAGCTCCTGCTTGGCGACGACCGCCATCCAGCCGAGCAGTCCACCGAGCGGCAGCGACCCCGAGTCGCCCATGAACACGCGCGCCGGGAACGCGTTGTACCAGAGGAACCCGAGGCAAGCGCCGCACATCGCTCCGCCGACGACGGCCATCTCCGACGCGGCCTTCACGTGGGGAATCGCGAGATATTCGGTCCAATCCGCTCGACCGGTGACGTAGCAGAAGATCATCAACGCGAGCCCGCTGATCAGCGTGCAACCCGCGGCGAGACCGTCGAGTCCGTCAGTGATGTTGACCGCGTTCGACGAGCCCGCGACGACCAGCCACTGGAAGCCGACGAAAATCAGGATGCCGAAAGCGCCCCACTGCGCGAGATCGATCGCGGAGTTCTTCAGGAAAGGGGGATAAAGTGTGAGCAACGTGTCGCGGCCGCTGTAGTGCGCGTAGAAGACGAACGCGCCGATCACGCCGAGCGTCACGACACTCTGACCGAGCAGCTTCGCGCTGCGGCTCAGTCCCTTGCACTTGGGAATCGTGAGCTTCTTGTAGTCGTCGACGAAGCCGACGGCCGCGAGTCCCACCGTCAGCAGCACCGCGAGCACGACGTGGATGTTGTCGAGCCGCGCCCACAGCAGCACGCTCGCGAGCAGCGATCCGATCAAGAAGCTGCCGCCCATCGTCGGCGTGTTCTGCTTCCCCATCGCGTCGCCGTGCTTCGCGAGGTCCGCGCTGTCGGTCTTGGTGACGTCCTCGCCGACCTTGTGCGCGCGCAGCCAGCGGATCACGGGCGCTCCGGTCCACAGCGCGAGTGCGAACGCCGTCATCGCAGCCGCCGCGACGCGGAAGCTGATGTAGCCGAACAGGCTCGTTCCGAAGAGCTCTTCGAGCAGCGCGGGGAACATCTAGCCCACCCCCGTCCCCTGCCGGTTGCGCAGGTGATCGACGACGAAATCGAGTCCGATGCGGCGGCTCGCCTTGAGCAACACGGTGTCGCCTTGGCGCAGCATTCCATCGAGCTCGGACGCCGCTTGCTGCGCGTCCTTGAGGTAGACGACGGAGCGCGCGGGCATCCCGGCTTCGAGCGCGCCCGCCGCCGTGGCCCGCACCTGCTCGCCCACGAGCACGAGCAGGTCGATCGAACCGGCGGCGATGTCGAGACCGACGGCGTGGTGCAACTCCGGACTGCTCGCGCCGAGCTCGAGCATGTCGCCGAGCACCAAGACGCGCCGACCACGCCCGTGCAGGCCGGACAGGAAGCGCACCGCGGCGCGCGCCGACTCGGGATTGGCGTTGTACGTGTCGTCGAATACGACGAGCCCTTCGATTTCGTGTCGCTCCATGCGGCGATGGCCGCCCTTGAGGCCCGAAACGGCGGGCAAGAGCGCCTCGACGTCGATTCCCATGCCGTGGCACGCGGCGAGCGCGCACGCGAGGTTGGACACGTTGTGCAGCCCGAGCAGCGGCGAGGAAATCTCGCGTCCATTGAGCCGGAACGTGGTCCCGCCAGAGTGGAACAGCGCGTTCGTCGCGTTGAACTCGCCCTGACCGTCGATGCTGACGCTGATCACGCGCGCACGCGTCGAGGCGCGCAGCAAGTCCGCGTGGCGGCAATCGGCGTTGAGCACGGCGAACCCGTCCTCGGGCAGGCTCGCGAAGAGCGCGCTCTTCTCACGCGCCACGCCCTCGATCGATCCGAGCCCCTCGAGGTGCGAGGCGCCGATCATCGTGATGATCGCGCCCGTGGGTTGGGCGATGCGCGCGAGCGCGGCGATCTCGCCCGGAGCGTTCGTTCCGATCTCGAGCACCAGCGCCTGCGTGGTCGCATCCGCGAGCAACAGCGTGTGCGGAACGCCGACGTCGTTGTTGAACGAGTTGGGGCTCGCGACCGTGCGCATGCACGTGGCGAGCAACTGACCGAGGATGTTCTTGGTCGTCGTCTTGCCGCACGAACCCGTGATGCCGATCACCGGCGAGCCCAGTCGCGAGCGATGCCAGCTCGCGAGATCGGCGAGCGCGCGGCGGGGCTCTGCATGCACAGCGATCGGGACGTCACCAGGGAGGTCGGGCAGCGCGAGGGACGAGTCCCCCTTGAGCAAGAGCGCGCCAGCCCCCCGCTGGCACGCCGCCTGCGCGAACAGGTTTCCGTCGAAGTTCGGGCCTGAAAGCGCGAGGAAAAGCTGGTGCGGTCGCAGCGCGCGCGTGTCGGTGCTCACCCCGTGCACCGTTCTCGCGTGATCGCCGCGCAGGAGCACCGCTCCCGTGCTGTTCAGAATGTCGGAAACCCGCATCATCCCTGCTGCCCCCTCCACGCCCCGCTCGCGAGCAGCTCGGCCGCCACCGCGCGATCGTCGAATGCGTAGATGTTCCCTCCCACCTGCTGGGTGGTCTCATGTCCCTTGCCAGCGATGAGCACCACGTCGTGCGGCCGCGCCGCGCGCAGTGCCGCGCAGATCGCGCTGCGGCGATCGAGCTCGACTTCGACGCGCGCGCTCGCGCCCGCCATCCCGCCGAGCACGTCGTCGACGATCGCCTGCGGCGCTTCGCTGCGCGGATTGTCGCTGGTGAGAAACACGAGGTCGGCGAGCTCGCCCGCCGCCTTGCCCATCAACGGCCGCTTGCCGCGGTCGCGGTCACCGCCGCAACCGAACACGCACAGCAGCCGACCGCCGTGATCGCCGCGGCGGCGACCCTCGGCCGCGAGCCCCTCGCGGAGAGTCGAGAGCACGTTGCGCAGCGCGTCCTCGGTGTGCGCGTAGTCGACCAGCACTCCAAAGCCGCACCGTCGCGTGTCGAGCCGTTCCAGCCGCCCGGGGGCGGAGGAAGCAAGGGCGAGCCCACCCAACGCGTGGGAAGGGCTCGCCCCCGACACGAGCACCGCAGCCAGAGCTGCCAGCGCGTTCTCGACGTTGAAGCGACCCACGAGCGGCAGGAGAACCCCAGTCCGTTGAATCCCCATCCCTTCGAGGAAAAAACGTGTGCCGCGTGAGTCGATTTCGAGACGAGAAGCGCAGAGGTCGGCGCGCGACCTGGTACTGAACGTATGCACGGTCGCCCCGCGCTCGCGCGCGACGGCGGCCATTTGCTCGCAGGCGGGATCGTCGGCATTGACGATCGCGCAGGCGCCGCGCGAGAGCGACGCGAACAGGCGCGCCTTGGCGGCCGCGTAGCGCGCCATGTCACCGTGGTAGTCGAGGTGATCGCGCGTGAGGTTGGTGAAGATCGCAGCGCCGATCTCGAGGCCCGCGAGGCGATCCTGATCGAGCGCGTGCGAGCTCGCCTCGAGCGCCACGCTGTCGCCGCCGAGCGCGCGATGGCGCGCGAGCAGTCGCTGCAGTCCGGGCGCGTCGGGCGTGGTGTGCGTCGCCGCGAGCAGCACGCCGTCGGCGAGTCGATTGCCAGCGGTGCCGAGCACGGCGGGGCGCCGACCGCAGGCCGCGAGCAGCTGTCCCGCGAGGTGCGCCGTGGTGGTCTTGCCATTCGTGCCCGTGACGGCGATCACGAACATCGCGCGTCCGGGCTCTCCGTGCACGCGCGCCGCGGCCGCACCGGCGATCGCGCGCGCCTGCGGGTGAATCCAGTTGGCCACGTCGGCGGGCAGCTCGAGCGGCGTGCTCGAGAGCACCGCGAGCGCGCCGCGGCTGAGCGCCTGCGGCACGAATCGCGACCCGTCCGAGTTCGATCCGCTCAGCGCGGCGAACAGGTCGCCGGGCCCCACGGTGCGGCTGTCGAGCTGCACGTCGCAGAGCGCGCGCCCCGAGCTCGCGCCGCGCAGTTCGCCACCGAACGCGCGTGCGAGTTCTTCGAGCGTGACCATCACCGGCCCACCTCCGCCCAAGGCTGTTCGAGACCACGCTCGCTGCGCGCATCGAGCGCCGGCGCGAAGCCCGCGCTGATCGCCTCGACCACGGGGCGGCCATTGCGCGTCTCTCCGAGCGCCTCCTTCAGGATGCGCACCGCCGTCGGACCCGCGACGCGGGAGCCGTACTTCTGTCCGCCGCGCGGCTCCTCGACCACCACCAGCACCAGCACCTCGCGGCCACCGCCATTGCGACGCCCCCAGATGCACATGCTCGACGTGTAGCAGTTGGTGTGCTTCTCGCGCGGCTTGTTCACCAGCTCGAGACGGCACTCGCGCGCGCACTTGGTGCCGGCCTTCCAGTGACTGGCCTGATGCTCGAGCTCGTGGTGCAGGCACACTTCCGTGCCGACCTTCTGCGCGGTTCCGGTCTTGGTGCCGACGCTGAGCGTGGGCAGCTTCTCATTACTCGCGACCGCCGCGCCCGTGCCTTCGCGCGCGCCGGAGCGCATCATCGCGCGGATCGTCTCCGACGTGCTCGCCGCGAACACCGGCTCGGGACGAGCGCGCGGGAGCGTGAAGCGCTCGCCGTATTGCTCGACGGCTTCGAGCGTGCGCAGCGGCAGCCAGTGTCCACCACGGACGATCGCCGCGAGGCCCGCGGCGTGCTGCCAGAGCGTGACCTTCAGCTCGTGGCCGAAGGAAATCGAAGCGTGCGTCCACTCGCGCTTCCACGGCAGCTTCGGCAGGTAGCCGGGCCGCTCGCCGCCGAAGCCGCTCTTGGGCGCCTCGGAGTAGTGCAGCGCGCGGAACTTCTGGTGGAGGAAGTCGTCGTCGACCTTGTCGCCGATCTGCACAAGGCCAGAGTTCACCGAGTGCGCGAGGCACTGCGCGGCCGTCAGCGTGCCGGTCTTGCTCGACTCCGCTTCGCGGATGCGGCGCCTGCCGAACAAGTACGTTCCGTCGCCGACGTTGAAGGTGTCGTCGGGCCGCACCGCGCCGGATTCGAGCGCGCAGGCCATCACGTTGACCTTGAACGTCGAGCCCGGCGTGAACTCGTGGTACAGCGGCGGGAAGCCGAGCATCGGGTAGCTCGAGCGCGAGTCGACGGCGAGCACGTCGCCGCTCTCGAGGTCGAGCGCAACCGCCATGGCGAGCGCGGGCTTGTGCGTTTGCATCAGCTCGTCGAGCGCGATGCCGACCTGGCGCTGCAGCATCAGGTCGAACGTCGTGACGACGCGCGGCGACTCGCTGGGCGCGTCGCTCTCGAGGAAGTACGAGCGCGACTCACCGGCGCGCACGGAGCGATGGCGCAGGAAGCGGTAGCCCGACGACTGCTCCTCGAGGAAACCCCACCTCGACTCGTCGGCGAGCAGGGAATCGCAGGCGCGTTCGAGGCCCGAGAGCGGCAGCGGCTGGGCGAGCAATTCCCAAGTCGCGCGCCCGCGCAGATCGTGGACTTGCGCGATCACGGCCTCGTACTCGCCTTCGTCTTCGACCTCGCCGAGCGCGGCGACGAGCGTCGAGAGCTCCTTGGATGCATCGATCAGCGCGGCATTGGCCGTGGCGCTCGGCTTGCCTTGTGCGACCAGTTCGAGGGCGCGATCCGCCGCGCGGCGCGCGAGGGGCTCATCGACGTAGCCCCACAGGCCGAGGAACGGGAAGCGGCCCGCGGGATACTCGCGGTCGCGGCCCCGCTCGATGCGCATCTGGTGGTGCGCGACCTTTTCGCGCGAGAGCACCTCGATCAGCTGCGGCGCACGCGCCGCCTCGAACCCGCGCACGGCGACGGTGTACGTCGTCGGCATCAGCCAGCTCCAGACCGCGCTGCGCTGCTCCTCGAGCGCAACCTCGTCCCCACCGGGCTTCACGGCGTCCGCGCCGAGCAGGCACAGCGCGAGGCCATCGGCGATGTGACGCGCCCACTTGCGCGGCTTCTCGCCGAAGTCTTCGCCCTGCTCGACGCGCGAGTCGGCGCTCAGAACCGTGTAGGGTTGCCAGCACAGCACGTAGGCTCCGCGCTCATCGCGCCCGATCCACATGCCGCGAATCGGACCGCGCACGCCCTCGTCCGCGACCGGGCTGCCGGTCTGGATCCAGGTCGCGATGCGCGCGGCCACGCTGGTCTCCAGCGGCAGCGAGGTGCGAATCACGCCGCCCGTCGCGTCCGGCATCATCGCCACCGCCAGCTCGTGGAAATCGCGGCCGAGCACGGTGGCGAGTTCCATCGCCACGCGCTCGGGCGTGTGCGCCTGCCACATGGCGTTGGGGGAGAGCACGAGGTCGAGGCGCTGCACGAAGAGCGCCACCGGGCGCTGGTCGCGATCGGTGATCGTGTAGGCGGGCGAGGGATCCTGCTCGTCCTGCTCCCAGCGCCGCACGCTGTCGTCGACGCCGAAGGCCGTGCCCGCGACCGCCGCGGCCACGGCCGCCAGGACGACGCCGACGGCCAGAAACGCGCTCACGGGACGCACGCCGCTGTTGGACTCCAGTGCGCGTTCGCCGATCACGGCTCGCCTCCTCGCTCGGCGCGGGCGGAGAGCGTGGCATCGAGCTCCGTGTTGGCGACGCCGGAAACGTGCGACGACACGCGCGCGCGCATCTGCGCGTTCGCCGCCGCGACCATCTCCCACTCGCGCTGCATGCGCGAGAGTTGCTCGGCGCGCGCGTGGTTGGAGTTCTGCACGAAGCAGGCCACCAGCGCCGCGGCGACGACCGCGAGCGACAGGCTGGCCGAGAGCGCGACGCGCAAATTCACGCACCACCTCCCCGCACGGACGGGGCGCGACGCGTCCGCGCTCCGACGCGCAGCAGTGCCGAACGCGACCGACGGTTGCGCGCCAACTCCTCACGGCTCGCCGTGACGGGCTTGCGCGTGAGCACTTCCCATTGGCCTTCGCTCGCCCCCTGCGCGAAGAAGCGCTTGACCTCGGCGTCTTCGCCCGAGTGGAACGAGATCACCGCGAGGCGACCGGCGTCGACGAGCCACTCCTGCGCTGCGGCGAGTCCCTCGAGCAGCTCGTCTCCCTCCTCGTTCACCGCGCGGCGCAGCGCCTGGAACACGCGCGTCGCCGCGTGCGTCTTGCCCGAGCCGCCGACGGAGTGCTCGATCACGTCCGCGAGGGCGAGCGTGCGTTGGAACGGAGCGCGGCGGCGCGACTCGACGATCGCGCGCGCGATCTTGCGCGATCGCGTCTCACCGCCTTCGTAGAAGAAAAGATCCGCGAGATCCGACTCGTCCCAGCCGTTGACGATGTCCGCGGCCGTGCGCTCGCGCTCGGGGTCCATGCGCATGTCGAGCGGACCGTCCGCGAGGAACGAGAAGCCGCGGCTCGCGCTGTCGAGCTGCAGCGAGCTCGCGCCGATGTCGAGCAGGATCCCGACCACGCGCCGCGCGCCGACGGCCTCGAGGGCCGAGCCGAGCTGCGAGAAGCGCGCGCGACGCACCTGCACGCGACGTCCGAACGGCGCGAGTCCCTCGCGCGCGTGCGCGAGGATCTCCGGATCCTGATCGAGGCCGAGCAATTGCACGCGCGGCAGCGCGGCGAGCAGCGCGCGTGAGTGGCCTCCGGCACCGAGCGTGCCATCGACGATCCAGCCCTCGAGTTCGCTCGGACGCTCAGCGCCGAGGAAGCGCACGACCTCGGCGGCGAGCACGCTCTCGTGCACGGACCGCGAGGCTCCACCGGCCCCCGACTCGTTGCGGCGCTCCATGTCCACCCCCCCCATGGCCGCTCATGCACCCGACCCAGACGGGCCGTCTGGGAGCAGTACGGAATCGAGCCGACCGAAATCGCGCGCGTGGGACGCATCGAAGGCCTCCCACTTCGCCCGCGGCCAGATCTCCGCGCGGTCGACGAGCCCGACGATGGCGACCTCGCGATCGATCCCGACGAGCTGCTTGAGCTTCTCCGGCAGGTTGAGACGGTTCTTCTCGTCGAGCTCGACGTGCTGCGCCTTCGAGAAGAACAGGCGCTGCATGTTGCGCTTCTCTTCACCGGCAAAGGCCTGCGTCTCCAGCCGCGCGACCGCCTTGGCGAAGGCCGCCTCGGTGAACAGGAACAGGCAGCCCTCGAAGCCGAGCGTCAGCACGAAGGACACTCGCCCCTCGGCACCGAAGGACTGGCCCGCGAGCAGACGACGGGGGACACAAAGGCGTCCCTTGTCATCCAGCGAATGGGTTGACTCCCCCAGCCACATCGCGCGTACGTCCTAGCCCGAGGCTAGCTCCTTGCCCACCTAGTCCCAATCTGCCCCACGACTCCCATCTGAGCGCCCCGCGCGGGGTGCCGCAACGCGAAAGTGGCGAAGACGTGGCGCAAGGGGCTCGAAGGAGCGAGCTCGCGGCCAGTTCGGCGCCCCGCGAGCCCATCCGCAGCCGCCCACGGATTGTGTATTCAGATGGAAAACGCGCCCATGTGCCACAAGATGTAGTGGCCCGTCCAAGGCCGTCGCACGTCGGGCCGAGGCCGCCGACGGAGCGCGAATTTTTTTGGTTTTTTTTCGCGCGCACCCCCGCCACCGGCGAGGTCGAACGCGTCTCGCTCCCCCTCCGGCGCCCCCAGCGGGCCGTGGGACGGCATCCCACCGACACGCCCGCCCCCCATCCGCGCCCCCCCCGGACCAGCCTGATCCGACAGCGCTTCGGCGCGCGTCACCGGTCCGCGGACACGAACCCACCGCGCACGTCATCTCGAACGCATGTCATCTCGCGCGCGACCAACCCCGCGCGCGACCGCCCCGCGCTCGACCGCCCCGCGCGCGACCGCCCCGCGCTCGACCGCCC
>VGZD01000035.1 GCA_016872715.1 Planctomycetota bacterium
CGGCAGCGCCCGTTCCACGACCGCCGCACCCGACGAGGCCGACGCGCAACACGTCCGTGCCGCTTCGATGGAAGCCGAGCGTGCCCGCCGGCAGCGCGCTGGCGAGCGCGCCGCTCGCGATCACGACTCCACCGGTGCGCAGGGCATCTCGGCGGCTCAAGCTGGACACGTTCTTCGCAGGCTCGCTCGTCATCTTTGGGGTCTCTTCGGGACGCGGTTGGCGGGGGCGTTCGACGCAGACAGGATACGCGCCTCGAAGCCCTTCGTGGCGGAGCTTTCGATGCCGTAGGGCCCCTCGCGCGCGATGCGCGCGTCGCAGCCCTCGCGCGCGGCGAGCTCGAGCCCCTCGCGCGGACCGAGCACGCACAACGCCGTCGCCAGCGCGTCCGCCGAGGCTCCATCCGCGGCCAGCACGGTCGCATTCGTGCGCGCTACGAGCGCGCGAGCCGTGCGCGGGTCGACGATGTGCGAGTAGCGCACGCCGTCGAGTTCGAGCGACTGGTACGCGTCGCCCGAGGTCGCGAGCGCCGCGTTCTCGAGCACGATCGACACGGCCGTGTTTTCATTCCCAAAAGGCCGCACCGCGACGATCCAGCCCGCGCTGCCCGGCGGCGCCTTTCGCGCCGCGACATCGCCCCCGCCGTCGACGAGCGCGCGCTCGATCCCCTGCTGCGCGAGCACGTCGAGCGCCGCGTCGAGCGCATAGCCCTTCGCAATTCCGCCGCAGTCGAGCTTCATGAGCGCGCGATCTAGGCGCGCCGAGCGCGTGCTCGCATCGAGCTCGACGTGCCTCCAGCCGGTGCGCTCGAGCGCGTCCGCGATGCGCGCCTCGCTCGGCAGCTCGCCCTGCCGCCGCGCTCGCCGCCACAGCGCGACCGCTGGCCCGACGGTCGCATCGAACGCGCCGTCCGAGACCTGCGCGAAGTACTGCGCGAGCGCCAGCACGCGCCACGCGTCGCTCGACAGCGCCACGAACTCGCCGCCCCCACTCGTCCCCGAGAGCCTCGAGATTTCGCTGTCGTCGCGGTAGTCGCTCAGGCGGGCATCGAGCTCGCGCACGCGTGCGAACGCGGCCAGCGCCGCGCGCTCCGCCGCCGGGGCATCGTCGGCGTACAGCACGATCCGAAACGTCGTCCCCATGGCCGCGTCCGAGAACTCGAAGCGCTGCGGCGCGGCGCAGGCCGCCCCGAGCAGCCCCAGCGCGGCCGCCCCCAGCCAGCCCGCGATCGTGCGCCTAGTTTCCATGCCTTCCCCTCGGTGACACCGCGGAGCGCGCAGCCTAACCTCTCTCCCGATGACTCCGCTCACCGCGCTGTGTGTCGCCCTCGCGCTCGTCCCCGCTCCCCAAGGCGAGGTGTTCGTCTACCCGGCGATGCCCGAGGGCTCGCCCGCGCCGCTCCCCAACCCCGACGCCGAGGCCTCGAGCGAGCAGGAGATGAAGCGCTACGTCGAGCGCATTCCCGGCTCGGACGTGAGCTTCACGATGCTCCCGATTCCCGGCGGCAAGTTCGCCATGGGCAGTTCGGAGGGCGAAGCGAACCGCAAGGCCGACGAGGGTCCCGTGCACCAGGTCGACATCGCGCCCTTGTGGCTCGAGGAGCACGAGCTCACATGGGACGAGTTCCGCCTGTTCCAGTTCAAGCTCGACATCGAGCTGCGCAAGTCGGGCCGCTTCGCCGCCGACGCCAACGACGCGTGGGCCGACGCCGTGAGCCGCCCCACGCCGCCCTACGTGCCGATGGACTTCGGCATGGGCATCGAGGGCTTTCCGGCCGTCTGCATGACCGAGTTCGCCGCGCGCCACTACACCAAGTGGCTCTCGATGAAGACCGGTCGCTTCTACCGCCTGCCGACCGAGGCCGAGTGGGAGTACGCCTGCCGCGCGGGCACGACCACCGTCTATTCCTTCGGCGACGAAACCAAGGACCTAGGCGAGCACGCGTGGTTCTTCGACAACGCCGACGGCAAGTACCAGAAGGTCAAGCAGAAGAAGCCCAACCCGTGGGGCCTCTACGACATGCACGGCAACGTGGCCGAGTGGGTGCTCGACCAGCACGACAAGGACTTCTACGCGCGCGCCAAGGACGAGCTCGCGTCGAACCCCTGCCACTGGCCCACGCAGCTCTACCCGCGCGTCGTGCGCGGCGGATCCTGGGACGACGACCCCGACCGCCTGCGCTCCGCCGCCCGCCGCGGCTCGAACGCCAACTGGAAGGTGCAGGACCCCCAACTGCCGAAGTCGATCTGGTACCTCACCGACGCCAAGTTCGTCGGCTTCCGCCTCGCCCGCCCCCTCGCCCCCCCCACCGCGGCCGACCGCAAGCGCGCCTGGGACGCCGACCTCGAGTCCGTCCAAGAAATCCTCGACCGCCAACGCAAGGGCGGCCGCTGACCCCCGAGGTCACGTGCGTCCATGATCGAGCCGTTCGTCGCGCTGACAGACAAGGCCTGGTTCGACTATTTGACGTCGATTGCGTCCAACGGACGTGTGGATGAGGTCAACTTCTGGTCGCCGCGCGCGCAGCGACCGATGAAGCAGATGCTGCCGGGCGCGCCTGTGTTCTTCCGACTCAAGAGCCCTATCAACGCAATCGCCGGCTATGGCTTCTTCGCTCACTTCACGATCCTCGAACTGGACGCTGCGTGGAGTACGTTCGGAATCAAGAACGGTGACCCGAATCGGCTGAAGTTTCTTCGACGCATCGAGGACTACCGACAATCCGAGCCGCTCCAATTGAGCGCCGAGTCGAAGCCTCTGGGTTGCACGATCCTCAGGGATGCAGTCTTTTGGCACCGAGAGCGCTGGATTCCGTGGGGCGCGTCGGAAGACTGGAAACCGAACATCGTCCAGGGACGAACGGAGACGGATGCGAACAGGGCCTCGCGCCTGCTCGGCGAGATTCAGCTCGACGCGCTGGGCGAGCCCGAGGACTTTGCTTCGCAGTTCGAGCCGCTGGACGTCGACGAACGAGAGCTCGCCGCCGCGAATGTCCACTACCGGGAAGGCCAAGGCGCCTTTCGCACACGCATTCTCGATGCGTACGGTCGCAGGTGTGCGATCAGCGGCGAGAAGACCGAGCCCGTGCTCGACGCTGCTCATGTGCAGCCGTACCTCGGGCCGCGCAGCAACCACGTGCAGAACGGACTCCTTCTGAGCAAGGAGTTCCACGCCCTGTTCGACCACGGCCTGATCACCGTCACGCCTGAATACAGTGTTCGCGTGTCCTCCAAGATCAGGGAGCGCTGGAGCAACGGTCGCCGCTTCTACTCGTTCGACGAGCAGCCGCTGATTTCGTTGCCGAAAGAACCCGACAAGCAACCCAGCCGCGACGCTCTGCGCTGGCACAATCAGCGCATCTTCGTAGCCTGAGTGACTCGTGGCCTGAGCGATGCGCCGGCGTTCCATGTTGTGTGCGTGCGGAGCCGTCCTGAGGGCCGGCCCCGCGCCGGGGGAGCGCCCCGCGGAGCTCGGTTCGTTGTTCTGTGCGCGTTGCAAGGCCCACAGGAGATCGATCGAGGCCGAGCGGGGTCGTGCCGCATGGAGCGCGCGCTGAGCGGATCCGCGAGGCCCCGAAGGGCGAGATTGCGGCCCAGAGCGGCGCGGCGCTCCACGCGCGCGCCGCGGGGAGTCTGGGGTATCGCAATGGCTGCCGCGAGCGGGACGTCGAGGCCCGCGTCGGGGCGCTGTCGCTGGCGATCCCCAAGCTGCGCGCTGGGACGTAGTTCCTGAGCCTCCTCGATCCGCGACGGCACGCGGAGAAGGCCCTCGTCGCCGTGGCGCCGGAGGTCTTTCTGCACGGCACGTCCACTCGCAGGGTCGACGACCTGATTCAGGCGTTGAGCGGTCAGGGGATCGACAGAAGTCGCGTCAGCAACATGTGCGCCGAGCTCGACGAGGAGGAGCCGAGTCTGGGGCTGGACGCATCTACGAGCAGGCTCGCGAAGGCGAGCGCGTGCGCTCCAAGACCGTCGTGATCGCCGACCGGCGTGAGCGTCGCAGGCCACCGGGCGATGTCGTGCATCGACGCTGGTGACGCCGAGAGCCACGCCCTTGAGAAGGACTTCCTGTGCAGCTTGATGAAGCCCCGGCGGCGCGCCGTGCAACTCGTGGTCCCCCAATCGCACGAGGGGTTCGAGCGCGCGATCGCGGAGACGTTGGGTGTGCTGCTAAAGGGCGAGCAGGCCGGGGTTCTCGAGCAGGCGCTTGACGTGGACGAGGAAGCGCGCGCCGTCGGCGCCGTCGGCGAGGCGGTGGTCGACGGAAGCCGAGAAGTTCATGTATTGGCGCACTTCGATCTTGTCGCCCTGCGGCGTCTCGACGACGCCCGGACGCTTGGTGATGCGGTGCACGCCCATGATGGCGATGTCGGGGAAGTTGATGATCGGCGTGGCGAGGATGCCGCCGATGTTGCCGGCGTTGGTGATCGAGAAGGTCGAGCCCTTGAGCTCGTCCGGCTTGACCTTGCCCGCGCGCGTGCGCTCGGCGAGCTCGTTCAGCTCTTGGGCGAGTTGCAGGATGCCCTTCGACTGCACTTCCTTGACCACCGGCACGATCAGGCCGTTGTCGGTGTCCATGGCGATGCCGAGGTTCACGTAGCCGCAGCGCACGATCTCCTGCGTCGCCTCGTCGAGGTGCCCGTTGAGCATCGGGTACTTCGCCAGACCGAGCGCGCAGGCCTTCATGATGAACGGCATGAAGGTGACCTTGATGCCGCTCTCCTGACCCATCACCTTGGCCGTCTCGCGCAGGCGCACGAGCTCGGTGACGTCGACCTCTTCGACGACGGTGAAGTGCGGCGCGGTGTACTTCGAGCGCACCATCGCCTCGCTGATCTTGCGGCGCACGCCGCGGAACGGGATGCGCGTCTCGCGTTCCTGCGGGGCGAAGCTGACCGGTGCGGCGGCGGGCTTCGCCAAAGCAGCGGGAGCGGCGGCCGCGGGCTTGGGAGCCGGAGCGGGCGCGGCGCTGCGAGACTTGGCGAAGGCCTCGACGTCGGCGCGGCGCACGACGCCGTGACGGCCGGAGCCGGACACGTCGCCGAGCTCGATGCCGAGCTCGCGCGCGATGCGGCGAGCGCTCGGCACGGCGAGGATCTTCTCGTCGCTCGCGCGCTGGGTGGGAGCGGCAGCAGCGCCGACCGCGGCCAGCGCCGGAGCGGCGTGGCTCGTGTGCGCGGCAGCGGCCGCAGGCGCGGCTACGGCGCCGCCCGCGGTCTCGAGCACGAAGATCACGCTGCCCACGGGCACGACGTCGCCGGCCTTGGCGCGCAGCTCGAGCAGCTTGCCCGCGGCGGGCGCGGGGATTTCCACGGTGGCCTTGTCGGTCATGACCTCGACCACGGCCTGATGCTCCTTGACGACATCACCGGCCTTGGCGAGCCACTTGACGATCTCGCCCTCGGCGACACCTTCGCCGATGTCGGGCAGCTTGAACTCCAAACGACCGCCGACGGCCTTCGAGGGGCCGTGGCCAGCGTGGGCGGCTGCGGGCGCGGCCTTCGCGGGGGCACTGGGAGTGGGTGAACTCGGGGCGTGTGCGGGAGCCGCGGCGGCGCTCGCGTGCGACTTCTGCGGCGCGGGCGCGGCGCCCGCGCCGGTCGCGAGCACGAAGATCACGCTGCCCACGGGTACCACGTCGCCGGGGTTGGCGCGCGTCTGGACGATCGTGCCCGCGGCGGGCGCGGGGATCTCGACGGTCGCCTTGTCGGTCATCACCTCGACCACGGCCTGATGCTCCTTGACGGCATCACCGACCTTGACGAGCCACTTGACGATCTCGCCCTCGGCGACGCCTTCGCCGATGTCGGGCAGCTTGAACTCGAGGTTGGCCATTGCGCTGTGTCTCTCGTGAGTCGTGCGTGGTTGCGTGAAATCTAGAAGCCGTGGACGTGCTCGATCGCGTCGAGAACGCGGCGCGCATCCGGCATGTAGTGGTGCTCGAGCGTGTTGGGGAACGGCGTGTCGAAGCCCGTCACGCGCGCGACGGGAGCCTCCATGTACTCGATGATGTTCTCGGCGATCATCGCGCTGATCTCGCCTCCAAAACCGCAGAAGCGCGGCGCCTCGTGCACGATCACCACGCGACCGGTCTGCTTGGCGGCTTCGAGCACGCCCTCTTCGTCGAGCGGCAGCAGCGTGCGCAGATCGACCACGAGGCAGTCGATGCCCTTCTCCGCCGCCTGCTCGGCCGCCTTGAGGCACACCGGCACCATGGCGCCGTAGCAGAACACCGTGACGTCCTTGCCCGTGCGAGCGGTGCGCAGAGTCGAGAGCGGCGTCGTGTAGTAGCCCTCGGGAACCTCGCTCTTGGTCGTGCGGTAGAGCGCCTTGGGCTCCATGAAGATCACCGGATCGGGATCCTCGATCGAGGCGAGCAGTAGGCCCTTGGCGTCTTCGGGCGTCGAGGGGATCACGACTTTCAGGCCGGGCGTATGGCAGAAATAGGCCTCGCCCGACTGCGAGTGGTACAGGCCACCGCGGATGCCGCCGCCGTAGGGCGTGCGAATCACCATCGGCACCGTGTACTGGCCGCCGGAGCGATAGCGGAACTTGGCCGCCTCGCTCACGATCTGGTCGAAGGCCGGGAAGATGAAGTCCTGGAACTGAATCTCGGCCACCGGCTTGAGGCCGTTGAGCGCCATGCCGATCGCGGTGCCGACGATGCCGTCCTCGGAGAGCGGCGTGTCGAAGCAGCGCTGCTTGCCGAACTCCTTCGTGAGCCCCTCGGTGGCGAGGAACACGCCGCCCTTGGGGCCGACGTCCTCGCCGAACACCAGCACGTCCTTGTCGCGGCGCATCGCGACCTTGAGCGCGTCGTTCACCGCCTGAACCATCGTCAACGTGGCCATGTCGTTCTTGCTTCTTCGCTGGGTGATTCGGTTTCAGAGCGGGAACTTGCCGTCGCCGGCGCCGGCGTCGCCCTTGCGAGCAGCGAGCTCGAAGGCGGCCTGTCCCTGACGGCGCAGGTGCGCGGGCACGCTGGCGTAGACGTCGGTGAAAATGCTCTCGAGCTTGGGCGCCGGGGTGGCCTCGGCCTCCTTGACGGCGGCGCTGACCTGCTCGACCGCGGCGGCGTACAGCGCCTCACCCTGCTCCGCGGTCCAGAGCTGGCGGCTCGCGAGGTAACGCTCGAAGCGCGCCACCGGGTCCTTCTTGGCCCAGCTCTCGACGAGCTCCTTGGGCACGTAGCGCGTCGGATCGTCCGAGGTCGAGTGGCCGCCCATGCGGAAGGTCACGGCCTCGATCAGCGTCGGGCCCTCGCCGCGCCGCGCGCGCGCCACGGCCTGCGCGGTCGCTTGGCGCATGGCGAGCAGGTCGTTGCCGTCGACGCGCACGCCCGGCATGCCGTAGGCCTTGGCCTTGATCGCGAAGCTCTCGCTCGCCGTCTGCTCCTCGACCGGGCAGGAAATCGCATAACCGTTGTTCTGGCACAGGAACACCACCGGCGCCTTCCACACGCCGGCGAAGTTGAGGCCGGAGTGGAAGCCGAGCGTCGAGGTCGAGCCGTCGCCGAAGCTCACCAGCGCCACGTGCTTTTCCCCGCGCAGCTTCATCGCGTACGCCGCGCCGACCGCCTGCGGGATCTGCGTGCCCAGCGGCGAGCTGATCGACACGAAGCGGATCGGCTTGTCGAACGAGAAGTGCACCGGCATCTGGCGGCCGCGAGCGCTGTCGCGGTCGTTGCCGAACATGTTGTGCATCATCTCGGTCGGCGTGACGCCGTGGTACAGCGCCATCCCGAAGTCGCGATAGCTCGGGAAGATCCAGTCCTTGGTCTCCAGCGCGCTCGCGGCCCCCACTTGACAGGCCTCGACGCCCTTGTTGGGGATCGAGAAGCCGATGCGGCCCGAGCGCTGCAGCTTGAGGGCTACGTCGTCGAAGGCCCGCACCGTCAGCATGGTGCGATAGCAGTGCAACAGCCCCTCGGCGGAGAGGCGCGGGTCGTGACCGGCCGCGCTGCCGTCGGGGGCGATGACGGATTGGAGTTCCAAGGCGCTCATGGGAATGTACCCAGCCGTCCCGGACACGCTCCATTCGGAGTCGGGTCGGGGCTTCCGAGACGCGCCATCGTAGCGACGCCCCCCGTGAGTCCCAAGCGACGACGGCTTCCAAGCGACCGGGTGCCGACTCCGCTGAACGACCGAACGCGCGGGCCCCCACGGCCAAGCCGCAACTCGCTGAGGCAAGTCCATCCCCGCTCGCGCAATCGTGCGCTCGTGAATCGGGCGGGCTAGTGACCGGCGGCGGCGCGGCGCTCGCGGACGAGGCGGGCGGCGAAGAACTCGCCGGCCTTGTAGGACGAGCGCACGAGCGGGCCGGACGCGACGTACTTGAAACCGAGCCGCTCGCCGAAGAGCTGCAGGTCGAAGAAGCGCTCGGGCGTGACCCACTCGCGCACGGGCGCGTGCTGGGCGGTCGGGCGCAGGTATTGGCCGAGCGTCAGGAAATCGACCTCGGCGGCGCGCAGCAGCTCCATCGACTCGACGACCTCGTCGTGGGTCTCGCCGAGGCCGAGCATGAGCGACGACTTGGTGAATGCGCCGGGCTGGTGGCGCTTGGCGCCGCGCAGGGTCTCGAGCGAGCGCTCGAAGGAACAGCGCGGGTCGCGGATCTTGCGCTGCAGGCGCGCGACGACCTCGACGTTGTGCGCGAGCACGTCGGGCGCGGCCGCCATCAGCGCGGCGAGCTGTTCGCCCTGATAGTCGGGGATCAGCGTCTCGACCACGGTCTCGCTCGCGCGCGTGCGGATCTCGCGGATGCACTGCGCGTAGTGGCCCGAGCCGCCGTCGCTCAGGTCGTCGCGATCGACGGACGTGATCACGACATAGCCGAGCTTCATCGCGGCCACGGCCTGTCCGACGTGCGCGGGCTCGTCGGGATCGGGCGGCGGCGCCTTGAGCACGGTCTTGACCGCGCAGAAGCGACAGCGGCGCGTGCACTCGTCGCCGAGCACCATCAGCGTCATCGTCGCGTGCTCGCCCTTCCAGCACTCGCCGATGTTCGGGCAGCGCGCCTCTTGGCAGACGGTGTGGAGCTTGAGTTCCTGCGTCAGCGCCTTGAGGCGCGTGAAACCCTCGCCGCCCGGCAGCGGAACCTTCAGCCACGCGGGCTTGGGGCTCTTCAACGGGATCTGGGGCGCGCGGGCGCCGGAGTCGGAGGGGTGTTCGCTCAACGCAGGACTCGCACGAGAACGCGCCACGATAGCACAGCGCCGCGCGCCACCGTGGGGCGACGAGCACGAGCGCGGCGCGTAGGCTGGCGCGGGCCATGGGCATGCGAGAGCGCTGTTCGGTGCTGATGCAAGCGTTGCGCGCGGCTGGGCGCGCCCGACGTCGCTCGCTGCTGCTCGCGCTGAGCGTTGGCGTCGCCTGTGCGCTGCTGAGAGTCGCCGCGGGTGCCGCACCGGAATGGACGGAGCGCCTCTACTCGCGCGGGCTCTACCCATGGTTCGAGCGCGGGCTGAGCTTCGTGAGCGGACTGTCGCCGTGGTCGCTGGGCGAGCTCGGCTTGCTCGCGCTCGCGCTGCTCGCCGCGGTGCGCGCCGCACGCGTCGTGCGCGAGCGCGTGCGCGGAACCGGGCGCGCGCTGGAGCTCGCTTGCGCGGAGTTCCTGCGCGTCCTCACGCTCGCGAGCTGGAGCGTGTCGTTCTACCTGCTCGCGTGGGGCCTCAATCACGCGCGGCTCCCCTACGCGCACGGCAGTGGATTCGACATGCGCCCCGCGGGCGCAGAGGAACTCGAGCAAGCGACGCGCGATTGGTTGCAGCGCGCGCGGGACGCGCGCTCGAGTCTGCCGGAGAACGCGGACGGCACGGTCGCGATCGAGGGCGACTTCGAGCAGCTCGCGAGCTCCGTGGCCCGCGCGTGGTCCGTCGCCAGCGCGACCGACGCGCGGCTCGCTGGTTCGCGGCCCGTGTTGCGCGACGGCTCGCTCTCGCTCGCGATGAAGCTCGCTGGGATCTCCGGCATCTACTGGCCCTTCACCGCCGAGCCGCACGTCAACACGCTCGCGCCCGTGCCGCAGCGCATGTTCAGCGCGCTGCACGAGGTCGCGCACCAGCGCGGCTTCGCGCGCGAGGACGAAGCCAACTTCCTCGCGGTCCACGTCGGCACCCTCTCCGGCGATCCCGCGCTCGCCTACTCGGTCGCGCTCGTCGCCATGCGCGAGTTGCACCGCGCGCTGCGTTCCGCCGCGCCCGAGCGCGCGAGGCAGGTCGAGCGTGCGATTCCCGCGCCGCTGCGCCGCGACATCGACGCGCTCAACGCCTTCTGGGCGCCGCGATCTGCGGCGCAGCGAGCCGTGCGCTCGGTCTCCACCAAGGTGAACGACACCTACCTCGTGTCCCAAGGCCAGCGCCACGGCGTCGCCTCCTACGGCCGCATGGTCGACCTGCTCATAGCCCAGCGTCGTCGCCTCACCGCTCCGGCGTCCCCCGCGGACTCATCGCCCGCGGATTCGTCGCCCGCGGACTCATCGCCCGCGGATTCGTCGCGCGTGGATTCCTCGCGCGTGGATTCCTCGCGCGTGGATTCCTCGCGCGTGGATTCCTCGCGCTGACTCGCTCGCCCAGCGTGCGCTGGCGCTCAACTGGGCGAGGAGAGCGCCAGCCCCGAGCAACGACCGGCGGGCGCGGAGCGCGCCGCGGCGTCGATCAAGTCGTTGAGCGTGGCGCTCGGGCGCAGGGCGACGGCGACCTTCTGCGGGTCGGGCTGGTAGTAGCCGCCGAGGTCGACGGGCTTGCCTTGGCAGGCGATCAACTCCTCGACGATCCGCGCTTCGCCCTCGCCCAGCGCCTTGGCGAGGGGCGCGAAACGAGCGGCGAGCACGGCGTCGTCGGTCTGAGCAGCGAGTGCCCGCGCCCAATAGAGCGCGAGGTAGAAGTGGCTGCCGCGATTGTCGAGACCGCCCACCTTGCGCGCGGGGCCCTTGTCGTTCATCAGGTAGGTCGCGCTCGCTTGATCGAGCGTCTTGGCGAGCACGCGCGCCTTGGCGTCGCCGGTGGTGTCGGCGATGTGCTCGAACGAAGCGGCGAGCGCGAGGAACTCGCCGAGCGAATCCCAGCGCAAGTAGTTCTCCTCCTGAAACTGCTGCACGTGCTTGGGCGCCGAGCCGCCAGCGCCCGTCTCGAACAGGCCGCCGCCGTTCATCAGCGGGACGATCGAGAGCATCTTCGCGCTCGTGCCGACCTCGAGAATGGGGAACAGATCGGTGAGGTAGTCGCGCAGCACGTTGCCCGTGACCGAGATCGTGTCGACGCCTCTGCGAATGCGACCGAGCGAAAACTTGGTGGCGAGCACCGGCGGGAGCATGTGGAACTCGAGCCCCTGCGTCGCGTGCTGCGACAGGAGCTCGGCGACGAGCGCGAGCAACTGCGCATCGTGGGCGCGCGACTTGTCGAGCCAGAACACGGCGGGCGTGTTCGACAGGCGCGCGCGCGTCACGGCCAGCTTGACCCAGTCGGCGACCGCCTCGAACTTGACCGTGCACATGCGCCAGATGTCACCGGCCTCGACGGCGTGCTCGAGCAGCGTCGCGCCATTGGCATCGAGCACGCGCACGGTGCCCGCGCGCGCGATCTCGAAGGTGCGCTCGTGCGAGCCATATTCCTCGGCCTTCTTCGCCATCAGCCCGACGTTGGGCACCGAACCCATCGTGCGCGGATCGAGCGCGCCGTTGGCCTTGCAGTCGTCGATCACGGCCTGGTACACGCCCGCGTAGCAGCGGTCGGGGATCACGGCCTTGGTGTCCTCGAGCCTGCCGGAAGCGTTCCACATGCGACCGGAATCGCGGATCATCGCCGGCATCGAGGCGTCGATGATCACGTCGCTGGGCACGTGCAGGTTGGTGATGCCCTTGTCGGAATTCACCATCGCCAGCGCCGGTCCGCTCTGCAGCGCGGCGGCGAAGTCGGCTTCGATCGGCGCGCGCTCGGCCTCCGGCAGCGCCGCGACCTTGGCGAGCACGTCGCCCAGTCCGTTGCGCGGGTTGGCGCCGATGCGCGCGAGCGTCGCACCGTGCCGCGCGAAGGCCGCGGCGAAGTAGGCCTGCACCGCGTATCCGAAGAGAATCGGATCGGAGACCTTCATCATGGTCGCCTTGAGGTGCACCGAGAACAGCACGCCCTTGCGCTGTGCGTCGGCGACCTGCTCGGCGAAGAACGCGCACAGCGCCTGCTTCGAGAGGAACGTCGCGTCGACCACCTCGCGCGCCTCGAGCGGGAAGGGGCCCGCGAGCTTCGTGCGCGAGCCGTCCGCGCCGAAGAGCTCGATCGTCGCGAGCGTCGCGGCGGGCATCGTCAGGGACTTCTCGTTGCCGTAGAAGTCGCCGCCGGCCATGTGCGCGACGTGCGAGCGACTCGCGCTCGACCACGCCCCCATCGCGTGCGGCTTGGCGCGCGCGTAGGCCTTCACGGATGCGGGCGCGCGACGGTCGGAGTTGCCCTCGCGCAGCACGGGATTCACCGCGCTGCCCTTGACCCGGTCGTAGCGCTTCTTGGCGTCCTTCTCGGCGTCCGTGGTGGGAAGGTCGGGATAGTTCGGCAGCGCGTAGCCCTGCGCCTGCAACTCCGCGATCGCGGCCTTGAGCTGCGGCACCGAGGCGCTGATGTTCGGGAGCTTGATGATGTTCGCCGCCGGAGTCTCGGCGATGCGGCCGAGCTCCGTCAGGTGATCGGGGATGCGCTGCGCGGGCGGGAGCAGGTCGGAAAAGGCGGCGAGGATGCGCCCGGCGAGCGAGATGTCGCGCGTCTCGACCGTGATGCCCGTGCCCTTCACGAAGGCGCGCACGATCGGCAGGAACGAGTAGGAGGCCAGCGCGGGAGCTTCGTCGGTGTGCGTGTACAGGATCTGCTTGGCGGAGGACATGGCGAGTTCGGCGCTGCGCGCCGCAAGGTGCTTGGGCGTGCCGAGGGAGCCGGCGCGCGGGCAAAGAGGATAGCAGGAAATCCGCGTTTGTTTGGGTGGCCGCCGCGCGGGTGCGCTACGGCGGACAGGCGAGAAATTCCGCACCTTGGCCATTCCATGTCCGAGGTTGCCACCGATCCTGCGGCCGCCCGTTGGGTCCGCCCTACTCCCTTGGACCACCACCCGTGGAGCTCGAACCAACCATGGACGTCGCCCCCCACTTCCTCACCGAGGAGGACATCTACGAACGCGGCTGGAGCGCCGAGATCCTCGCGGCCAGTCGCCTCGAGCCCTACCAGCAGCTCGAGCTGGCCTGCGCACCCAACGCGCGTCCGGTGCGCGTGTACCTCGCATCGTCGGTCGAAGCGCTCGAACGCATGGACGTGCTGCAGGACGCCGTGGCGGAGCGCTTTGACCTGCGCGCCGATCGCGACGAACTCGCGAAGCACCTGCGCCGCTTCGCGTACCTCGCGTCCATTCCCCCGCGCGAGGAGCTGCCGCACGCGGACCGGCCGTTCGCGTTCCTCGAGTGGTGGCTGCAGCGCATGGCCGAGGACCCCAACCTCGAGAGCCGCGAGCTCGAGCGCCGCCGCGGGCGCCGGCGCGCACCCCGTTCCTAGGCGCACCCCGTTCCTAGGCGCTCGACGTTGTTTTCAGAGCTAGGCGTTCCACGTTTTCAAAGCTAGGCGTTCGACCATGTCCAAACGTTCCCCGATCCAAGTCATCGAGCACAGCTACGACCTCGTGCACGGCAGCTTCTTCTGCCCGTGTTGCGGGGCGGCGCTGATGCGGCCCGATTCGGACCTGCTCAAGTGCCCGCACGTGCTGTTCGGCTGGATCGATCAAGGCAGCGGCATCGTCGAGGAGCTCCTGCATCCCAAGCTCGCTCCGATCGTCACCGAATGCGAGCGCTTGGACATCGACACGTCGCCCTACGACGCGCAGTTCCTCGCGCGCCTGCCCGAGCGCACCGTCGTGTTCCTCCTGTGGGAGCGCTACGGACCGAGCGCGATGGTGATCGCCTTCGCGCTCGAATGGCCTGAACCGACCCCCTGAACGAAAGCACACCCATGACCGGTCAACGCATCGACCTCGACATCGACCCGAACGCGTTCTCGCTCCACTGCCCCGTCTGCGGGAGCTGGGTGGTACGGCCCGAAGCGGAACCCTCGCCGTGCGCCCACTGCACCTTCGTCTGGTTCGACGGCATCGGCGAGTTCGACGAGGCCAATTGCACGCCCGACATCATCGAGCGCATGAAAGTGATCCCCCCGCCCGAGGAGCGCGTCGACGAGAACGACTTCGACTGGGTGTCGTGCTTCGACGAGCAATTCCTCGGCAAGCTTCCCGACGGCACGATCGCGTTCTTCCTGACTTGGTCAGGCATGGCCTGCGGCCCGTATTCCGAGACCGTGGTGGTGGGCTTCGACTGCACGCTGGTCGCCGACAGCTGCACGGGCTGCGGCCCCGCTGTAGATGACGACGACGCGGATGAAGACGACGCGGGTGATGATGACGAGGCGGGCGAAGAGTGGAAGCGCGGGAGCTCCGGCACGAGTTCCGCCGAGCACGCCTGAGCCCACGAGCCGCGGCAGCGAGCTGCTCGCTCCCAGCTTGCGCCGAGCCGCCTGACTCCAAGCGGCCTCGCGCACGACGTCGATCGGCGGGACGGCTTGGGGACGAGCAGCCGCGAGGCTCGCCGGAACCGCTACCGCCGGAACCGCTACCGCTGGACTCGCCGCGCCAGCACGCGGCGGACCAGCTCGGGCAGCTCGCGCTCTTCGACCTCGCCGTCGCCGTCGAGGTCCCAGCGACCGACGAAATCATCGGGCGAGGCCTCGACTCCCTGCGCCTGCGCCAATTGCACGCGATTGCCGAGCTCGTTGGGCTCCGCGGTCCCATCGCGATCGAGGTCGAGCTCGATCAGCAGTCCCGGACGGGCCTTCAGGTCGCGCGCCCCCAGCGCTCCATCGCGATCGACGTCGAACGCCTCGAGCAGGCTCTCGAGCGTGATGCGCGGCGAGAGCGAGAGCGCCGCGACGCGCCGCGTCGGCCACTCGGAATCGCGCGTGAAGTACCCGCGCGCTTCCCACGCCGGCACGCCCTGCTCCCCGAGCTCGACCTCGCCGCTGCGATCCACGTCGAGCGCGAGGAACTCCTCGTCGGCGATCCTGAGCTCCTTGGGTTGGATCTTCCCGTCCCCGTTCGCGTCGAGGCGCGCGAAGCGAGCTTGCGCCGTCGCCCCACCCAATCGCAGCTGCCGCAGCTCCCCGGGATGACGCGAAAGCTCGTCGGGCGATAGCGCGCGGTCCCCGTCGAGATCGAGCGCCGCGAACAGAATCCGCGAGAGCTCCGCGCGATCGAGCCTGCGGTTGCCGTCCTCATCGAACTGCAAGGGCGCGAGGCCGTCGAACAGCCGCGCGAGGTCGCCATCGCGATCGACGCGCGTGGCGAGAAACGCCGGGGCGCTCGCATCGGTCTCGCTGCGCTCCGGCTCGACGAGCCGCGCGAGCCGCGCGAGGTCGCGCAGCGCGACGCGCCCATCTCCATCGCCGTCGAGCCCCTGCCCCGCGCGCCGCAACTCGTCGCCCTCGAGCAGGCCCGAGCGATCGGCGTCGCACGCTTGGAAGTGCATGCGTGCTCCCTGACCCGGGATCTCGCTCGCGGCTCGCCCCGCGTCGCTGCCCAGCAGTTTCGCGGGCACGAGCAGCACTCGCTCGATCTCGGGCAAGGTCAGCCAGCGCGACCCCACGTGACTGACGTCCTTCAGCGGCCTGCCCGCCTCGTCGAGCATGCGATCGAGCGGGAACTCCTCGAGCGCGATCGCGTAGCACTCACGCAGGCCCGCCAGCGCTCCGAGCTGCCGCGGCTCGCCCGACACGGAGACGTCCGTGGCGACAACGCCATCGCTGCCGGGCGCGAGCGCCACGGACTGGAGGAACGGCGGGTTGTAGTAGGCGCCGACCGCGAGCATCTCGGTCGACTCGCCCGACGCGAGCGCGGCCACACTGCGCACGCGCCGCGGCTCCGTGATGTCGAGCACGAACAGTCGCGACTGCGGGTCCGCATTCGGCGCATCGAATTCGGCCAGCAGATAGGCCCAGTCGCCTTCGCGCGTCCTCGATCCTCCCTGCGGCTCGGCGAGATCGACATGGCTGCGCACGGAAAACCCGCGGAACACGCCGACGCGCCGCTGGGCGCGACTGCGTTCCTCGTCCGGCGGCCAGAGTTTCTCGAGTGTTCCAGGTTCCGTGGCGTTGAAGAGCACGAGCCCCTCGCGCTCGTCGAGCACACACAGCAGCGCGCGCGCCGGCGTGCGCCGATCCGCGACGACGCCCTCCTCCGCGACCGGTCGCGAATTCTGGAACAAGAACGTCACCCCCACGGCGGCATCCGCACGGGCGGCGTCGCTCGACACGCGGGCTCCGCCGACGATCTTCGGCTCGGCGGGCTTGCGCACGTCGATCGCGAGCACGCCGCCGATGCCGTCGGCGACGTAGGCCAGCGGCCACTGCACATGGACGTCGCGCGCGTCGAACGTGAGCACGCGCGAGAGCGGCGCGAGGCGCCCATCCGCCTCGATGCGGAAGATGCGCAGGCCGCCGGCGCCATCCGCCAGATAGAGCTGCTCGCCCGCCACCGCCATGCCCGAGGGCTGGACCGTGGCGATGAACTGCAGGCGCTGCGGTCGCGCCGGGTCGCGCACGTCGACCACGTGCAGGCCGCGATAGCCTTCCGCGACGTACACTCGCCGCGCGAAGCCCTGCAACGGATCGCAGTCGAGCGCCAGATCCACGATGTCGGGCTGCACGAGCTTCGCGATCGGCACCGAAGCCGACACCTGACTGCGGTCGATCGCCAGCACCTCGAGCCCGCGGCGATCCGCGACGAACGCGAGCTGTCGTCCGAGGCGGAAGTTCACCGATCCCAGCCCCCAAGTCGCGGAGCTGCGATGGCACTCGACGCAGGCGCGCGAGGTGCCGCGCACCGTGTGCATCTGGTGGTGGATCTGCGTCAGGCCCGAGAGTCCCGCGGCCGTGACGGGCAACTCCTGATCGAGAACGACGCGCCCCTGCTCGTCGCGCACGGTGCCCATCGTCGAAAAGCCCGTCAAGTACGGCGCGTAGCGTCCCGACTCGTCGAGCCCAGCGTAGAAGCTCTTCCACGACGAAAAGACCTTCTCCTGCGTCGTGACGCGCCCCTTCGTGCGCTGGCCCGAGAGGAGATCGAGCTGGGTGAGCGATTCATTGCGATCGAAGTGGAAGCCCATGAAGTTGGGATTCCACGCCGAGTGGCACAGGTGGCAGGCGAGATCCGCGTGCTCGCTCGTCATGGCGCGCGCGGCGCGCTCGTTGTACTCCCGACGCTTCGGGTCGAGCACGTGCACCACCTGCGGCACGACGTGCTCGCGCCCATCGACCTTGCTCTTGAGCACGATCCCCGCGTCGCTGCGACGCAGGTGAGCGAGCGGCGTGCCGCGCTGCGTGCGCAGGGTGGCGGGCTCTCGGAACGTGCCGTGGCAGTCGCTGCACGAGATTTCGACCGCATGCTCCATCGAGCCGTACAGGCGGCCATCCCCCATCACGTCGTTTTCCGTGTGACAGTCGATGCAGTGCATCCCGCGCTCGTGGTGCACGTCGGGCGGCACGATCGACGGATCGTCCAGATAGAACTGCCGATTGCGCAGTGCATCCGTGGTGCCGGGTATCTCCGGCCCGCCCGGCGCGCCCGGCGGCAACTGCGACAGGCCGCGGAAGTTGAGGCCGATCGACGCGTCACCATAGTGACAGCTCGTGCAGGTGTCGGTCGTCGGCGCGCGCGTCATCACGTGCGCGCGCGGGTGTCCGGGCTCGGCTCGCGGCGCGGTGCGATCGGCGCTCTCCGAGAGCCCGTCGAGCGCGTAGGGCACGTGGCACGCCGCGCAGCCCTCGCCGCGGTAGTCGCCGTCGAAGCCGACGCGCCCCTCGACCGCCCGCCCCTCCGACCACAGGTGGCACTGCATGCACTCCTTGCGCGCGAGATCGGCGAGGTGCTTGCCGAGGTCGTCGTGCGCGCCGCCTTCGCGAAACGCCGGCACCTGATAGAGCTCCTCGACGTCGCCCTTCTGCGCGAGATGGGAAGCCACGGCGAACACGCCGAACTGCGCTCCCTTGCGCTTCGCCAAGCCGCCCTCGTAGTAGCCGTCCGACAGGTGCCCCGCGGTCGTGGCGTGCATGCTCGTCCGCACGCGGCCCACTTCGCTCTCGTGACACGGTCCGCACGTCGTCGGGGCCACGCGCAAGTCCATCGGATTCTCGAAACGCCGCCACGTGAGGTCCTCGGTGAGCCCCGCGACGCGCTCGTCGCCTGCCTCGCGCTGGGCCCGCGGAGGATGCGCCTCCAGCTTGGTCCTCGCCGCACCGTTCCCACCATGGCAGTCGACGCACGAGAGCTGCGCTTGTGGGTGCATCTCCTCGATGCCGGCGTGGCAGTTCACGCAACCCGACGAATCCGCCTTGACCTGCGCCGCCCCCGCCGGCCGCGCGCTCCCGCTCGATGAGACGATCGCGAACGCCAACGCGCCGACTGCGGCCGCCAGCGTCGCCAGCGCGCGCAGCCGCGCCCACAGACTCGAATCCTGCAAGCCCATGCTCACGCGAAGAGCTTGGGCAGTCGCTTGCCGCGCGCCTTCGTCGCGCTCGCGCCGAGCAGCTCACACACGGTCGGGCAGACATCGATCGCCTGCACGTCTTCCTCGACGATTCGATTGCGCGCGAAGTCGGGTCCCCAGCAGGTGGCCGTGACGTACTCCAAGTCGTTCGAGCCGTCGCCGTGGTCGAGCCCGCGCCGCGAGTTCAGGTCCGCATCGCGTCCGAACTCGGGGAGGATCACGAAGGCCGTCGAGTCGCGCAGCTCCTGATCCGCGCGCACCGCGCGCCACAGCTCGCCGAGCGCCTCGTCGTTGCGTCGAATGATCTCCAGATAGCCGTTGTAGGAGCCGTGCGCCGCGTCCGCCTGCTGCAACACGATCGACACCAGCTTCGGCTTGAACAGCACGAGCAAGTTGCGCGCGACGCGGATCGCCTTCGCATCCGCCGCGTTGGCGCCGCGGATGTCCGCCGTGCCGCTCGTGAGCTCGTCGAGGATGTACTTCTCGACGCGCGCCGAATCTTCGCCCGAACCCGCCGAGCCGCCACCGATCGCGCCGCGCATGCGCCCGAGCAGCTCGGCTTCCTTGGCGGGCAGCGCCCTCGGCCGCCCCCACGCTTCCAAGATCGACTTGAACTCGGCGTTGAAGAGTCCGTCGCCATCGACCGTGTTCGCGCCATAGCGTGCGCCGTAGTCGGGGTGCAGGCCGTAGCTGTAGTTCGTCTGCTGCGCGCCGCCCGACGTGCTGATCCACACGTCGCTCGCGCGCAGCCCGGCGTCCTTGCGCACGTACTCGAACAGCGTCGGATCGCCACCGCGCGCGTTCTCGCGAATGCCGCGCGCCTCGCTGATGCCCGTGAAGATCGAGAGCGCCGCGCCAAAGTGCCCGAGGTTCGACGACTTCACGCGCTTGTAGAGCACGCCCTCCTTGGCGAGCGCCTCCAGCGTCGGCACGTTGCTCGGAGCGCCAAACGTCTCGCGCGTGCGCACGCCGCCCGCGAAGGCGACGAGCACGACGTGCTTGGTCTTGCGCTCCTGTGCGGCGAGCAGCGACCCGCGAGCGAGTGCCGGCAGAGCCAGTGCCCCCGCGGCGGCGCCGAGGACGAACGCGCGTCGATCCGAGGCGAAACTCGACACTCTCTCCAACGACCGGTCAGGGTTGTGCGGCATGGCGGCTCTCAATAGGTCTGGTATTCCGGGTGCGTGACGAGCGCGTAGAGCACGGTGTGCGGACGACACTCCGGCTCGTGAAAGACGGTGACGAACGTGCGCAGCTCAGCGGGGCTCGGAGCGCGCCCGAGCAGGCGCGTGAAGAGGCCCGCGATCCACTGCGTCGGATCCTCGATCTGCGCCTTTTCGGGCAGCCTCACCTGTCCCGAGTCGATCAGCACGCGCGCGAGCACGGACCGCAGCGGTCCGGTGTCCGAGAGTCCGTCGAGCGCCGTGCGCAGGCGCCGCGATTCTTCCGGCAGTGGCTCGCGCCCGAGCAGATCGACGTGCAAGGCCGCGATCCAAATCCGGTTGGGAGCGCTCGTGCGGCTGCGCACGCGCGCATCCCACGCCTCGGACAGCATCCACTCGCGCAGCAGCGCGCGAAACACGGCCGGATCGCGCTGGAAGCGTCGCACGTTCAAGGCGAGCTCGGTCTTGTCGGGCTCCGTGCGCACGATGCGTCGATATTCGCGCGCGACGAGCTGCTGCACGAACGAGCGATCCTCGATCGCGATGCGCAGCAAGTCCGCCTGCGTCGCGCCGCTCTTGCCGAGGAACGCCCCCGGGTGCCCGTCGTACATGGCCTTGCCGACCTCGAGCTCGCGCACGTTCTTCTGCACGCGCAGGCCGTTCAGCTGTTCCATCACGACCGTGACGAACGTGTCCGCGCCCGGATTGCGCTGGTCGAAACTGGGACTCAGCGCGATGCGGTGGATCGCGCTGCGCACGTCGAGCTTGGCGGCCGCGAGCAACTGCGGCAACTCGCCGACGCGCTCGTTCTCGGGACGGAAGTTGTCGATCAGGAAGAAGTAGTACAGCTGCTCCTCGACCCACTGCGACCACGTCTCGCGCCGACCGAGCCAGTGATCGAGAAACTCGTGCCGCGCGCGACCCAGCCACGCGGTGCGCTCCGCCTCGAGCGGCGGTCGACCGAGCAGATCGAAGCACGCCGCGCGCAGCGCCGCGTCATCGAGCGCGCGCGCGGGCGCGGCCTCGGTGGTGCGATCCTGACCGCGCACGCCGCCGAGCGCGGAGGCGAAACAACCGAGCGCGGAGAGCACGAGTACGGCCACGGGCATGAACCGAATCCTAGCAGCCGGCCTCGATTGGGCGGGGGTTGGCGGCGATCGCTTCGCCGGGCCTATCGATGGGATCAGCGCGAACTCGTTGCGCTGGAGTGCGCGACATGGCTCCCTAGTGCTCATGCAACCCGCCCGCCGCCCACTCGGGGGCCTGCTCGTCGCGCAGTTCCTCGGGGCCTTCAACGACTACGCCTGGAAGATCGTCGTCACGCTGCTCCTGCAGCGCGAGCTCGGCGAGGCCGCCCCCGAGGCGCAGGCCCAGCGCACGGCAGCGCTGGTCACCGTCGTGTTCCTCCTGCCACTCGCGCTCGGCACGTTGCCCGCGATTGGGCTCGTCGATCGCTTCAGCAAGCGCAGCGTGTTGGTGGCGACCAAGGCGCTCGAGCTGCTCTTGATGCTGGCCGCGACCGCCAGCCTGCACGCGGAACCCCGCGGCGGGGCAGCCGCACTCGCGATCGTCGGCGCGATGGGCCTGCAGAGCGCGCTCTTCACGCCGGCCAAGTACGGCATCCTGCCCCAGCTCGTGCCGCACGAGCGCTTGTCCCGCGCCAACGGCTCGATCGAGTTCGCGACCTTCGTCGCGATCGTCGCCGGCACGGCCTGCGGTCCGCTGCTGCTGCACGCCGCGGGGGCGTCGCCATGGCTCGTCGCAGCGGCGCTCGCGTGCCTCGCGCTCGTCGGACTGCTCGGCGCACTCGCGGTTCCGACGGTTCCGGCGAGCTCCGACGGTGCCGGTGCGAGACAGATCGCGCGCACGGCCTTCGCCGCCCTGCGCGCGGATCGCGTGTTGCGGCTGGCCGTGCTCGGAAACGCGCTCTTCATGGGCGTCGCGAGCCTCTTGATGCAGAACTTGCAGGTCTACGCCAAGGTCGATCTCGCGCTGGAGGAGCGCCGCGTCGGCCTGCCGCTCGCCACGCTCTCGATCGGCATCGGTCTGGGCTCGTTGCTCGCGGGCCGCATCTCCGGTCGCAAGGTCGAACTCGGCCTGCTGCCGCTCGGAGCGCTGCTGCTGGCACTCTTCTCGCTGCTGTTTGGCCTCAGCCTGCCCGGCCTGCATGGAACGCTGGCGCTGATGGGACTCATCGGCCTCTCGGCGGGCCTGCTCGTCGTGCCGCTCAACGCACTCGTGCAGTGGCGCGCCCCCGCGCGGGGCTGTGGCGCCGTCGTCGCGAGCTCCAACTTCCTCGTGTATCTCGCGGCACTCGTCGGCGGAGCGCTCGGCGCGCTGCTGGCGGATCTCGGCGCGGGCACGGCCACGCTGTTCCTCGTGGCGGCGGGAATCGTGATCGGCGGCGCCGCGTGGGCCTGCTGGCTCGTGCCACAAGCGCTGCTGCGACTCGCGCTCGTGCTGCTCACGCACAGCATCTACCGCCTGCGAATCCGCGGTCTCGAGCACATCCCCTCGCAGGGCGGCGCGCTGCTCGTCCCCAACCATGTTTCCTTCGTCGACGGCCTGTTTCTGATCGCGAGCACCGATCGACCGGTGCGATTCCTCGTCGACGCACCGTTCTTCGAGCACCGCTTCATCGGTCCGGTCCTGCGCTGGCTCGACGCCATTCCGATCTCCGCCACGGGCGGCGCGCGCATGATCCTGCGCGGCCTGCGCTCCGCCGGGGACTACCTCGACGAAGGGCACCTCGTGTGCATCTTCGCCGAGGGCCAGATCACGCGCACGGGCATGCTGCTGCCGTTCCGGCGCGGGCTCGAGCGCATCGTCAAGGGCCGCGCCGCGCCCGTGATTCCCGTCTACCTCGAGGGCGTGTGGGGCTCGGTGTTCAGCTACGACGGCGGCCGCTTCGTGTGGAAGCTGCCGCGCCGACTCCCCTACCCCGTCAGCGTGTCCTTCGGCGCGCCACTCGAATCCGGAACGCCGGTGCACGAGGTGCGCCGCGCCGTGCAACTGCTCGGACAAGACGCTTGGCGCGAGCGCCACGAGTCCGCGCCGCCGCTGCACGCCACGTTCGTCGCGCGCGCTCGCACGCGCCCGCTGCGCATGCTGTTCGCCGACGCGACGCGGCCGCGCGTGACCCGCATCCGCGCGCTCGCCGGTGCCATCGCGCTCGGTCGCCTGCTCGCCGCGCGCTGGAGCGGCCAGCGCCACGTCGGCATTCTGCTGCCGCCGTCCGTCGCAGGCGCGCTCGTGAACCTCGCCGCCTCGTTCGCGGGCCGAGCCGCCGTCAACCTCAACTACACCACCGGTCGCGTCGGGATGACTTCGGCTGCCGAGCAAGCACAGCTGCGCACGGTCGTCACCAGTCGCGTGTTCCTCGAGCGCGCCAACCTCGAACTCCCCGCCGGCGTCGAGCCGATCTGGATCGACGAACTCGCCAAGGAAGTCGGCCCATGGGCGCGTCTCTCGTCGTTGGCGCTCGCTTGGATCGCTCCGACGCGGTTGCTCGAGCGTCTGTGCGGCGCCGAGCGAGCCGTGCGCGCGGACGACGTCGTCACGGTGATCTTCTCCAGCGGTTCCACGGGCGAACCCAAGGGCGTGATGCTCGCGCACTCGAACATCGCCTCGAACTGCGCCGCGCTCGAGCAGACCTTCCACGTCGGGGCGAGCGACAAGGTGCTCGGCATCCTGCCGTTCTTCCACTCCTTCGGATACACGGCCACGATCTGGTTCCCTGCGACCAGCGGCTTGGGCGCCGTCTTTCATCCCAGCCCGATCGATGCACCCGCCATCGGCGATCAAGTCGAGCGCCACGGCATCACCTTCTTGCTCGCGACTCCGACACTGCTCTCGATCTACTTGCGGCGCATTCCGCCGCAGCAGTTTGGCTCCCTGCGTCTGGTGCTCGCGGGCGCCGAGAAACTCACCGACCGCCTCGCCGACGCCTTTCAGGACCAGTTCGGCATCCGCCCGCTCGAGGGCTACGGCACGACCGAGTGCGCGCCGGTCGTCGCCGCGAGCCACGCCGACTTCCGCGCCGCGGGCCTCTACCAACCCGGCTGGCGCCGCGGCTTCGTGGGTCAACCCCTGCCCGGCATCGTCTGCCGCGTCGTCGATCCCGACACCTTCGCGGACCTCCCGCCGAACACTCCCGGCATGCTGCTCGTGCGCGGCCCCAACGTGATGCGCGGCTACCTCGGCCGCGACGACCTCACGCACAAGGCTCTCCGCGACGGCTGGTACGTCACCGGCGACATCGCGCTGCTCGACGACGACAGCTTCCTGCGCATCACCGACCGCCTCGCGCGCTTCTCCAAGATCGGCGGCGAAATGGTGCCCCACGGCCGCGTCGAGGAGGAGCTCCACGCCGCCGCGAACTCCTCCGTGCAGGTGTTCCTCGTCACCGCGATCCCCGACGAATCGAAGGGCGAGCGCCTCGCGGTGCTCACGACCCTCGAGCTCTCCACGCTTCCCCCGCTGCTGTCCGCCCTGTCCGCCGCCGGGCTCCCCAACCTCTTCATCCCGCGCCTCGACGCCTTCATCAAGGTCGACGCGCTCCCCGTCCTCGGCACCGGCAAGGTCGACCTGCGCAGCGCCAAGGATCTCGCCCTGCGCGCCCTCTCAAGCTGAGTCCCTCCGGTCCGCCCGCAAGAAAGACCCCCCAAAAAAAGAGGCTCTCCTCCACCTTATGTGGGTGAGCAGATGGCCTGAACCTTCGGTTTCGGGCCGGAAAACGTGCGACGGCGCCGGTTCTCTGGGGGCGCGAACGGCGTAGCAGGACTCAGGCGCCCTCGGGAAGCGGCAGGCGCACGGGGTTCGTGGTGGACTGGAGGTTCATCACAACGCCCGATCCAGCCAGGAGCCCCATGCGCCTCACCACGTTATTGCGTCGCCTCATCGGTGTCAGCGGTCTCATCGTCGAAGGCTCTCGTTTCGAGGGCAGCGTCCTGGTGGTCGGTGTGCGGCCGCGCAAGCGCAAGGCGCGCTTCGCGCAATGCCGCCGGGTCCGTCCTGGATACGACCGGCTGAGGGCGCGCCGCTGGAGGCACCTTGGCCTGGGAAAGCTGCGGATCGCGCTGGAGTACGCCCCGCGTCGCGTGAGCTGCTCGAGTTGCAACGGCGTGCGAGTCGAGGACGTGCCGTGGGCGGCGCACGCGAGCAACTTCACGTACGACTTCGAGGAGTACGTCGCGTATCTCGCGCAGGTGACCGACAAGACACAGGTGACGCGACTGGCCGGGATCGCGTGGTCGACTGTCGGTGCAATCGTGCGCCGTGTCGTGGACAGGAGGCTCGACCCGAAGCTGCTCGACGATCTGCGCTGCATCGGCATCGACGAGTTCAGCTACAAGCGGCGGCACAACTTCCTGACGATCGTCGTCGACCACGATCGGCAGCGTGTCGTGTGGACAGGAAAGGGGCACAACGCCGCTGTTTTGAAGCGTTTCTTCGACGAGCTCGGCCCAAAGCGATGCCAGCGCATCAAGTGTGTCACCATGGATCTCTCGGTGGCCTACATCAGCGCGACCAAGGAGTGCCTGCCCCAGGCCCAGATCGTCTTTGATCGCTTCCACATCCAGCGCCTCGCGAGCGACGCGCTCGACGAAGTGCGGCGCGAGCAGCTTCGCGAGCTGCGCGGGACCGCTGAAGGACGCGAGCTCTTCCACTCCCGCTTCCTGCTCCTGAAGAACCCTTGGAACCTCAGCGCGATGGAGACAAGCAGACTGAGTGCGGTGCAACGCTCGAACGAGCCGGTGTACCGCGCCTACCTGCTCAAGGAGACGCTCGCGAGCGCGCTGGACTACCGCCAGCCAGCGCGCGCCAAGCGCGCACTGACGCAGTGGATCGCGTGGGCCGCGCGCTCAAGACTCGCGCCCTTCGTCCGCACGGGCCGGACGATCCGCAAGCACCTCGACGGCATTCTCGCCTACGTGAGCGAGCGCCTGAGCAACGGCTTCCTCGAGGGCATCAACAACCGCGTGCGGATGATCGCCCACCGCGCCTTCGGCTTTCACGACTACCTCGCGCTGAGCTCGATAATCTTCCTCTGCTGCTCAGGCCTTGTGCTCAACCCGCCCCTCCCGTGACCCACAAAAGGTGGAGGAGAGCCAAAAAAGACCCGGAGCCACCCCGCGCTCGCAGCAGGGCGACTCCGGATCCCTCCGACCGCGCTCGCGCGCGACCGGCACTCGTTCAAGGTTGGCCTTCGATCAGGGCTGGCCTTCGATCAGGGCTGATAGGTGAGTTCCACCGCGTTCGACAGGTTGGTGGTCCGGCACGCCGTGGGGTCGCGGAACCACGCTTGCACATCCACCTTGTTGCCGGCCGCGAAGGGGCTGCCGAGCATGGTGCCGCCGCTCTGGAGGGCGCTCCAGTTGAGCGTCATGGTGCCGTCGCAGCTGTTGGCCGTGCCGCCGCTGTCTTGGACCGCCGTGCGTTGCGTCGGAGCCTTGACGCACAGGAAGCTCGTGCCACCGCTCGAGCACCACGGCGCGAGGTGACGGTTGAGACCGTAGTAGATCAGGCCCGCCTTCTGGCCCTCCACACCCGACACCGCGACGGTGACCGCGTTGCTGTGGTCGATCTTGGGGTTGGCGTTGGCGCTCATCGAAGCGACGCAGCCGTTGGTGGTGGTGCCGCCCGTGCAGTAGGCCGTCGGCAGCGAGTTCGGCGGGTAGTTCACGACGACGATCGCGCCCGTGGCGTCCGAGAAGCTGACGCGCGAGGCGATCTTGCCATCGTCGGTGAAGCTCAACGGGCGGGAATTGCAGTTGTTGAACTGAACGCCGCCTTGCGTGGTCGTGGTCTTGAAGACGCCGGGCTGCACTTCCATCTGCTCGCCGGCCGAGAAGCACAGCTTCAGGCCCGTCGCCGGATCGTAGAGCCAAGTCGTGCTGCTCGGAGCCCCCGTACCCGTCATCGAGTTGACGAACAGGATCTGTCCAGCGCCATTCATCATCGTCGACTGACCGAGCGGGCTGCCGAACGCCCACGTGGTGCCGGGGCCGATATCGCCCTCGCGCATGACCATGCGGAAATTGCCCTGCGTGCCGGTGAACATCGCCGCGTCGTCCGCCGTGGTCACGGGACCCACCAGCACCGACGTGAAGCAGATCGTCTCGCTCTCGTTGATCAGCGCGTTCGAAGTGTTGAAGGCGCCCAGCGTGATGCCGGTCAGGCCCGGGGCCACATCGCCTTCGCGCACCAGCACCTTGTCCGTCGTCGCGCTGAACAGCACCAGCGCCGTGTCATCGTTCGTGCTGCTCACGCCCGTGCCCGACAGGTTGGTGGCGGACAGGGCCTTGCCCGAGTTCAGGAAGTTGCTCGCGGCAAAGGAGAAGGGAATGAGCGAGCCCGTGCCGTTCAGGTAGACGCAGGTGGGGTAGTCCGTGCAGGCGTCTCCTTCGCGCACCATCTCGACGTTGCCCACGCCCGGCGTGTAGAGCCAGATCGCGCGGTCGTTGGTCGCTGAAACGGCCGGCGAGCCCGAGCCAGTGGCGTACGACACGTCGTAGTAGAACTGGCCCGAGGCGTTGATCTGCCCGATGAAACCCGCGTAAAGGCCGCTGATGAGCTCGCCGTTGGGACCGCTCGCACCCTTGCGCACCACCATGGTCAGGTTGCCCGGCGTGCCGTGATAGAGGGCCTGGTTGTTGGTCGTGCCCGACACGTCCCCGCCAAGGAGAGTCGCGGAAAACCAGGCCTGACCGGAGGCATTGAGGCCCGACGACTGCTGCGAAGGCGAGCTGAACGACGTGCTGATGGTCGCCCCGACGGTGCCCGGCGCCGAAGCCCCCTCGCGCACGAGGAACTGGAAGTTGCCCGGGGTGCCGACGACGATGCCGGTGTCGTTGGTGGTGAGAACGCCGCCGCCGCTCATCGAGATCCCGAACAGCAGACGCCCGTCCGCGCTGATGCGGAAGCCGCTCGAAAGACCCGCCGCCGTGGACGTGTTCATGGTCGCTCCGGGAACGGTGCCGGTCGGTTCCGGAGCGCCCGAGCGCAGCACGAGGGAGAGGCTGGAGCGGTTCGTGCCGATGTAGTAGGCGCGCTCGTTGGTCGCAACCGTGGTGCCCCCCGTGAGGCGGCCGCGGAAGAAGATCCGGCCGTCATCGGCGATGACGCCCGAGTCGAAGGTCCCGGTCCCGCCGAAGACCTCGCCCCCGAGGCCGGGCGCGACATCGCCATTGGTGGCGATCACGCTGCCGTGGGTGATCGAGAGGCTCTGGGCGTGGACCGCGGTGCAGAGCGCGACGGCCGCGGCGGCGATGGACAGGCGACGGAGAGCGGGGTTGGAGTGCGTCATGGTGGCTGAGAGGGAGGTCCGAGGTTGTCCCCTGCGGTGACGTGGCTTCGAGCGGCGGTTCCTGAGTCGTCCGTCTCGAGGCGCGGAAGCAGACAGCCCCACGCTCTCGACGAGCAGGTAGCTGCGCACGGCCCGAGTGCAGGGGCACGGTGCCGCGCAAGGAGTCGAGCGCCGATCCTTGCCCGCTGTTCCCAAGTTTCTGGAAAGCCAGTCGGCGCCGACGCTGCAAGTGGCGTTCCCACAGGCACTTGTAACGCAACGAACGACTTTCGCTCTGGCTGCGATACCAGGCTCGCCCGGGCGAACCGCGGCTCCAAGAGCCCCCTCCGCCGGTGCTCCCGGTCAGTGCCCCCGCCACTGCCGCCGTCAGGGGCCGTGGCAGTAGACCTCGCTAGTTCAGGAACGGGTCGATGACCCGGCGCAGGTTCGGCGTCCGCAGCTTGCCGAGCGCGCGGACCTGAATCTGGCGCACGCGCTCGAGGCTGACCTTCAGCTCGTGGGCGACCTCGGCCAAGGTGAACTCGCGCGGCTGGTTGATGCCGAAGCGGCGCTCGATCACGAAGCGCTCGCGCTCGGACAAACCGGCGAGGGCATCCTCGAGCCTGCCCGAGAGGGTGTGGTCCTCGAGCGATGAGCAGTAGGGCCCCTCCTCGCTCTCCGGCGCCGAGAGGAAGTCGCGCAGGCGGCCACCGTCGTCGTCATCGTAGGTCGCGTCGAGCGAGCACATCGAGCGCACCGCTCCCAGCGCCGACTCGACGAGGTGCTCGTCCATGCCCGCCTGACCGGCGATGGCCGAGGCCGCTGCGTTCTGGTCGCCGAGCGAGGCCTTGGCGTCGTTGACGTGCTTGAGGGCCTTCTGCAGGTAGACCGGCACGCGCACGGTGTTGGAGAAGTTGTACAGGTAGCTGCGGAAGGCCTGATTGAGCCAGTGCACCGCATAGGTGCGGAACAGCAGACCGCGGCGCCAGTCGAAGCCGTCGACCGCGCGGAAAAGGGCCGCCGAGCCTTCCTGAATGAGGTCGGCCTGGCTGGCGGAGGTGTGGGAGTAGCGCTCGACGTTGACGCCGACCAGCCACAGGTTGCGCTCGACCATCTCCGAACGCAGGGCGTGCAGCTCGAACCAACGGCGGCAGACGCGCGCTGGGAGGGTGCAGCCGGCGGTGGCGCCGACGGCGGACTGCAGGCCGAAACCCGGGCTAGCGACGCCCTTGGGAAGGCGCTCCGGCGCCACTCCCGTCTCCTCGAGGGCCCGCTCGAGGCGCAGGCGCGCGAACTCGATCCGGCGGGCGAGCAGTTGCTCCGCATCGCGGTCGAGCGGCACGATCGAATCGACCTCGGCGCGGAACTGCTGGCTCAGCGCCAGCCGCTGACCGCTGCTCGGCGACTTGACCGGCCTGCGCCAGCTCTGGGGATCGCTGACCTCGAGGGCCGTGCCGCGCTTGTCGAGCTTCGCGACGAGCTCGCGCGCGGCGGGAACGAAGGTGTCGGCGCGGCCTGCCGCGAAGGCGGCAAGGGCCTGCTTGGCAAGGGCGTCGAGCTTCGCATCGAGCTGGGCGTGGGTCAGGTGCTTGGTCATGGCGGTACAGCCTGTTGTCTTCCCCGAGTGGGTTTCGAGGTGGCCGTGCGGCTCCTCTGCAAGCCGGGACGGCGTGTGGGGAGTTCGCGACAAGCGCGAGAAGGTTGGTGCGTTCCGTGTTCAGGTCCTGTGGGACTTCCCCTACCCTCTTGGACGGGGCTCCTTCACCGGAACGTCGACGGCGAACCTCACGTTCACGTTAGTTTTTCACCCGGGCGACTCGACCGGGCTGAAACGTCGCATGCACGTTTCGAGCCACGGGGGCCGCTGGATCGGCGGGACGCGGTCGACATTTCGCAAGTCCTTGCCAGATAACGACTTGAGCTGCTCTGACCGAACCGACCGAAACGACCATGCAAGCGACTCTTCAACCCATGAAAGTCGCTTCCATGCCAAAACGAGTGCTCGGGCGCCAAAATGGCACCATCCAACCACGAAACACCCTTGCCCCTACGCACTTTCACACATGGGAAACAGCGACCCCGCCGACTGCTCTCGTGAGTCGACGGGGTCGCTGGTTCTCGCGCGTGCCGGACGCGCCTCCCGGGCGGACGAGCCTCAGACCTTGGCCGTCGCCGCCGACTGGTTTTCGGCGTTGATCGCGGCGCCGTTCTTGTAGGTCTGCTGGACCTCGCCGGGGATGTACGGCACGAGGTGCGAGAGCGTGCTCACCTCCTTGACGAGGTTGCGCGCGATGACCATGCGCTGGACTTGGTTGGTGCCCTCGTAGATCTGGAGGATCTTGGCGTCGCGGAAGCACTTGGCGATCGGGTAGTCCTCCATGAAGCCATAGCCGCCGAAGATCTGCACCGCATCCGTGGCGACCTCCATGGCGGTGTCGGTGGCGAAGCACTTCGACATGGCCGCCATCTTGGTGGTGTCCTTGCGGCCGGCGTCGACCGCCGCGGCCGTGGCGTACACCAGCCAGCGCGCGGCCTCGGTCTTCATGGCCATGTCCGCGAGCATCTTCTGCACCATCTGGAAGCTCGAGATCGGCGCGTCGAACTGACGCCGACGGCTGGCGTAGACCAAGGCGAGATCGAGCGCACCCTGAGCCGCGCCGACCGCCTGCGCGGCGACGCCGGGGCGCGCGCAGTCGAGAGTCTGCATGGCGTGGGTGAAGCCCATGCCCGGACGACCGCCGATCAGGTTGAACTTCGGCACGCGCACGTTGTCGAAGTGCGTCTCGACCACCGGCACGGTGCGGATGCCCATCTTGTCCTCGACCTTGTTGACCGAGAAGCCGGGCGTGCCCTTTTCGACGACGAGCGCGCTGATGCGGCGCGACTTGGAGGTCGGGTCGGTCACGCAGAACACCGAGTAGATGTCCGCCACGCCGCCGTTGGTGGTCCACTTCTTCTCGCCGCAGATCACGTAGTGGTCGCCATCTTCCTCGGCCGTCACCGCCAGGCCGCTCGCGTCCGAGCCGGCGAACTTCTCACTCAGGCAGAAGGCCACGAACTTCTCGCCGCGGGCAATCTGCGGCAGCCACTTCTGCTTCTGCTCCTCGGTGCCGCCGAGGATGATCGGGAACGAGCCGAGCGCGTTGACCGCGAAGGCCACGCCAAAGCCCGAGTCGGCCTTGGCGAGCTCCTCGGTCACCATCGCCAGCGCGAGGATGCCCGCGCCGTGGCCGCCGTACTGCTTGGGGATGAAGGTCTTGAAGAGCCCCGCCTCCGCGACCGCCTTCGCGGCGTCGTAGTTGTACTGCTGCAGCTTGTCGTACTTGGCCGCGTTCGGGCGGACGTGCTTCTCGGCAATCTCGCGTGCCTTGGCCGCCAGTTCCTTGGCCTGTTCGCTGAAGACGATGTTCTCGCGCATGGCTACTCCGGGTCTTTCGAAGGGACGTTGAGGACCGAGCAGTATAGCGACGCAGGCCCGCGCGCTCGCACCAACCGCATCCTCGGCTCCCTCGCGCGGTCACGAACCGAGCCACCTGCGGGACCCACTCCCCCGACGGCGCCGCGCAGCCCTGACCATGGCCGTGGCGCGCCGCCTGCGGAGCGAACGCCAGCGGCCCGCGCGCGAGGCCGACCCGCGAGGAGCACGAGACCGGCGCCCCGCCCGTGGTCTTGTCGACGCCGATGGACACTCCCGGCCGCGGACGGTCATGGACCAGTGCTCTACAAGGACTGCGACCACTTCTGCACACCCGCCGCGATGGCCTCGTCCATCCACTGGGCGAACCGGTTGGAGACCTCGAATTCATCATCGCGGTACGTGAACTCGAATGGCTCGGCGGCGAGAGGTTCGACGGAGGCGATGCTGCCCGCAATGTCCTTCTGACAGTAGATGGCGGAGCAGCAGAGCACGCCGCGCCGATCCCGACCGATGCCGTGAAACGAGAACAGCACTTCCGTACGGTCCTCGGTCGAGAACGCGACGAGTGCCCACGCGCGGTACTCGGGCAAGTTGGCGAAGTAGTGCTGTGTCTTTGCACACTCCACGATCTGCAACTTGTAGTAGTAGTCGCGAGGCGAACCGTGGGCCGCTCCATCGCTGTGCGCGGCGTACATTGGATTGTGCGACTTGAGCATCTTGTCCGTGTCGGCCTCGACCGCGCGAAGCCGATCGGTCGCTTTCCGACGAAGCACCTCGGCCACCTGCAACACCTTCTGCTGACTCTGAGCGAGCGCTTGCGCGCGTTCTCCGAGCCGCATGCTCGCGGCAGCGAGCGCGGACTTGACCGTCTCGTTCTCGACGATGACGCTCTCGCTCAAGCTCAACGCGCGGCGGATGGCCCGCTTCTGCAAGTCATTGAAATGCTGCACCAGCGGCTTCAAGTCGCCAGCGTCCGCCGATCGCAAGGCGGAAACGTACTTGGGCCTGTCGGTTCGTGTCACCACGAGCGGAAACCAACCCGCCCTGAGCATGACGAGCGTCGCCAGACATCGAGCAACGCGCCCATTTCCATCCTGAAACGGATGGATGAGCGTAAACCCGTGGTGCAGCCACGCCGAGCGAATTTCCGGCGGTACGTCGGCCGCCGTCTGCTGGTCGAACCCGGACAGCAGATCGAGCATCTGGGACTCGATGAGCGCTGGTTCGCAGTACAGCCACGTCACACCGTCTGCGTCGGTCACTTGCGCTTCGGATTGTCGCCAGCCGCCTCTACGCAACGGAACCGTGACTCGCTGGCCGCGCTCATCTTCGGCTTCGGCTGTCGGTTGGTTCGCCGTGAGTACGTGGTGCAGCTCACGCACGAAGCCCACGGACAGGGTGCGTCGTTCAGCGATGAACTTGTACATGCTGTCGATCGCGGCCTCTTGGTCGCGGATCATCGCCATGACTTGATCGACCGGCTTGTCCGTATCGGAGGACACGAGCAGCGAAGCATCGAGTCCGCGCTCGATCAGCGCCTTGGTCGCGGAGTCGCTGAGTTCGTACAAGCGCTCCAAGACACCGGTCTCGATGGCCCACTCCCGGCGCAACTTGGCGAGGAACGTTTCGTAGATCTCCTTGCCTTGCAGCTCCGAGGCCTGCTCGTTCCAGACCCCGACCAGCGCGGCGATGCCCGGATCTTCGAGCTGCCTCCACCCGCTCGTGAGCGGCTCAACCGGTTTCCACTTCCGAGGCTTCTCTCCCGTCATGCGATACCTCGTGGCGAGGGGACACTGTTCATGGGACGACGAGCAGGCATTGTACTCGTGCCTCTTCGCGCGTTGCCCAAGTACCGCCGTGGCCGTCGTGAGCCGCCGACCCACACGGCCCCTCGTCGGCGCGGATCTTCACCGCGCAAACCCTTCACCGAGCAGCCCCTTCAGTTGGCAAGCCATGGGGGATGGACGGGCCGCAACGCGCGGCGTCCGACGAGCGGCCACGCGGTCGCCCATGCCAGCGAGCTGACCGTACCCGACCTCGGCTAGGCCACCGGTCTCCGTGGCTCGAAGCAGCCTCCTCGCACGCGAGCCGGGGGGGGTGTATAGCGGCCCTCCGGCGATTTCCGCCGCGCGGCGCGCTGGTGCCGCGCTCGGCGATTGCCGAACATCGCGGGCGCCGATGACCCAATCGCGCTCCCGCCTCGCTCGCGTCGCGCGCTCGCTCGCGCTTGCGCTGGCGGCGTTCCTCGTCGTCGACTTGCTCGTCGCGCCTTGGCTGCTGCGCGAGGGACGCATCGGTGTCCACGCGCTGCCGCCGCACGGCACGACGCTCGACTCCGAGCAGTGGGGCGAGGTGCGA
>VGZD01000036.1 GCA_016872715.1 Planctomycetota bacterium
GCGATCAGGCCATCCATGGAAGCGAAGGCGTTCCGCACGGCCACGCTGCGCGCCATCTTCTTGATCTTCCGCGCGAACTTCGCCACGGCCGAGGGCTGGAACTCGCTCCGAAGGCGGTCCATCTCACCTTCGATGATGTGAAGGAGATCGCGAGCAGTGTCCGATGTCCAGCCCATACCGCTGGCTGCGATGTCTCGCGCCCGGGTACGGATCGAACCGGCGAGACCAAAGATCCGCCAAGCATTCAGAGTCAACGCGGCAAGACGCTCCTTGAGATACTTGCGCACAAGACGAACAGCCTCGCCCAACTCCTCTTCGGACCATGCGAGAAGGGGGAATCGCTGGGCATCTGTCGTACGCTTCCGCATCAGTTCGTGCTCGGCTCGGTAGAGCGCGTAGCCGAGCACGTCCTGTAGCAGCGTCTCACTTTGCAGCGCCGCTCGCTGCGTAGTGGAGCGATCATGACGAACCCCGACACAGGGATGCATCACGAGTCGAAGTCCCGCCTGATCGCGCATCAGCTGCGAGACGAGCATGTCCGATCGGCGAACGAACTGTTCGCCGAAACGCGCGAGCGTCTGCGGATAGAGCAACAGGTGGGCAGGGTTGAAGAACACCGTAGAGCCGCCGCGCTGGACCGACTCGACTGCGGCTTCGGGCGTGAGATCCCGCGCGTGCACGAGAAGCGGTCGGAACACGGACTCACCGGCCAGCAGCCGACCAGCACGTCGCGCGGCCCACTCGAGCATGTGTAGGGCGTTCCCGTTTCCTATCGGTGCGGGCAGGAACGGTGTCTCGAGATGCTCAGTGCAGCGAGCCAGGTCGTAGTAGCTGTCTCGGAGCGCCCAACGCTCAGCGGACACTTCCGAGCGATTGTCAGGCCAAGGCGAATCGGGGTCGAGCTTCGCGAGCGTTCCGAGCATCAGCTGAAGGTCGAGGAGCTGCATGCGCAGCGTCGCGACAAAGGGCAGTGGAGCCGCATCGGTGTCTGGGCCAATGACCACATCCACTCCTTTGCTCCGAAGTTGAAGCAAGGCCCCGATATCGGGCGTGGGACGGTCGATCGTCACACCATCGCCACGGTCGACGCGAATGCCAAGCCTCTTGTCGTCATCCAGAATCCACGCTGCTGCGCCGGCGATGACAGAGGCGCTACGCGCTACATAGGTGTTCAGTATCGAACGGCTCGCAGCAATCGGAAGCCGTTTCGCCGTCATGTCCGGCACATCGAGGAGCTCGCCGCGCTCCCAGTCCTTCCGTTGCCGCTCGATCGTGACGAGCTCGATCGGCAGGCCGCAGCGTTCGTAGCGTGCGACCAACTCGTGAAGCGGACGATCATCGCTGGGCTTGGGGCCGTTCTCGACGATCACGACGCGAAGACTCCGGACCTCCGGACGCGCCCTCAAGGCCAGCAGGTCGTCCAGGAGCCCAGCGGCATGGCTGGGCGGCTTCGCGTCCGTGATGAACCCGATCACGAGATCGATACGATCCTCAGGCGGCACGGTATCCGTGATCTCCACGACCGGAAGCGTCCGAGCGACTGGTGACCAACCGAACAACTGGGTCGCGCGCGCTTCCGCTTCGCGTCGAGTCTGGGCATCGAAGCAGTATCCGTGCTTCGACAAGAACCGGCTCAGTCCTTCGAGCTTGGCTTCGGAGCCGGGCGTGGACAGGCGTTCCACTCTTGTGTCGGCGTAGTGATGCACCGTGTGCCGATCGGTACGACCGAACCGCAGCTGTTCGAGCGCAGCGAGCCGGATGCACAGGTCGCGGTCGGTGCAACTGGGGAGCCGCTCGTCGAAACCGCCAGCGAAGAGCAACATGTCCAGGCGGACGAAGAGGTTCGAACCCTGAATGTGCTGGCCGCGAACGTACAGCTCCCGGGCGTCGAGGCGATCCGGAATCGACTGACGGTGGCCAGACGCGTCCACTGCTTCGTGTCGAATCAAGCCGCTTGCAACCATGTTGAGGTCGCCGGCCATTGCTGATTCGAGGCAGCAAGAGAGGTGGTCGGGCTCCCACGCGTCGTCGTCGTCGAGGATGGCCACGAACCACAAGTCAGTCGGGAGGTTCTCTCTATGCAGCTGGTCGAGCCCCGTGTTCCATGCTCCCGACGCGCGACGAGCCGTTCGCCGGTTGCGCCGAACGCTGAGTGGGATCTTCTTCGTTTGGCACAGGGCGCGGAGCTCTGCTTCTGCCTTCCCAAGTGCCTCGTCCGGGAGCTCAGACCGATCATGATCGACGACGATCAAGATGCGGTTCGGCAGCTGGGTCTGTGCGAGGATCGACGGGATGGCGCGCTGCGCAAGGAGGTCGAATCGACCGCGAGTCGCCAGCAGCGCGACAACCGAGCGTGCGCCGGACGAACGCTGTTCAAGATCCATGGTTGTCTCCGCTGAGCGCGAGTTCATCGATGTCAGACAGAGAGAACAAGCGGGGTGTTGAGTTTTGCATGGAACGAAGTGGGAGTGCGGAAATGCGCGGACTTGGGGGGATTCGTGCTGGTTTCTCAGCCGAAGTGGAGTGGTCGAAGCGGAGTGGTTGAGTGCAGAGCCATCGAGCGTTGATGGAGGCGTGCAGCGAGTGTCGAGGCTCAGATGTTGGTCACGATTCGCTGGCGAGATCGGATCGACGTCGTCGCGGACCGACTGCGCGTTCGGAGTCTCGACATCGTCGATCCCCTGATACTTGATCAGGCGATCAGGCGGAGGGCGTGGGTGACGCCGAGCGGGAGCACGCGGTTGAGGTTGTGCGTGCAGCGGATGCTCGCTTCGAGCAGGACCCAGGCGGGGAGTTGCCAGTGGTAGGAGCGGGCGTATACGAAGCAGGGTTGCGAGAGGAAGGACGGCGTGCCGGTGCGCAGGTCGGTCGGAATGGCGGGGCCGGGCGTGCGCGAGCCCTTGCTGGTGAGCGCCACGACATGCGCGTGTGTCGTGCCGTCTCGAGCGGCGCTCTCGCCTACGATGAGAAACGGGTGCACGCCGCGGATCGGGATCGGGAAACCGAAGCGGTCCAATTCTAGTGGGTCGACGAAGATGACATTGCCAGAGGTCGTCACGTCGTGCAGCGAGAGGGGGGCGCTGAGAGGCATGCGATGTTTCCGTGGTTGGAGCGGGACCTTGGTGAAGCGGGCTCGGCGATCGGTTACGCGGTGTGAGTTGTCCGAACAGCCGTCGTAGTGGGCTCATACGCGAGCGGTCACTTCTGCTTCACGGTGGCGTCGTATTCTCGTCGTAAGCGAGCGCCTGCCACTCGGATGCGGGTCCGGTGCGATCCAGAGGCATGAGTGGCTCGCAGGGCCGCTGCGCAGGACCACTCCACCGTCTGCAAGTTGGCTTTCGCCTGTGCGCAGGCCTCGGCGGCGGCGAAACCCAGATTTCGCGGGCCCGCGAGCGCAACTTCGACCTTGTAGGGCAGCGGACGGGGGGGGTGGGCGTGGGTTCGACGCGCGCACTTCAGAACTGCGCAAGATCTCCGGGTGATCGTGGGTGCACGGGTACGGCGCCGCGCCGACCCCGTCACGCCATGACGACACCCACCGAACTCGCGCTCATTGCCCTGCGCGCCCCACGCTTCTGCGTCGCCACGGGGCTGCCGCGCCAGAAGTGCAGCACTCGCTCTGGTGGACGCAGGCGCCATCCTCGCGAGCGGTGCGTGCAACGGGGACTGGTCGGACTTCGACGCTCGGCTTCGATCGTTCGAAGGCCCTTGGCGCGCACCGCCCGAATGCGGGCAGGGCACCACGGTCCCTTGGTCCGTGTCAGTCGGCCCCAGACTCCGCAACTCAGTCTACGCTGGAGAACTAGAACACCATGAACGCGCGATCCGACTTCGCTCCTGTCTCCCTCGGCTCCGCGGCGATCCGCAAGACAGCGGCCCCGTGTGCGGAGTTTCCTCGCTTGCGGACCACGGATCGCATCGCGCGCTCTCGCGAGAAGTCCTCCAGCGGCACCGGGGCCTCGCGCGCGGCGTGGTCGATGGCCCGATGCACGACACGCGCGCTCGCCCGCCTCTCCCTGATCGCGGTCGCTCTCGCGCCGCGCGCGCTGGCGCAGGGATCGTCGTCCTTCGTCAATTTCGAATCGCCGCAGGTGCACCCGATCGACGTGTCGCCGTCAGGTGAGCGCCTCGCGGCGGTCAACACCGCTGACAATTGCGTCGAGCTGTTCGACATCGTCGGCGGCACGCCCGTGCGGCGCGGCTCGGTGTTCACGGGCCTCGAACCCGTCTCGGTCCGCTTCCGCGGCAACGACGAAGTCTGGGTCGTGAATCAGCTGAGCGACTCGGTTTCGCTCGTCGATCCCGCGTCGATGCGCACGACGCGCGTCGTGCGTGTCGGCGACGAACCGGCCGACATCGTCTTCGCAGGAAGTCCGGTGCGCGCGTGTGTCAGCCTCGCTCAGCCGAGACAGCTCGCGCGATTCGATCCGACGGTCGCCGTGCCTGCCGTCACCACGATCGACATCGCCGGACCTCAGCCGCGCGCGCTGGCGACGAGCCCCGATGGATCCACCGTCTACGTCGCGGTCTTCGAGTCGGGCAATCGCTCGGTGATCGTGCCTCGTACCACGGTGAACAACGTGTCGGGGCCGTACGGCGGCCAGAATCCGCCGCCGAACAGCGGCGCGCAATTCAGTCCGCCGCGGACGCCAGGACAACCGACGCCGCCGCGCGTCGCGCACATCGTGCGCAAGAACGCCGCGGGCGAGTGGCGCGACGGCAACAACCGCAACTGGACGTCGCTCGTCACTTGGGACGTGCTCGACAATGACCTTGCGATCGTGAACGCGAACACCGGAGCGACGAGCTATGTGAAGGGTCTGATGACTACGCTCGCGGGCGTCGGCGTCGCGCCCGACGGGCGCGTGGTCGCGATCGGAACCGAAGCGCGCAACGAGGTCCGCTTCGAGGCGAACCACAACGGCGTTTTCGTGCGCTGCCTGAGCGCGCGCGTCGGTGCCCTCGGCGCCGGATCGCCGCTCGTCGTCGATCTCAATCCGCACCTTTCGTACACGTCGCCGTCCACCGATCCCGTCACGCGCTCGCAGTCGATCGGTGACCCTCGCGGCGTCGCGTGGATGCCGGATGGCTCTCGCTACTACGTCGCCGGTCTGGGATCGAACACGATCGCCGCGCTCTCGGCCGACGGCGCGCGCCTCGCGCACTTCTCCGCGGGCGAGGGCCCGACCGGTCTCGTCGTGTCGAGCGATGGATCGCGCCTCTACGTCCTCAATCGCTTCGAGGCGACCGTGAGCGCCTTTTCCACGGCCTCGAACTCCGAGGTCGCGCGCGTCGCGTTCCACGATCCGACGCCCGCGCTCGTGCGTGCGGGCCGTCCGTTCCTCTACGACACGCATGCGACGAGCGGGCTCGGCCACATCTCGTGCGCGTCGTGCCACGTCGACGCGCGCAGCGATCGGATCGCGTGGGATCTCGGCGACCCGGCGGGCTCGATGATCTCGTTCACGGGCACGTGCGTCGAGGTCAACGCATGCATCGATTGGCATCCGATGAAGGGACCGATGGTCACGCAGACGCTGCAAGGCATCATCGGGCAGGAGCCGCTCCACTGGCGCGGCGAGAAGCAGGGCATCGAGGACTTCAACGTTGCCTACACGCACCTCCAAGGCCGCGCGAGCGAGCTCTCGGCGAGCGAGATGGCCGCGCTGAAGGAGTATCTCCGCTCGGTCAGGTTCGGCCCGCAACCCAACCGCAACATCGACAACACGCTGCGCACGAGCCTGCCGATCAATGGTGGGGTCGTCACGGGTCCCGGCGGGACCGGAAATCCGCAGAACGGGCAGGTTCTCTTCGACACTCTGGCCGTCCTTCCGAATGCGCCCGGCGGCAACACGCGCTGCATCGACTGCCATCTGGGGTCGACGGGCACGAGCAACGAAATCGGGATTCCGCTCGGGCCCGTGCAGCAGAATCGCAAGATTCCGCACCTGCGCGAGGTCTATCGCAAGACCGGCGCGAATCTCCTCTCGACGACGGCGCTGCGCGGGTTCGGCTTCAACTCCGACAGCGAGTTCCAGACGCTTCAGGACTTGCTGCAGATCGGATTCGTCTGGGGAACGGGTGCCACGGCGATCGCGCGGCGGCGCGACATGGAGGCGTTCATGCTCTCGTTCGGCACCGACACGCATGCCGGTGTCGGCCAGCAGGCCTTCGCAAGCGCGGGCGGTAGCGGTGCCGACGATACCGCGCGCATCGCGCAGTTCGTCGGAATCGCTTCGACCGCTGGCGCCGGAAATTCGTTCGCGGGTCTGGTCGTGAAGGGACGCGTCGGTGGCGAGCGGCGCGGGTGGACCTTCGAACAGGGCAGCTTCCGAAGCGATCGCGCGTGGGAGCCGTTGCTCTCGCCGTCGGCGCTGCTGGCGCTGTCGGCCCCGGGTAGCGAGCTCGTCTACACGCTCGTCCCGCGCGGCACGGAGCGGCGCATCGGCATCGATCGCGATCTCGACGGCTTCCTCGATCGCGATGAGATCGACGCCGGGAGCGACCCGGCCGATCCGCACAGTGTTCCGAGCGCTTGCAGCGCGGCCAGCGTCTCCACCTACTGCACGGGCAAGGCCAACTCACTCGGCTGCGTTCCCTCGGTTGGAACGAACGGAGCGCAGCCCTCGAAATCGGCCGGGACGTTCGCGGTCACCTGCACCAACGTGCTCAACCAGAAGTTCGGCCTGTTGTTCTTCGGCAGGGCGCAGAGCGCGACGCCTTTCCAAGGTGGCACGCGGTGCGTGGCCTCGCCATCGCAGCGCACGGCGAACACCAATTCGGGCGGCAACTCCAGCGGCAACAGTTGCACGGGCAACTACTCGTACGCGTTCTCGACGGCGCAGATGGACGTGTTTGGAATGGACCCGGGCGAGACGTTCTTCGCGCAGTGGTGGATGCGCGACCCGCAGAGCGCCTCGACCACGGGGTTGTCGGACGCGGTGCGCTTCACCGTCTGCCAATAGCGTCGCTCGCTCGCCGAACGGCTTGGGCGTGACGGCATCGCCTGCGCCTCCCCTCGACCCATCCACGCTCTCCGAGCGGTTCGCCGCCCTGCCCTCGCTTCGGCGCGCGCGGAGAGCTCGGGCCGCGTTCGGGCGGAGTGTCGCCGACAGCGGCCGGTGTGTCGTCAGCGCAGGTGCGCGAGCAGCTTGGCGCAGAGCGCGTGGGCGACGAGCTCGTGGCCGAGGGGAGTGAGGTGGATGTCGTCGCGGGCCAGAATCGTCGCGTGTGGCGGGTACGCTGCGAGCAGCGGAGCGGCATCGAGCGTGTCGAAGCCGCGCTTGCGAAGCTCGCGACTCACGAACTCGTGCTCGCGCTCGTAGCGGTAGGCCTCGACGGGAACGTCGAACGGCTCGCCAGTCAGCAGCGGAAGCACGATCGCGACCAACGGCACCGGGCCGGCTCCGCACGCTCGAGCGAACTCGTCGAACACAGGCTCGACCTCGCGCCAGTACGGCCCGTCGACATGGTGCAGCGCGCGCCACTTGTCGCCGTCGCCGTACCGCATGATGCGGCGGCCGTGGACGCGCGAGCGGATGAGTCGCAGCAGATGCGAGTGCTGCCACCACTCCGCGTCGCGGAAGTAGGCCTGCAGCGGCTGCACGGCGTCGAGCTCGGGATCGTTGAGGCAGTACGCGAGCACGACGACGTCGGGATGCAGCGGCAGCGCACGTTCGCGCAGCATGACGAGCTCGTCCGCGATCGAATACCCGCTGACGGCGAAATTGAGCACCTCGACCGTGTGCTCGGCGCCGAGCGCAGCTTGCAGCGCTTGCTCCATGCGCGCGGGGAAGTCCTCGCCTTGCTGCACGCCGTAGCCGAAAGCCATCGAATCACCGAGCAGAGCGATGCGCACGAGGCCGGGCGTCGCACGTTCGAGCGGTTCCTCGCAACGCAGGCCGAGCGAGTTGGTGACGATGTGCGTGCCCTCGATCGTCGTGTCGAGCGAGGCGGCCAGCTCATAGGCGAGGCCGGGAACGCTGCCGGGCTGGTGCACGCGGTTCTTCCAGTCGCGGCGCTCGGTCGCGCGCTCGCCTTGCGGCATGCGGTAGCTGACGGGCGCAAACCAGCGCAGACCGAGCTCCGCAGCGACGAACGCTCCCGCGAAAACACTCAGCGAAAGCGCTAGGCGACGCAGCGTGGAAGGCACGCCCGCAGTATTGCACCAGCCGCTGCGCACGGCCATGAATCGACGTCCCGAGCGCTCGATCAAGGACCTGCCGATGTGGCGTCGATGCGCTCGCACGGCGGCGCGCGCGAGTGATCGCTGAGGTGGCGACGACGCCTACACCAGTTCGTGGTCGGGCACGCGCTCGACCTCGAGGGGGCGGTCGGGGCGCGAGGTGAGACCGTAGGTGAGCTTGAGCGGCGCGGCGCCGAGAGCTTGCGCGATCGTGGCGAGTTCGGATTGGAGCGTGGCGGTGGAGAGCTTGCCGTCGGGGAGCACGATGGCGACGACCGGGCGGCCCGCGGCGGTGCGCGCGGCGGCGCGGATGTAGCGACCGGGATGGCGGGCGATCTCGGGGAGCTCGTCGCCGACGAGCTCGGCGGCCTCGTGGCGCAGGTGGTCGAGGACGAAGTCGACCGTGGCTTCGTCGAGCAGGCGCGGGAGGTCGGGCTCGATGAATTGCTCCAGCACGCGCGCTCCGCGACCGGCGTGGATGAGCGAGAGGTGCGGCTGCAGGTGGCGGTAGTGGAATTGCAGGAAGCGGTCGGCAATGCGGTAGCTGCCGCGGCGCGAGCGCAGCGGGTCGGGATCGGTGAGCGGGACCTCGCGCTCGACGAGGCGCAGTTCGCGCAGCGTGTGCAGGTACTTGTTGGCGGTCGTCGAATCGACGCCGACATCGGTCGCGATGTCGTTGAGCTTGCTCGCGCCGCGCGCGATCGCAGCGAGCAGCGAGTTGTAGGTGGCGGGGTTGGAGAGCTCGGAGCGCAGGAGGAACTGCACCTCGTCGAACAGGAAACCCTCGGGCCGCAGGATGTCGCGCAGGAGGTTCTCGCGCAGCGGGCGCGAGGCGTCGAAGCGGCGCAGGTAGGCGGGCATGCCGCCGAGCACCGAGTAGCCGAGCACGCGCTGCTCGAGCTTCCAGTGGGGGAAGAAGGACAGCGTCTCGAGTGGGCGCAGGGGCTCGAGGCGGCGCTGCGCGGTGCGGCGACCGAAGAGCGGCGAGCGCTCGGCGAGCACCTCGTTCTCCATGAACGAGACTTGGCTGCCGCACAGGACCAGCATCAGCGAGCTGTGCTTGCCGCGCGTGTCCCAGAAGCGCTGGAGTTGCGACGGCACGCTCTTGTGCGCCTCGCACAGGTAGGGGAACTCGTCGAGCACGACGACGAGGCGCTCGCCCGCCGCGCGCTCGGCGAGAAAACCGAGCGCCGCACCCCAGTCGGGGAACTCGACGTCGCTGGCGAGCGTGTCGCCGAGCTCGCTGGCGATGGCGGCACGGAACGCGCGCAGGTTGTCGCGGTCGCGGACCTGTGCCGCGAGGAAGTACACGGCCTTGCGCCCCGAGCAGAACTGCTGGAGCAGCTCGGTCTTGCCGACGCGGCGGCGGCCGTAGAGCACGAACATCTCCGGCCGGCCCGAGTCCGCCAACTCGTTCAAGAAAGCGAGCTCGCGCTCGCGGCCGAGGAAGGGGGGCACTGTGGCCCCGCTGGCGCCGCCGGTCGACTGCACGTTCATGGCGGAACTATATCGTCCAGTATTATACGCACAAGTATAATAAAGCCGTGCGGAAGGGCCTTTCTGACGTCAGGAAGGCCACTTCGGCGAGCGAGCCGACCCTGCGCGGCATTGGGTTAGCAAGGGCGCGGGGGTGCGTCCGAGCGGGTGGAGTGGGCACGTCGCAAGCGTGCGGGGCGCGCCCGGACGGATCCGGACGCGCCCCGCGCTCGATGCTCGCGTGCGGCGGGCGTCTGCTACGGAACGAAGGTCACGCGCAGGCCGTTGGAGAGGTTCGTATTCGAGCCGCCGGCGGCGGTGTCGCGGAACCAGGCTTGGAAGAACCACGTGCTGCCGGAGACGAGCGCGCCCGCGGCGGGCGCCTGCGCGTTGTTCACCGCGTTGCTCAGCGTGGTGCCGACGGCGTTGGAAATGCCGAGGCGTCGCACGGGGCTCGCGACGCACTTGGTGCCGTTGCCGAACGGCGTCTGCGACGCGCTCGAGCCAAACAGGAACAGGCCGGCGGAACCGGTCGGAACGGGCGTGGCCGAGAGCACGAGGTTGTTCGCGGCGATGCTCGCGCTTCCGGTGGCCGAGATCAGCGCCGCGCCGCCGCTCGAGTTGGCGCTCGAGGTGCAGTAGGCGAAGCCGATGCCGCTCGTGCAGCTCTGGCCGGAGATGCGGAAGCCGTCGAGGCCCGCTTCGACGATCGAGGCCGTGCCGCTGTCGTTCGCGGTCACGCGGATGCGCATGCTCGCGCCGAGCGGAACGCCGAGCGCCGCGATCGAGGCTCCAGTGATCGAGCCCGAGCGCCACGCGTTGCTGTCGGTGGTGTGGCGCGCGATCTGCGTCCACGGACCGGCGAGGCCGCTCGAGCTGATGTCGAAGGTGAGTGCGTCGACGCCGTCGGCCACCGTGAGCCGCAGGTAGTAGAAGTAGTCGATGCGCGCGTTGGGAATCGAGAGGTCGAGCGCGGGCGAGAAGAGCTGCACCGAGCCGCCGTCGACGTCGGTGTTGCCGTTCGCGTTCTGCGTGAGCCAGCACGAGCCCGAACCATCGCCGTCGGTTGCGGGGTCGTAGGCCCAGCTCGGATCGTTGACGGGCACGCCGCGCTGCCACTGGCCTGCCGTGGCGCCGACGATGGCGGTGGTCCAGCCGAGATCGGACTGGAAGTTGTCGTTGAAGGTCGTGGCGAGCGAGCCGACCTGCGCCGAGAGCGGCGTCGCCGGAGCACCCGCGGGGTAGCTCATCTGTCCGCAGCTCTGCTCATCGAACTCGTAGTACCACTGCGGCGTTTCCGTGCACAGGAACGCCGGCAGCGAGGCCGAGTGCGTGCCGTTGCCGTTGCTCGCGAGGTTCACCGTCGCCCACGGCATCGCGGGGCTGGCGCGCCAGCGCAGGCGCACATCACCGACCGGGACGCCCGCGATCGTGGCCGTCACCGGCGTCGCCTGCAGCGGCGCGACGAGCGCGAGCTCGGTGCCCGAGATGCCCGCATAGATCGGCAAGCAGGCGTTCGCGGCGTTGGTCATGTCCGCGGCCGAGCCCGGATGGAAGTACGTCGTGATATTGGCGGTGCCGCCGGAGCACAGGTGGCAGTAGCTCATCACCGTGCCTTGGTTCGAGCAAACCTGCGCGGTCTGGCACGAGCCGAAGTACTGCGACGGCGGGCACTGGTCGAGCGGCGGGCAGTAGCTGTGCGTGTGGAGCGCGTTGAAGTTGTGGCCGAGCTCGTGCGCGCAGACGATGAAGTCCCAGTTATTGGGCTGCTGCTGGATCGGGAAGCTGATCGTGCCGTTCAAGTTGCCGGAGACGGCGAAGTTGTAGTTGTTGTTGCACAGCACGTTGAGCCACGCGACGCCGCCGCCGAGCGCCGCACCGCTCATGAAGTGTCCGACGCGACCGCCGTTGGGAATGTTGCCGACCCACGCGCTGCGGAACTCGTTCAACATCGCGCTCGATGTGCCGGGCGCGTCCGGCGTCGTCCACGGGTCGCTCGCGGTCGAGTAGAAGCCGACGTAGGGGAACGTCAGGATCGTCGAAGCCTGCGTCTCGTAGCGATCCGAGATGAAGGACCAGAGCGTCGTGGTGTACGCGGCCTGCGCGCTCGTGTTGTTGAAGCGCGTGTAGTACTGGTAGTCGCTCTCGATCGAGACCTTGCACTCGCGCAGCGCGCAGCCGCCGCCGAGGAGCTGCGAGACGCCCGGAGTCGAAGGCTGCGGGACGGGAGTGACGGACGAGCCGGGCGTCGGGAGCACGGCACAGTCGTTCGCGAGCGCCATGCCGCGCGCGTTGAGTTCGCTCTCCTCGACGAGCAGCACGTCGCCCGACTGCCAGTCGCCGCTCGCAGCGGGACGCGTGATGAGGTGCACGAGGCCGCTGCCCGTCTGGATCCAGCCCTGCGCGCCGACGTGCGAGAAGGACAACATCGCGTCGCTCCCCGGCAGGCCCGCGATCGAGCCCTTCCAGATCGTGAGGTCGAGGCCGTCGAGCAGGTCCGCGCGCGGTGCGCCGTTCACGTGGAAGCGGAAGCCCATGCGCTCGTGTTCGATGCGGCGCAGGTCGAGGTCCACCATGCGGCCGTCGGGCAGCAGCACGCCCGAGAGCACGGCCGTGGCCGGGCCGACGAGGTCGTCGATGCGCTCGTGAGCGAGCGTGTAGCGCAGGCCGCCGGAGGCCGCGTCGTTGCCCGCGAGATCGAGCGGGAAAGTCTGCTGGGCGAGGGCCGGGGTCGCGAAGAGCAGGCCGGCAAGCGTGAAGGGGTGGGACGGGGTCATGGGAGGAGTGGGTCGCGGATGGAAGTTGGGTGTCGAGGTCTGTGGGACGGCCGCCGCCGTGCACGGGTTCCCAAACCGGCCGCCCCCCTTCGATTATGGCTCGCGCGGGCACTCGGCGGGGGTGCCCAGGGGGGAAATCAGGGCACGAAGGTCAGCCGCAGGCCGTCCGAGAGCATCGTGGCGGCGTTTCCGAAGCCGTTGTCGCGGAACCAGGCTTGGAAGTACCACGTCGTGCCGGGCACGAGGACGCCGGACGCCGACCCGGCGCTCGAGTCCACGACGTGGCGCAGGCTCGATCCGTTGCCGGACACCACCGGCAGCCGACGCGTCGGATTGCCGACGCACTTGACGCCGCTGCCGAAGTTCGAGAACGACGGTGAGCTTCCATAGAGGAAGAGGCCGTAGGTCGAGCTGGGCACGGGAGCGGCGGTGAGCACGAGGTCGTTCGCTGCGATGCTGGTCGAGCCGTCTCCGAAGATGCGCGCTGGCGCGCCGCTCGAGTTGCCGATCGAGATGCAATAGGAGAGGCCGAGCGGGCCGTTGCATTCGACGTGGCCGACGCGGAAGCCGTCGAGTCCGGCCTCGACCGTCGATGGCGCGCCGCTGTCGTTGGCGGTGAAGCGCACGCGCATGTTGGCGCTGATCGGGACGCCGAGCGCGGCGATCGACGCGACCGGGATCGAGTGCGTGCGCCACGCCGCGGCGCTCGAAGTGTGGCGCGCGATCTCCACCCACGGCCCCAAGCCGCCCGCGGGGCTCACTTCGAGCTTGAGCATGTCGATGCCGTTGGCGATCGACAGGCGCAGGAAGAAATAGTAGTCGAGCGACACGTCGTTGCCGCGCAGATCGAGCGGTGGCGAGAGCAGCAGCACCGAGCCCACGTCGACGTCGCTAGCGCCGAGCACGTTGCCCGTCAGCCAACACGAGCCCGATCCGTCGCCGTCCGCCTGCGGTGCGTAGGTCCAGTTCGGGTCGTTCACCGGCACGCCGCGCTGCCAGAGCCCGCTCGTCGCACCGACGTTGACCGGGATCCAGCCCTGATCCGTCTCGAAGGAGTCGGCGAACGCGTTCACGTGGCTTCCCACGACGGCAGCGAGCGGCGTCGCGGGCGCGCTGGCGGGAAAGCGAACCGTCCCGCAGCTCGCCTCGTCGAATTCGTAGTACCACTGCGGCGTGTCGGAGCACGAAAAGCCCGGCAGCGAGCCGGTCCATGTGCCGCCGCCTTGCGCCGCGAAGTTCACGAGCTGCCATGGCATGCCGGGGCTCGCGCGCCAGAACGCGCGCACCTGACCGAGCGGAGTGCCGGAGATCGCGACGCTCTGCGAAGTCGGCTGGAACGGAGCCAAGACGTTCGGCGGGGTTGCGCTGATCGCCTGATACTCGGGCAAGCAGGCCAGCGCCGCGGCGCTCATGTCCTGCGCGGAGCGCGGATGGAACGACGGATTCACATTGCCCAGCCCGCCGCTGCACAGGTGGCAGTAGCTCATCAACGTGCCCTGATTCGTGCAGACCTGCTGCGTCTGGCAGGCGCCGAAGTAGCCAACTGGCGAGCACTCGTCGACGGGCGGGCAGTAGTCGTGCGTGTGCGGCGCCGAGAAGTTGTGACCGAGCTCGTGCGCGCACACCATGAAGTCCCAGTTCGCGGGGTGCAGTTGCACGGGGAAAGGCACGGCGGCGTTGAGATTGCCCGACACCGCGAAGTTGTAGGTGGAGTCGCACAGCACGCCCAGCCACGCGACGCCGCCACCGAGATTCGCGCCGCTCATGAAGTGCCCGAGGCGCGCTCCGGCGGGGAGCTGTCCGATCCACGCGGCTTGGAACTCGCCGAGCATCGCGCCCGCGTCTCCGCCCGTGTCGGGCGTGGACCACGGATCGCTCCCGCTGGTGTAGAAGCCGACGTACGGGAAGGTGAGGATCGTCGCGGCCTGCGTCTCGTAGCGATCGGAGATGAACGCCCAGAGAGTCGCCGTGTAGCTCGCCTGCGCGGCGACGTTGTTGAAGCGCTGGTAGTACTGGACGTCGCTCTCGATCGCGAGCTTGCACTCGCGCAGCGTGCACGAGCCCGAGCCGAGGAACGCGGGCGCAGCGTTGCCCGTCTGGACCGGAGCCACGCTCGCGCGCGGCGGGCGCAGCATCGAGCAGGCGCCGAATCCCGACGTGCTCGCGGAGCCTCCGGTGAGCGCGGTCAGACTCGCTTCGCTCGTCATCAGGACATCGCTGTTCCACCAGTCGCCGCCGGGAGCTGGCCGCGCGATCAGGTGCACGAGCTGCGCGCCCGTGTCGATCCAGCCCTGCGCGCCCAGATGCGAGAACGCGACGTGAACATCGCTCCCCGCCACGCCGCGCACGACGCCTTTCCAGAGCGAGAGCGACAGTCCGTCGAGCAGGCCGAGCGCCGGCGCGCCATCGACATGAAAGGCGAAGCCGTGGCGTTCGATGCGCATGCGCTCGAGCGCGAGTTCGACCGTGCTGCCATCGGGCAGCGGCACCCACATCGCCCCGACCTGTCCCAAGTCCGCGAGCTCGTCCACGCGCGCGTGGTCCACTGTCCACACCAGTCCGCCGGTCGTGCCTTGCACACCCCCGAGCTCCAACGGCCACGACCCCTGGCCGTGGACCGGCAGTGCCGTCGAGCACAGCAAGATGGCGGCCGAGAAACTGCTGGGCACAGGCAGGGAGACCTCGCGCATCCCACCAGTCTACTTCAAACCCCCGCGCTCTTGGGGGCGCGCGCTTGCCTAGCTTGGATCGCCGATCTCGGCGCGCAGGATCGAGCACTCGATGCCGCCGTTGAGCACGCGCGTGGACTCGGCGCCCTTGAGGCCGAGCTCGTGCGCGATGGCGCCCGTGGGGACGAGCAGGGCGACGTGAAATCCGGCGCAGCGCTCGCGCAGCCAGACGCCGAAGTCGCGGTACAGCCGCGCGGCGTCGCGCGTGTCGCCGATGCGCTCGCCCCACGGCGGGTTGCTCGCGAGCCACGCGCCCCAGCCCTTGCGCGGCGTGAAGTCGAGCGCGTTGCCCTGCTCGAGCTCGAGCGCGCCTTCGAGGCCTGCTGCGGCGGCGTTTTCGCGCGCGCCTTCGAGCATCTTGGCGTCGATGTCGCGGCCGATCAGGCGCGCCTTCGAAGTCTTCACGGCGGCGCGCGCATCCGCGCGCAGCTTCGCTCCGAGGCGCGCGTCGTGGCCGGGCCAGCGCTCGACGCCGAAACGCTCGCGGAACAGACCGGGCGCCATGTTGCGCGCGATCAGACCGGCTTCGATCAGCACGGTGCCGGAGCCGCAGAACGGGTCGAGGAGCGGCGCGCGCTGGTCCCAGCGCGCGACTTGCACGAGCGCCGCGGCGAAAGTCTCCGCGAGCGGGGCGCGACCTTGGAATGTCCGCCAGCCGCGCTTGTGCAGCGACTCGCCGGAGGTGTCGACGAGCAGCGTGCAGCGATCGCGGAACACGTGCGCGTAGACGCCGAGCTCGGCGTCTTCCTTGGCGACCGTCGGTCGCGTGCCGTGCTTGTCGCGCAGGTGATCGCAGATGGCATCCTTGACGCGCTGCTCGATGAACAGCGAGTGGTCGAGCTCGGAAAGGGCGGTGTGCGCGTCGACGATCAGCGTGCCGTCGGGCCGCACGAAGCGCTCCCACTCCACGCCGCGAGCGCCGGCGTAGAGCATGTCCGCATCGCGCGCTTCGAAGCGCGCCACGCGCATCAGAACGCGAATGGCCGTGCGCAACCACAGGTTCGCGCGCAGCGCGTCGTAGAGCGTGCCCTCGAAGTACACGCCGCCGACCTGTCGCTCGACCTTCGAGAGTCCGAGCTCACGCACTTCCGCATGCAGCAGGGGCTCGAGGCCCGGCGCGCACGTGGCGAAGAAGCGCTCGCGGTGCGCCGTGGAGCTCACGCCTGCAGCTCGAGCCAAGCGTGGAACTTGGTGCGCGGAATCGACTCGCTCATCCACGACGTGTCCGGCAGCGGCAGGGCGAGGCACTCGCGCACCTTGAGCAAGCGCGGGAACGACTCGCGCGAAGTCGTGCCCTTCTTGGTCTTCCAGCGCACTTCGCGCAGCTGCTCGATGCGCGCGACGATCGCGTCGGTGATGCGACAGTCACCCGCGACGTAGTCGAGCACCTTGCGGCGGTCGCCGTGCGCCCACTCGCGCGGCGCGTCGGCACCGCTCATCAGCTTCTTCTCGCCGATGCCGAGCGCTTCGCCTACGGCCGCGAGACCGATCCGAAAGCCGCGCTGGCACATGAACTGGAACATCGGGTCGTAGAGGTCGAGCGCGACTTCGGCCGCGAGCTTGCGATCGCGCGCGGCGTGCGCGATCCAGCGCAGGTCGAACGACAGTCCGTTCCACGCGCAGACCTTGGCGCCGGAGAGCTGTTGCTCGCGCAGCCACGCGAGCAGCTCGCGCGCGGTCGAGGCGTCGAGCGTGCCGTGCGGTGCGCCGTGCTCGTCCCGCATGTACCAGTGACGCAGCGCGCCCGAGTCCGTGACGGCCGCGGCGCAGGAAATGTCGAGCGGCCCCGCCGAGTCGAGGTCGCGACCGGGCGCGAGCTCGATCAAGTTGGCCGTTTCGATGTCGAAGGCGACCCGCAGGGCCTTGGCAGGCGCCGCGGGCAGGTCGGAATAGAGGCTTTGCTGCTCGGGCTTGGGCATGCGGCGCATTGTGACCGCCCGAGGCGCGCGGGGCCACCACGGCAGGGAAGCGACGGGCCCCGTGACGTCCGCGCGGGCACGGGGTAGACCTATGCAAGCCCGATGCAACCCCGCCGCACGCTCCCCGTCCTCGCGCTCGCAGCCTTGCTCGCCGCCCCTGCGTTCGCGCAGCTCAAGCCGCCGACCGATCCCCCGCAGCCGCCCGCGAAGCCCGGGGAGAAGGTCGAGGAGAAAGTCGAGCCGCTCAAGCCGCTCGACCTCGCGCTGACGGAGGCCGTCGTGCGCAGCTACGCGAGTGCCGAACACTGGGCGTTGCAGGCGATCGTGCTCCTCTCGCTCGGCAACGATTTTCACCCTGCGGGCGCGGTGTCGCTCGCCTCTGCGCTGCGCGCGGAGGATGAGCGGCTGCGGCCCTACGCGACCGAAGTGCTGCGCGGGATGGAAGACGCGAAGCTCGCTCTCGTGGCGACCCCGGAGCTGGTCGACGCGCTCATCGAGGTCGTCTCCAAGGAGAAGAACGAGCTCTTCGCCTCGCGCACGGCCGAGGTTCTCACGCGCCTCTTCGCCGATGGTCCCGGGCTCGAGCGCAAGAGCTGGAAGCGCTTTTGGCAGGAACGACGCGAGCGCTATTCGATCGCGGCTTGGCAGTCGCCTAGTGCGGAGGCATCCGACGGCCGCAGCACCGCGGGCACGTTCGTCGAACGCGCCTTCGATTTGCGCGATGCGGGGCTCGACGTCGCGATCGTGATCGACTCCACCGGCAGCATGCAGGCGGCGATCGACACTGCGCGCGACGCCATCTACGACGTGGTCAGTCTGCTCTCCGGAGTTGCACCCAAGCTGCGCCTGGGCGTGGTCCACTACAAGGACGTCTCGGACTTCTCCGACGGCGCGCGGCTCCTCACGCCGCTGACGAAGAAGCAGGATGTCGTGCGCGAGAGCCTCGCCAAGCTCGTCGCCAACGGCGGCGGGGACGTTCCGGAGAGCGTCGACAAGGGACTCGAGGCCGCGCTCGGGAAGGAGATGGACTGGAACAGGGATGCCAATCGCCTGATCCTCTTGATCGGGGACGCGCCTCCGCATCCCCCGTCCATGGGCGCGCTGCTCCAACTCGTGAAGGACGCGCACGACAAGCCGTTCGCGCGCGGTGGCAAGCCGCTGTCCGGCAGGCGCGAGCCCCTCAAGCCCTTCATCACGTCGACGATCGCCACGAGTCAGGCTTGCAAGGCCGAATTCGAGCAGATCGCCAAGGCGGGTGGCGGCGCGAGCGTCTACATGGAAGTGCGCAATGGCGCTGGTCGCGCGACGAACGACGTGGATCCGGCCAAGGCGGCCCGCTCGGTGGTCGAGCACGTGCTCCTGCTCAGCTTCGGCGCCCAGCATCGCCCGCAGCTGCGCCGCTTCACGAGCGTGTACTTCGAGTACCGGGACGCGGGCCTGTTCGAGTAGCGGGCCTGTTCGAGTAGCGGGCCTGTTCGAGTAGCGGGCCTGTTCGAGTAGCGGGCCTGTTCAAGTCGCGCGACCGCGCGGCCGGTAGGGCGAGCACTCGATCTCCTCGCGGCTCGGCGGCTTGCGCGTCCAGCGCGTGCGCTCGACCTTCAGCGCGAGCGCGTGCTCGAGCTCGCGCTGCACCGCCTCGCCCTCCAAGATTCCCAAGGCGCGCGCGATCGCCTCGAAGGTCGAGATGCGCGCGGGATCGGGGTTCGCGCGCAGGCGCAGCGCCGACGCGGGTCCAGACGGAAGGCGCACGTGCGGCAGATTCTCGAGCGCTTCCTCGTGCAGCGCGATCTTGTTGGCCTGACGCCAGTTTCCGTCGGGCACGACCAGCGTGATGGGGGAGCCGAACGAGAGCTCGCGCGCGGACTCGCGCGAGAGCTCCACCGAGTGCGCCGAAGGGAAGAGCAGCAGTGCTCGCGCCGGAGCCGGAGAGAGGTTGTCGAGGCGGGCGCGGTCGGCGGGCAGGCCGACGACTCGCACCTCGGCATTGCGCAGCGCGATCGGAACCATGCGCGCGGTGTTCGTCGGCTTGTGGACCTCGCGGCGGTGCAGCAGCACGACGACACGTGTTCCGACCATACGCGCCACGACATCCGCGCACAGGCACCACGCCGGAGGCAGCGCGCAGCGCCCGCAGCGCGGCGCGCAGCGGTCGCCCGTGAGCGGCGGAAGTCCCGAGAGTTCCATCGCGCCTAGAGCTCGAAGATCTCGAGTTGCGGTCCGTAGGTCTGCGTGCGCAGGACTTGCAGGGCCGTGCCCATCTCCGTGACGCCGAAGCCGAGGTCGAGCTCGCGCTCGCCCTTCTCGCGTTGCGGAGCCTCCCCGAATGGACTGAGCAGCAGGGCGCGCTTGCCTTGCTTTCGCAGCGCGCGCACGAGGTCGAGCGAGGCACGGTCGCGCAGGCCGCGGCTGGCCTGCAGAGCGACGACGAAGCGCACGCCCTCGCGTTCGAGCCACTCCGGTGTGACGCGCTCCGCGGGCTCGAGTTCCTCGCCCTCGGCGTCCACGACGGGTTGACGCTGGCGGACGATGTACAGGCCCGGATGCTCTTCATTCGCATCGAGCGCGCTTTTCTGCACGCGCGTCCAGTACAGGCTCGACGTGTCCGGCAATGCTCTGAGCGATGTCGACGAGTAGGGGACCGGCAAGTCGAAGTTCTGCAGCAGCAGCACCTTCTCGTTCTTGTCGAGGGCGCGGTCCTCGAGCCAGCGAGCAGCGAGCTCGAAGGTGTCTGGCTCCGAGCGCAGGCTGCCGAGCTTCCACGCGGCCGCGGCGGGAAGTGCGAGCACGAGCGCCGCGCCGGTCGCTCGCGCGGCCGTGCTCGAGAGCAGCGTGGGCGCCAAGTCGACGATGCGTTGGCAAACGCAGGCGGCGGCCACGGCGAGCAGCGGAACCAGCGGCAGGCCGAAGCGCTCGAACGTCAGGTCGTAGGTGCCGAAGACGGCGAGATAGGCAAGCGCGTACCCGAGCACGACCCACACATCGCAGCGCTGCCTGCGCTCGGCGTCGCTCCGCGCTCGGAACGCGCCAGCCGCTCCGACGAGCACCGCCACCAAGGCGAGCAGGGTGAGCACCGGATCGAACAACAGGAACGAGCCGCCGAGGATCCAGAAGCCGCGGCCGGTGAGTTTCGAGAGATGCACGGTGTGGCCCGCGAGGGTCAGCGTGCGTCCGTCGCTCTCCAGCGCGGTGCCACCGCCCGCTCGATCGTCGAAGTGGAAGGGGTACGCGAGGCGCAGCGCGACGAGCACGATCGCGGCGGCGACGAGCAGCGCGAGCAACTCGCGGCCCGCTGGCCCGCGTTCCTTGCGCAGCCACCACGCCAACGCGCACGAGACGAGCACGGCGAATCCGCTCTGGAGCGCCGAGATCGCCAGCGCAGCGCCAGCGGCCGCGACCACCGTGCCACGCCAGCCGCCGGAATTGCGCAGGTACAGCGCTGCCCAGACTCCGAGCGCGGCCATGCCCGAAGCGGCTCCGTGCGGTCGTTGCGCCGTGGAGTACGTGATGTGCAGCAGGCTCGTCGCCGTGAGCCCCGCAGCGAGCAGCGCGAAGCCCGGACGAGTGAAGCGCCGCGCGATGCCCCATGCGCCGACCATCGCGAACAGCGACAGCAGCAGCGAAGCGAGCCGCGGCCGCATCCACGGAGCGCGCGCACGAGCGAGCAGCGCGAGAGCGTCGCCGTCGCGCTCGAGTTGGATCGCCGGCAGCTGTGCCGCGACGCTCGCCGTCAGGTAGGGGTAGTAGCCCAGCGTGCGATCGGGTCCGTCGGGAACGAGCTCGCCTCGGAGATACTCGGTCTGGCTCTTGAGCACATAACCGTCCCAATAGGTCCACTGCGGAACTTGATGGTTCAGCCCGCGCACGCGCAACGCGAACGCGGCCACGAGGATGCACAGGAGCGCGAGCAGCTGGTTGCGGATCGACATCATCGCGGCGCGCTCGAGTCTAGCAGCCGTGTCCCTCGCCGCGGGACGCGCTCAGAGCTCGAAGATCTCGATGCGCGGTCCGAAGGCGCGGATGGAGACGAGGTTCCAAAGCGTCGAACTCTCGGTGACGCCGAAGCCGAAGTCGGGAGCGCGCGTGCGCTTCTCTTCGTCGATCCCCGGCGCGAAGGTCGCGACCCTCGGCAGTGCCTTGCGCAGCGCCTTGAGCGACTCGACGAGCGCCTCGTCGTTCACGCCGCCGCGCCGCGGGGGCATCGAGACGACATAGCGAAATCCACTCGCGCGCAACTTGCGCGGCGTCAGATACTCGGCATCGGCCTCTTGCTCGTCGCTCCTGCGCGGAGGCCGAGCGACGTGGAAGGCCTCGCTGGGCCGCAGGCCGGCGGGCAGCGTGCGTTGGAAGGCCGTCCAGAAAAGCGTCTGGGAGTCGTTCAACTGCTCGAGCGACTCGCGCGAGTAGGCGAGCGGAAGGTCGATGTTCTGCAGCAAGAGAATGCGATCTTCGCCGGGCTTGGCATTCTGCTCCAGCCAGCGCGCCGCGCTCTCGAAGGTGTCCTCGCGCTCGCGCAGCGTTCCCAGATGCCACGCGGCCGCCAGTGGGGGAGCCAGCACGAAGAGCGCGAGCGACGCGCCACTCGCGGAACCGCGCCAACGCTCTCCGAGAACGTTCCATGCGCGCTGGGCAGCCCACACGGCGAGGATCGCGAGCAACGGGACGAGCGGCAGCACGAAGCGGTCGTAAGTCATGTCGTACACGCCGAACACGAGCACGAATGGCGCGGCATAGCCGAGGCAGATCCACGCGGCGGAGCGCATCTCGACGTCTCGATCGACCCTCCGACGCGCGGGCGCGATGACCACCATGAGCGCGCCGAGAGCTGAAAGCGCGAGCAGCCACGGGTCGAAACCGAGCAGCGTGTTGAGCATCACGCGCAAGCCGCGGGCGTGAAAGCGCTCGGTGTAGAGCGCATGACCGCCCATCCACATCGTCTCGGCCCCGGTGTCGTACTCGCCCGCTGTTCCGGCGCGGTCGTCGAAGTGGAACGGGTACGCGAGGCGAATGCCGATCGCGAGGATGGCGAACGACGCGACTCCGAGCGTCAGCTCGCGAAGTGCGCTCCCGCGGCGCTCGCGCAGCCAGCCAGCGATGGCGACGGGAACGAGGAGTGCGAGGCTGCTCTGCAAGGTCGCGATGGCGAGCGTGACGGCGAGGGCGGCCACGATCCCGCTGCGCGCGCTGCTCTTCTCACGCCATACGACGAGCGCCCAAAGGGCGAGTGCCACCATGCCCGATGCCGGACCGTGGGGCCGTTGCTCCGACGAATAGGTGACGTGCACGAGGCTGGTGGCGACCAGCGCGGCCGCGAGCAGTGCGAAGGGCGCGGACACGAATCGTCGCGCCAGCGCCCATGCGCCGACGACGGCGCCCAAGGACAGCAGAGTCGCCGCCAGTCGGATGCGCACCCACGGCTCGCGAGCCGCGGCGAGGGCAGCTTCGAGCGCGCTGCTTCCTGCGCCGCTCGCATCGACGTCCGGCAGGGCCGCGGCGACCGACGACGTCAGGTACGGGTAGTAGCCGAGGTTCATGTCGGGCCGCTTCACCGACTCGGGCGCGCGCAGGTGCTGGGCCTGCACGAGCTCGACGTACCCATCGAGATAGGTCCAGTGGGGCAGTTGGTGGTGCAGTCCGCGCACGCGCAAGACGAACGCGAACGCCACGATCGCTAGCAGCGCGAGCAGCTCCTTGCGAGTGGTCTTCATCGCTCAGCGCACTCGCTGGCACCAGAGGCAGCCGCACTTGGAATCGAAGAGTGCCGCGCTCGCATCGACCGCTTCGGTGTTCGACGCATAGCCGAGCTGCGCGAGGTTCGCGACCGTGGCGGCGTCGGTGCGCTTGAATGCCGCGAAGCGCTCGCCCTTCCAGCCCGCCAGCCACTGCGCGAGTTGCGAGTGCAGCTCACTCGCTTTCAGCGGCTCTAGGAGCGCGAGGTCGACATCGCAGTCTTGATCGTCACGGAGACGAAACAGCTCGAACTGGTGCAGTTCGCGGTGCGTCTTCTGCTCGGGCTCGTCGCTCAGCGCGAGTTGGAGCACGAAATGCCAGCCGTCAGCCGTGACCGAAGCCGCCGTGCGAGCACCCGAGAGCGCGAAACGCGGTGTCTCCACGCGCTCGAGCCGCGCCAGATTGCGGCCGGGAAACTGCGCGCGCTCCAGCCCGGCGAGATCGAGCAGCGTCCGTCCGAGGTCGGAGTTCTGCACGGGGCCGTCGAAGCGCGTTCCGGCCGGCGCGCCCGGCCAAGCGAGTGCGAGCGGCACATGCAGCGTGTCGGGGTAAACGTCCTTGTGCGCCCACCAGATCCCGTGACGGCCGAGCACCTCGCCATGGTCGCCGGTCAGCGCGACGATGCCCTGCTTCACGCGCGGATGTTCCAACAATCGCAGCAACTGCTGCTCCTGATTCGCGATCTCGCCGCGGTACAGCGCGCGGATGTACTCCGCATCGCGCACGCCGGGCAAGTTCGGCGGCACGCGCATGCCGGGCTCCGGCTCGATCGCCGGCGAGCGCGGATCGCGACCCGCGGGATAGAAGCGCGTGTCATAGGGCGGCGGAGGCTCGTACGGCCCGTGCGCGTCGAACACGTGCACCCACGCGAACACGGAGCGGTCGCGGGCCTCGTCGAGCAGGCGCAGCGCCGCGTCGACGGTCTTGTTCGATGCTCGCGTGGCCTGCGGCGCGATCATGCGCTCGAAGCCCTGTCCGAGGCCGGAGTGTCCGGGCGTCAGCAGGTTCAGGCTCGTCGTCGCAAACGTGTGCCAGCCCGCGTCGCGGAACAGCTCGGCCAAGACGACCGGCTCGCTGGCGAACATGGTCTGGTTGTCCGTGATGCCGCTGTCGCGCGGATGAAGGCCCGCGAGGATCGCGACGTGCGAAGGCACGGTGATGTTGATGGTCGACCAACAGTCCGTGAAGGTCACTCCGCGCGCGCCGATCTCGCGCAGCGCCGGCGTTTCGATGGCCACCGCGCGCGGCAAGCCCTCGACGTGGTCGCCGCGATGCGTGTCGGAGGTGATCAGCAGCACGGTGCGAGGTGCGGCCTGTGGCACGTGCATGCGCGGAGCTGGCAGCCCCACGAGCACATAGCCCTGCAGTGGCTCCGCGATCGAGAGCGTGAGCTCCACCGCCTCGCCGTTGGCGGCGCCGAGATCCACGAGCAGCGAGTGCCAGCGCGGCGCGAAGTCGAGCTCGATGCGCTGCTGCACTTCGCGACCGCCCTCGAGGCGCGCACGCAGCTCCAGCGCCGCGGTCGCGGCACCGTCGCGCTTCTCGAGCACTCCGTACTCGAGCGCGAGCTTGCCGCCGGTGCCGGGCGAGCGGGCGACGGCGCTCATCGTCCACCCGGGCTGCAGCAGGCGCGTCGGGCGGCTCTCCAGCGCGAACTGCACGGGCAGCTCGCGCACCGGATCGTCCTCCGTCAGCGCGGTCCACGCGGCGGACAGAGCACGCTCCGCCGGCTGTGGGGTCGCGGGCGCGCGCGGCGCGAGCACGAACCGCGCACCGACGGTCGAGCGCTCCGGAGACGAGGCCCCATCTCCCGCCCGAGAGCACGCGAACGAGATCACGCAGACCGCTAGGGCTACGAAGAGCCGCATGGCGAGCCAAGTCTAGACGATGCGCCGCGCGGCCCGCAGCCGAGAGCGCTTCGAGCATCGGCGCGCTGGATCCACGCTCAGGGAGCGTGCACCATGTGAGGCATGACGCTTCGACTTCCGCTCGCCGTCGCCGCACTGCTCGCGTGCGTCGCTCCCGCCGCCGCACAGGTCCGCCACGACGGCGCTGTGTGGGCGATGTGGCTCGGTCAAGGCAGCTTCGAGTCCGTCCACCCCGAGTGGAAGAACTTCCGCTGGTGGCTCGATGTCCAAGGCCGCTGGCGCGACGAGGGCGAGGAGCTGGACGCCAGCATCGTGCGCCCGGGGCTCGGCTACGCCGTGAGCGATCGCGTGACGGTGTTCGTCGGCCATGCGCTGATCACCGCGTATCCCGCTGGCGCGGCGGATCGCACCGAGAATCGACTCTGGCAGCAGCTCACCTGGAACGTGGCCGTCGAAGGGGACTACCGACTGCAGTTGCGCTCGCGTCTCGAGCAGCGCTTCGTCGAGGATGCGAGCGATTCGGGCTGGCGCTTCCGGCAGTTCGCCAAGTTCACGCAAGCAGCCAGCGCCGATGGGCGTCGCTACCTGAGCCTGTTCGACGAGGTTTTCTTCGATCTCAACGACACCGACTTCGGACAGCACACCGGTTTGCGTCAGAACCGGGCGTTCGTCGGCCTCGGCTGGTTCCTCGACGAGGCGCGCACGATCGCATTCGAGGGCGGCTACCTGAATCAGTGGATTTCGCGGCCCGGGGACGACCGCATGAACCACGCGCTGTCGCTCAACCTGTTCGTCACTTTCTGACGTCTCGCGCCTTGCGCGCGGCGGCGTCGATCGTCTCGACGACGCGCGGCAGGTCGCGCCAGCAGTCGAGCGTCGACACGGGCAAGATCGTCCAGCCCAAGGCCGCGAGCACGGAGCCGCGCACGGCTTCGCGATCGAGAGTCGTCGGAGCGAGCGCCCAGTGTGCGCCGTCGAGCTCGACTCCCAGCAGCCAACGCTCCGGTGCGCGCGCGTCGGCCACCGCGAGCGAGATGCGGTAGTCGCGCGAGCGACCGACGTGCGTGTCGACCTGCCAGCCACGCGCACGCAACGCGTCGGCGAGCTCGCGTTCGAGCGCGGAAACGGCGACTTCGCGCGGCGCCCCGCCCTCGCTCGATGTCGACGGCACGACGCCTAGCTCGGCATACTCGAGATAGCTCCGCAGGTCCTGCACGCCGCGCGCTCGACATCGCGCGGGATCGAGTTGCGAGGCGCGCATCGAGGAGAACACGACGACCTTCTCCTTGGCGCGCGTGATCGCGACGTTGAGGCGCCGCTCGCCGCCGGATGTGCCCAGCGGCCCGAAGTTGTGGTGGATGCGACCGGAGGCGTCCGGACCGTAGCCGATGGAGAAGAGCATCGTGGCGCGCTCGTCGCCCTGCACGCTCTCGAGGTTCTTCACGAACACGTCCTCGCCTTGCTGCGCGGCCCGCTCGCGGTTCTTGCGCGCCGTTTCATCCGCGTCGAGCGCGACGTCGAGCAGGTCGGCGACGAGCTTTTGTTGAGCCACGCTGAACGTGACGATGCCGATGGAGCGGTTGGCGGGGATGTCCGCGTCGCTGCGCAGCCTGCGCAACGCTTCCTCCACGACCGCGCACGCCTCGAGCTCGTTGGTCGCCGTTCCCGCGCGGTCGTAGACGCCCTTCACGTGGCGGAACTCGACGCCCAGATCGGGGTGCGAGCGCGCGGGCGCCGGAAACGTTTGCAGCGCGCCGCCGTACGAACGTCGGTTCGCGAACTCGATCAGGCGCTCGTCGCGCGAGCGGTAGTGCCACAGGAGCGAGAGCTCGGGGATGCCAGCGCCGCAGCAGCCGTCGAGCACGCTCTCGTGCTGCTCCCCCTCCTCGATCTCCTCTTGCGAGTCCTCGCTGGAGCGCACGTCGAAGAACGACGTCGGCGGCAGCTGTTTGGAATCGCCGACGATCACGGCGTTGCGGCCGCGCGCGAGAGCGCAGGCCGCGTCCCAGACCGGAACCTGCGACGCCTCGTCGATCACGACGAGGTCGAACTTCGGGAAGTCCGGCGGCAAGAACTGCGCGGCGGAGAGCGGGCTGGCGAGCACGACGGGCTTGAGCGCGAGCAGCGCCGGTCCCGTCTCGCCCATCACGCGACGAATGGTGCGCCGCATGGTCTGGCGACTCTTGAGGTCCGTGAGCGTCCGCACGGCTTCGCGATGCTCGCGCGTGTCGTCGTCGAAGAACGCCTTGGCGCGATCGCGAGCGACGCAGTCGATCGCGTCGCTCGCCCCATCGAAGTAGTCCTGCATGCAGGCGTGGAGCGCGCGCCGCAGCTCGGCCATTCGGACACCGTTGCAGTTCCCGAGCTCGATCTCGCGCCGCAGCCGGTTCTCGATCCAGCCCTGCAGCGCCCCGGCCCGCGTCGCGACCTCCGCGCTGCGTGGCGCGAGTCGTCCTTGCTCCAGCGCCTGCGCGATCGGCTCGAGCCCGAGCCGGAGCGCGAGCCCGCGCTCGACGCAGTACGCGCTCCACACGTCCCAGTCCGACTGGTTCGCGAGCCACCGGTCGATGCGCGCCCGCTCGTCGCGGAATGCGATCCCTGCGCTCTCGGGCGGCAAGGCCAGCAGCCCTGCAGCGCTCGCGCGCCGCTCCTCGAGCGCCGCCAGCGGCGCCTCCAGCGAGCGCAGGCTGGAGGCGATTCGCGCGGAACCGACGAGACTCGCCGCGCGCGAGCTCAACGCGCTCAACAGGTGCGGATCGTGCTCGCGCAGCACGGCGTACACTTCGCGCGCCGCCGCCAGCCGCCGCCGAGCCGCATCGACGTCGATGCGCTCTGCCCGACCGCGCAGCCTCGAGAGCGCCGATTCGTGGGGCACGAGCGCATCGAGTGCCGCCTTCGTCGCCACGAGCGCTCCCACGGCGGCCTCGAGACCCGCGCCATCGCGCGCAGGCGAACTGCGCGCGTGGGGGATGAGCTCCTTGCGCACGCGGCGTCGCGAGAACCAGGCGAACACGAAGAACTGCTCGCGCGCGACGCGCAAGGTCTGTTGCAGCGCACCGAGCGGCAGGGACAGCGCGCTGAACTCCCACGCTGCGTCGAGCGACCGGCGTGCCTGCTGCGCCGCTTCCTCGAGCGCCAGCGCTCGCTCGAGCGCGTCGAGTTCGCCCGCGGGCGAGCTCGCGTCGAGTGCCCCCGCCACTCCGGCACTGGCCGCGTTCTCGTCGCTCAAGAAGCGCGCGAGCAACGCGAGACGATTCGCCGCGGCGGCATCGAGCGGCGGCGGAACTCCCAGCGCGTGGGCCAGCGCGGTCGCGGTCTGCTCCACCTGCGCGAGCGCCCCATCGAGCTCGCCTAGCGCACGGGCGCCAGCGCGGACTTCCTCCTCGCGCGGCGCGCGTGTCGGCCGGAAGTCGTGGAGAGCCGCGGCAAGCTCTGGACGGCACTGCTCGGCGGCGAGTCCGAGCGTGCGAGCGCGCTCGGCGAGCGCGGCCAGCCCGAGGCGACGCAACGGCACTCCGAGCACGCCGTCGAGCCGCGGGCCAGCGCTCCCAAGCTCCCTTCGAGCGGCGACCGCGAGGTCGATGGCCTCGTGCAGCGCCACGTCGCCCTCCTGCGCATCGTGCAGCAGCTCCTTCACGCGCGCGAGGCTCGCGCAGGCGCCGTCGAGAGCCTCACCCTTGAGGGGGAAACGGCGCGCGCCGTTCGCGGCGCGGCCCGACAGGATCGCGAGTCCGTCCTTCACCTGCGCGAGGAAGCGCGTGCGCGTCGCTTCGCTGGGGTGCAGGTTGAGCGCATAGGCGCCGAGTCCGGCGCGCGCGAGTCGCTTGGCGACGACGTCGAGAGCGGCGCTCTTCTCCGCGAGAAACAGCACGCGCTTGCCGCGCGCGATCGACTCGCACAGCAGGTTGGTGATGGTCTGGCTCTTGCCGGTGCCCGGCGGACCCTGCAACACGAACGTCGCATCGTCCATCGCCGCGCTGATCGCGGCGAGCTGCGAGCTGTCGGCGGGCAGGGGCAGGCGCGCGTCGCGGCGCGGCATCGCACGCTCGACGTCCTTGGGCAGCGGCAGAGCGCGCCGTGCGACGTCGAGGGACGGGACGTTGAGCAGCGTGGACACGAGCGGATGCGCGATCAGGTCCGCGCCGCGGTAGCGCATCTCATGCACGAGAGGCAGCTTGCGGAACTGCCAGGTTCCGAGCTTGGCGAGCGGGCGCACCGTGCAGCCGCGGACGTCGCGCACCGCGGTTCGGACGCGAGCGAGGAACTGAACCACGTCGACGCCCTGCTCGTCCTCGGGGAGCTCGGCTTCCAGTTGGAGCTCGACGCCATGGACCTGACGCATGTACTCGGCCAGCGCCGCATTGGTGATCGTCTCTTCGCGCAGCGGCACCACGCGATAGCCCTCGCGCCGCGAGACACGCTCGAGCTCTACGGGCACGAGCAGCAGCGGAGCGAGAAACGTGCCGGCGCGGCCATCGACGGAAAACTGCAGGAATCCGATCGCAACGTACAGCGAGCGGGCGCCCGTCTCTTCGAGCGCCGCGCGGCCTTCGCGCGCGAGCTTGGTGGCGCGTTCGTAGAGCGCGAGCTCGGGGACGCGCGTCGTCAGCCAACCCTGCTTGAGTTGCGCTCTCGTCTCCTCGGCGCCCTGCGACTCCACCAGCGCGGGACAGGCGACCAGTTGCAGCTTGCGCTCGTCCCACAGGCAGTCTTCGAGCGCTCCGAGCGCATCGTCGCCCTCGGAGAGCAGCGGCACGCCGGTCTTGTCCCAGCGATCGTTCAGCAAGCGATTGCGCAGCGTCAGGTCGAGCAGGCGCTTCATCCAGCGCTCGAGGTTGCGCTCGGGCAGCGAGCGCTCGGCGCGCGTCGCCGCGCTGACTTGCACCGGCCCGTGCGGAGTCCACGCCTGCGAGCGCACCTCGCGCACGAGCCGCTCTCCGATGCCGCGCTCCTCGAGCCTCTCGGTCAGGGGGTGCAAGCCCGCCAATCGCGCGGCGCGCACGTCGACGACATGCGTCGCGTCCTCCGCGACGCCCGCGAGCCAGCGCTCGCCTGCCGCCAGCGCAGCGGCGAACGAACCCTCGCCACCGGTGAAGATCGTCGCATCGAGAATCCGCACCTCGCCCAGATCGACGCGGTTGAGCACGCGTGACTTGCCGAGGCGATAGGGCTCCGCGAAGTGCTCGTCCTCGACGAAGAAGCCGAGCACGGCGTGGCCAGCGCCGATGACGAGCACCACGTGCAAGTCCGCGCGCTCGAGCAGCGCGGCCGCGGCGCACGCCATGTCGACGCAGTTGCCCATGCGCTCGGCGGCGACCTCGGTGATCGTGCGCAGGCGCTGTCCGAGCTCGTCGAAGCGCACAGCGCCGCTCGCGTAGTTGCTGATCCGCGCCGCGAGCGCCTCGCAGCACGCCTCGGCGATCCGCTGGACGCGTTCGGGACTGCCCGACTGGTAGCCGTCGAGCGCGTTGGAGCCCGTGCGTCGCTCGAGTCGGCTCGCAGCGTCGGCCAGGAACTCCGACACGACGGGTGCATTGGGCGTGACGAACGCGGCGATCGTCTCCCACGCTCCGGCGTTTCCGTACCAATGCGTGCGCGGCAGGACCTCGATGCGCTGTGTCGCGCACGCGAGCGGATTGTCCTGCAAGTCGACGAGCGTCGCTTCGACGTGGACAGGCTTGCGCTCCGTGTATCCCGTGAGCAGGGAGAGCGGCAGGCAAAAGCGTGCGAGATCCACCGTCAGCACTCCACCCGCGGGCAGCGCCTCGATCGCCGCTTCGAATGGCGAGAGCGGCGTCTCCAGACCCGCGAGCGCGACGCGCAGCCTCGCGGGGGGAAGTCCCTGCGGTGCCTCGATGCGCGCGGAACGGACGCAACTGACTCCATTCGCCTCGAATGCGGCGGAGGTCGGCGACTGCGTCACCAGACTCAGGGTCGTGGGTGCGGATTGCATCGTCGGGGGCGTGCGAGCGGCGCAGCGGGGAAGGGGACGGGGGCGGAGAGCCGCGGCGAGCAGCGATTCTAGCGCCCGCGCGCGCTCGATTTCCCCTGACGCGCCCTCCCCCTGCCGCGTCGTTCGCTCTGACGTGCGGCCGAGCGCGCCGACTCAGATCGTCCCAGCCGCGATCGCGTCGCGGATCCACTGGATGACCTCGTCGAGCACCGTCTCCAGGGGCGTGGCGGCCTCGAAGCCGAGCAGGCGCTTCGCCTTGTCGGTGTTGGGCACGCGGTGCTGCACGTCGTGCGCGAAGCCGGGGTCGCTCACCCAGCGCAACGGCCTTGCGCCACCGTGGACCTTGTTCCAAATCAGCTCCGCGAGCTCGAGCACGGTCGTCGCGCGCGGCGTCGAGACATTGAAGTCCTCGTTGAGCGCCGCGGGGTGCTCCATGCACACGCGGATGCCGCGCGCGACGTCGCCGCCGTACGTGTAGCAGCGCACCTGCTGGCCGTCGCCGAGGATGTGCAGCGGGTCCTGCCCACGCAGCACTTTCTGCGCGATGTCGGGCACGACATGGCTCAGCGCGAGCTTGACGTTGCCGCTCATGACCTCGTGCTCGCCCTTCGCGCGGCTCTCGCCGATCCCGACGCAGTTGAACGGCCGCACGATCGTCGTCGGCAGGCCGTACTGCTCACGCGCGCCCTTGGCGAAGTACTCGCAGGCGAGCTTTTGGAAGCCGTAGGTCGAGAACGGCGGGGGACAGCGCAGTTGCTCGCCTTCCGGCGTCGGGAACTCGGTCGCGTTCTCGTAGACCATCGACGAGGAGAGCAGCGTGACCTTCTGCAGCCGTCCTCCGGCCTTGCGCGAGGCGATCGCCGAGTCGTACGCGCCCGCGATGATGCGCTCGTTCTCGGCGATCAGGTCGTAGGCGTAGGTGTGGAAGTACGAGATGCCGCCGATCATCGCCGCGGCCGCGACGAAGTGATCGCAGTCGGAAAGCAGGCGCGTGAGCAGCGCGACGTCCTTCGCGTCGCCTTCGACGAGGCGAAAACGCGGGTGGCGGTCGTAGCTCTTGGTCACGCGGCCGTACTTCGAGAAGTTGTCGAGTCCGACGACGTCGTGACCCCGTGCGAGCAGCTCTTCGACGAGGTAGCCGCAGATGAAGCCGTTGGAGCCGGTGACGAGGACCTTCATACGACCGAGATTCCGACCTGCGTGACGTTCCAGATGTCGATCACCGTCTTGCCCTTGAAGTCGGCCGTGCGGTACGCGGTGTGCGGCGTGCCGATGAAGAGCAGGTCGCAGCGCTCGACCGCGTCCTCGAAGGCGACGAAGCGCTCGTCGGAGACGAAGGGATCGCTGCACACGACCGCGCGACACTCGCGCTCGAGGATCTTCTTCAGCTTGTAAGCGAGCGACTCGCGGGGATCGTCGCTGTCGCCCTTGAACGCCATGCCGAGGATGCCGACCGTGAGCTCGCGCAGCGGCCAGCGCAGCAGCGCGCGGCGCACGAGGTAGTTCGGGAGCCCCTCGTTCACGAGCATCGCGGAGTGCCCGAGAAAGAAGGCATTTTCGTAAAACGACGCGATTTGCATCGTGTCCTTGAAGAGGCACGGACCCGCGGCGAAGCCGGCCTTCGGAAAGGCCTTGGCGCGCGGGTAGTTCTCCGTCATCGCTCGATGGATCTCGTAGAAGTCGAGTCCGTGCTCGTTCGCGATCATGAAGAACTGGTTGGCCGTGGCGAACTGGATGTAGCGCCACGTGTTGTTGAAGAGCTTGGTGAGCTCCGCCGCGCGCGGCTCCATCTCGATCACGTCGGGCGTCAGCGTGCGGAAGAGCTCCGCCGCGCGCTTGCGCGCTCGCGCGCTCGTGCCCGAGACGATCTGCGGCAGGGTCGAGATCTCCTCGAGCGCCACGCCTTCCGCCACCCGCTCCGGGCAGAACGCTACGTCGACCTCGATCCGCTCGCTCGCGAGCGCCGCCGCGATGCGCTCCGTCGTGCCCGGGTAGACCGTGCTGCGCAGCACGAGCAGCTGTCCCGTGCGCAGAAACGTGCGGTCGGCCGCGATCAATTCGTCGTACACCTCGAAGCGCGGGTTCAAGTGCTCGTCGAGCGGCGTGCCGATGACCGTGATGACGATCTCGGCCTTCTCGAGACACGCCTTGTCCGTCGTGCAGCAAAACGAGCCAGTGGCGAGCACCTTCGGCAGGAGCTCATCCGCGCCCTTGTCCGCGAACGGCATCCGCCCCGCGTTCGTCTCCGCGACTTTCGTCGCATCGATGTCGAGCGCGACCACGCGGTGCCCCGCCCGCGCGAGCGCAAGCCCGAGCGGAAGACCGACATGCCCACACCCGCCGATGATCGTGATCTCGCTCATGGTCCCAGCCCGCGCGCGCGCGTCCGTCTACTCCCATCCTACGCGCCCCCCGCCACCGCCCGCCCCCTTTCCTGACTCGCCTGTCACCCTCCGCCCAGAAAAAACTCCACCGAACATGCAGCAGCACCCTTCCAGCGTCCGTCGATGGCGCTGCGCACGGTGTAGGGGCTCAGTGCGATGCACGGGCCTTTTCTTGGCGTCACTGTCGTCACTTTCGAGGATGAACGGGCGCGGGCGAGAGGCGCAGCGCTCGGGCGGGGCGCAGACCGAGATCGCTGGCGCGGTACTCCGGCGGGTTGGGTTCGCGGTGCGCCGCGCGCGCGCTCGAAGCGGACTCGCCGAAACCGCCGCCGCGCTGCACGGCGAGCGAGGCGGCGGACCAAGGCGACATGGGATCCTTGCCGGATCGCTTGCGGTAGAAGCCCGAGTCGTAGCCGTCCAAGCACCACTCCCAGACGTTGCCCGCCACCTCGTGCAGACCAAAGCCGTTGGCCTCGTACTTGCCCACGGCGCAGTGCACCGCGCTGCCATCGTCCAGATCCGGCCAGTCGGCGATCGTCGGCCAGGTGGCGCCCAGCTTCTTCGCCGTCGTGTCCGCGAGGTTCACCTTGCCGCGCAGGCTCTCGCGCTCTTGACCCGTCCACCACACGCTGCTCGCGCCGCCCCGAGCGCCGCATTCCCATTGCGCTTCGCTCGGCAGCGAGAGCCCAGCGTTCGCCAGCAGGTCGAAACACATCCGCCAACTCACCTG
>VGZD01000037.1 GCA_016872715.1 Planctomycetota bacterium
TCCTGCGCGCTCTGCGGGCGCGAGTGCGCACGCGCCGCTACGATCCCTATCGCGAGGTTCGCCGATGATCGTCGTCACCACCGATACCGTGCCGGGCCGCCACATCGTCGCGACGATCGGCTTGGTGCGCGGCAGCGCCGTGCGAGCCGCTCACGCCGGAGACGATGTCACGGCGTACTTCAAGAACTTGGTCGGCGGCGAAGTCGAAGAGTACACGAAGCTGCTCGCCGAGAGTCGCGAGCAGTCGCTCGATCGCATGCTCGCGCAGGCCGCGGCGAGCGGAGCGAACGCGGTCATCGGGCTGCGCTTCGTGACGTGTGAGATCGCCGACGGTTGCGCGGAGATGCTGGCCTACGGAACGGCCGTGAAGCTGGAGTGAGCGCGGCGTTCAACGCACGACGCGCACTTCGTCGAGCGACTTGCGCGGCAGGTTGGGAACGCGGCAGCCCTCGGCGGGATAGCCGACCGGGATGAGCATGAACGCGCGCTCGTTGGCCGGGCGCTGCAGGAGTCGCTCGAGGAACTGCATCGGGGCGGGCGTGTGCGTCAGGGTCGCGATCCCCGCGTGGTGCAGCGCGGCCAGCAGGAAACCGACCGCGATGCCGACGGACTCCTGCGTGTAGTAGTGCGCCATGCGCCGGTCGCCTTCGACGCCGTGGGTCTGGCGGAAGACCACGATCAACGCGGGAGCTTCCTCGACATACGGCTTCTCCCAGCTCGTGCCGATCGGGCGCAGATCCTCGCGCCACTGAGCGCTGATGCGCTCCGCGTAAAAGCGCCGCTCCTCCTCCTCGACAGCGTGGCGCAGCAGCTGTCGCGTGGCCGGGTCTTTCACGACGACGAAGGACCACGGCTGCTTGTTCGCGCCCGAGGGCGCGCTCGCGGCGGCCGCGATGCACAGGTCGAGCACGCCGTCGGGAAGCGGGTCCGAGGAGAAATGCCGCACGCTGCGGCGCGTGACGAGCTCGGCACAAAACTCCCGCGCGCGCCGCAGGGCCTCTTCCGGAGCGAGGCGTACATGCAGCAGGGGCACGAAACCGGAGTGAGAATCACTCATCACGGGGCGTCTTTGGCCTGCCTAGGGTACAAGTTGAACCCCAAGCCGTCCTCCTGCGTTGCAGGAGCTGCCCCGAAGGCGCTACGAAGCCGTCCGAGGAGCGAGCCCCCAGCCAGCGCCCCGACACACGCCGATGAACATGACGCGCGCCATCGCCTTCTCCCCGCTCGCCCTCGCCGCGAGCCTCGCCCTGCTTGCATTCGTGAGCGAGCACGCCTCGGCTCAGTCCGCGGGTGCGCCGCCGGTTGCCGCTGCGGAAGAGGAGCTCAACCTCGCCGATCCGATCCGCGCCGGCGTGCGCTGGCTGCGGACGCGACAGGACCCGGTCACGGGTGCCTACGGCGACCTCTCCACGACCGCGCTGGTGCTGCGCGCCTACGCCACATGCCCAGATCGCTACCGTGCGGTCGATGGACCGTTCGTGCGGCGCGGCATCGAGTTCCTGCTCTCCAAGCAGGGTGAGGACGGCCTGTTCGCCGAGAGCGCGACGGCCACGCCGCAGGAGCGCACGGCGCAGACGCGCGTGGTGCTCGTAGCCCTCGTCGCGCTCGGCGATCCGAGCTCGAAGGCCGCGCTCGGCAAGGCGCTCGCCGCCGTGGGAGGCGAGGCGGCCGCGAGCCGCGACCCGCGCATTCCCGCCGATCCCACAGTGAAAGACCTGCGGCGCGTGGCGCAGACCGTGCTCGCCGGACAGACCGCGCCGGGCCGTTGGGAGCGAGTGCCGGAGTTGTCCGTGCTGATGACGGCCTCCAATGTGATCACGCTCGCGGAGCTCGACCGACTGCTCAAGCGCGCGAGCCCCGCCGCGGCCGCGCCCGCACCGAATCTCGCGGCCCTGCCGAGCTTCGCGCCGATCGAGCGCGACAACGCGCTCTCCGCGCTGCGCCGCGGCGCTGAGTTCCTCGCGGCCGCTGGGCCCGACGGTCGCTTCGGCGCCCCCGGTCGACCCGACAGCGGCCTCTCGTCGATGGTGCTCGCGGCCCTGCAGGGCGTGCCGACGCCGCGCCCCGATGGGCTGCAGCGCTGCATCGACTCCGGCCTCGCATGGATCGCGTCCCTGCAACAGCCCGACGGCTCGATCCACGACGGCAAGCTCGCCAACTACAACACCTCGGCCGCCATCCTCGCCCTCTCGCGCGCCAAGGACCCGCGCTTCGCCGAGACGCTCCGCAAGGCACAGGCGTTCCTCGTCGAGCTGCAGCTCGACGGCGGCGAAGGGTACAGCGAGGGCGATCTCTACTACGGCGGCATCGGCTACGGATCGACCGAGCGGCCGGATCTCTCGAACCTCCAGATGGCGCTCGAGGCCCTCGCGGCATCGGGCCTCGAGCCGAACGCACCGACCTACAAGAAGGCGCTGAGGTTCCTCGAACGCTGCCAAAACCGCTCGGAGTCGAGCGACGTGCGCATCCAAGACGGCGAGTTGCTCGTGCGCGCCGGCAATGACGGCGGCTCGGCCTACGCGCCCGGTGACTCGAAGGCGGGCTTCGAGGAGCTCGAGGGGGGCGTCAAGGTGCCGCGCTCCTACGGCTCGATGACCTACGCGCTGCTCAAGAGCCTGCGGCACGCCGGGCTCGCCAAGGACGATCCGCGCGTGACCGCGGCCGTGGCGTGGGTGCAGAAGCACTACACGCTCGACGTCAATCCGGGCTTCCCGCCGGGCCGCGATCCGACCGCGAGCTACCAGGGGCTCTTCTACTACTTCCACACCATGGCGCAGGCGCTTTCGCTCGTCGAGCTCGAAGAGCTCGTCGACGAGAGCGGCAAGCCGCACGCGTGGCGCCGCGAGCTGTGCGGCCGGATCGTGTCGATGCAGAGCAAGGTCGACGGCTCGTGGACCAACGCCAACAGCCCGCGCTGGATGGAGGGCAATCCCCTGCTCGGCACGGCCTACGCGCTGCTGACCCTCGACGCGGCCCTGCCGCGCTAGTGCGCCGCTAGAGTGCGCCCATGCAGCGCGTCTACCGCACCAGAGGGCTCGACGAGGGCGACTCCAGCCCGCGGCTCGTGCTCGAAGTCGACGGGCGCGCGCTGTGCTTGAGCGGCTGGCTGGCGGACTGTGCGTCGCTCGCGCCCCGCACCGTGGTCGATCTTGCGGCCCACGGCTTCTTCGAGCGCGCGGCGCTCGAAAACGCGCTGCGGCGTGGCCGCTGGCGCGAGCTCCCGACGCCGCCCGCCCTGCTCGTGCCCGTCGAGCCCGAGCGCGTGGGCAAGATCCTCGCGCTGGGCAAGAACTTCCGCGAGCACGCGGCCGAGTTCGGCGAGGCCGTGCCCGAGGAGCCGCTGTTCTTCAACAAGCTGCCCGAGACGCTGCGCGCCCACGGCGAGCGCGTGCGCGTGCCGCCGTGGTACACCGCGCGCGTCGATCACGAAGCCGAGCTCGCCGTCGTGATCGGCAGGCAGGGCTGGGAGATCGACGAGGCGCGCGCCATGGAGCATGTCGCCGGTTACAGCGTCGCGAATGACCTGACGGCGCGCACGCTGCAGAAGTCCGATCGCGAGCTCAAGTACCCGTGGTTCCGCGCCAAGAACCTCGACGGTTTCTGTCCGCTCGGCCCGTGCTTCGTGCCGCGCGACGCGCTCGACATCTCCGACCTCGCCGTCACCGCCTGCGTGCGCCATCGCGACGGCTCGCGCGAGGAGCGCCAGCGCGCGAGCACGCGCGACCTGATCGTGTCGGTGCCGCAGGCGCTCGCATGGCTCTCCCGCCACCTCACCTTGCGCGTCGGCGACATCGTGCTGATGGGCACGCCGGCCGGAGTCGGCCCGCTCGTCGACGGCGACGTCGTCACCTGCGCCGTCGAGGGCATCGGAGAGCTCGCGACCGCGATCGAACGCTAGACCGCCGCGACCAACGGCTGCAGCACGCGGTAGGTCATCCCCCACACGATGTCCTCGCCGAGGCGATAGCAGGGCATCGTGCGCAGCTCGCCGCGGTGGAACACTTCGGTGATCGAGCTCGCCTGCCCGAGCTCGTCGAGCCGCGCCCAGCGCGCGCTCGCGACCTCCGGTCCGAGGGCCAGCACCGGCCGCGCATCGAGCGCGAACACGTAGGGCCGCACCGTCATGGGCCGGATCACCGGCTGCAACTCGTCGAGCGCGCCGAGCGCTCGCGCGCGCCGCAGATCGAAGCCGAGCTCCTCCTCGGTCTCGCGGATCACCGTGTGCAGCAAGTCGCGGTCGAGTTCATCGCGGTGCCCGCCGGGCAATCCCATCTGCCCCGACCATGGATCGCCCGCGCGCTCCGCACGACGGATGAGCAGCACCTCGAGGCCCACCCCCGCCGGTACGCACACGACCGCCACCGCGGCTTGGCGCAGGGCGGCGTCGGGCATGGGGAGTACGGCGCGCGAGGCGAACCACCGCTCGAGCGAGGAGAAGGCCGGGTGCACGAAGCCCCAGAGAGTAACGCTGCCGCCGTCGAAACGGGTGGCGAGCGCCGTCCACGCCGCCGCGGCATGTGGTGCAAGCGGCGCCCACCCACCGGCGCGCGGATCGACGCGCGCTGCAAGGCCGATGCGCGGTCTTGCGAGGCGCGGACCATCGAGGGCGCCGACGAACGACCTAGAGAGCGGCCGACCAGCCGATCGGACGAGGCGGAGGAGCCCCGCCGCGCCGCGAACGCTACAGCAGCCAGCCTCCGGCGACTTCGAGCACCGTGCCGGTGATGTAGCTCGAAGCAGGCGAGCACAGGAACGCCACGGCTTCCGCGACTTCGCCGGGTTCGCCCTGACGGCCCATGGGCACGCGTTGCCACAGCGCGGGATCGAGCGTGTCCGCGGAGGCGTGCGCGTGCGGAACGACGCCCGGCGCGACGACGTTCACGCGCACGCCGTGCGGAGCCTCCTCCAGCGCCCACGAGCGCGCGAGCACGACGAGCGCCGCTTTCGCCGCGCCATAGGCCGCGGCCTCGCGGCGCGCACGCGTCGTCTCGACGCCGGCGCAGGCGAACAAGACGACGCTGCCGCGCGCCGCGCGCAGGGCCGCGCGCGTGGCGTCGATGCCGTGGAACGCGCTCTCGACGTTGTTCGAGAACAGCCGTCGGAGCTCGTTCGCCCCCGTCGCGTGCAGCGGCCCGCGCACATACTCGCCGACGGCGTGCACCAAATGATCGAGACGTCCTTCGCTCGCGAGCACGCCTTCCACGACGCGCCGCCAGTCCTCCGCGCGCTCGAGATCCGCCCCGTGCACGCGCGCGGGAAACTCCTGCTCGAGGGCCGCGAGGTCGGGAGTCTTCGTCCGAAACGTGACGTGCACGCGGACACCCTCGGACGCCAACCGCCGCGCGGCCGCGAGACCGAGGCCGCGGGCGCTGCCGGTGACGAGCGCGACGCGCTGCGTGGTCCTCTCCATCGGTAGGCCTCAGGTTACTTCCAAGTGGAGTGGTTTCACCTGAGCCCCCCGTTCAAACCGTGCGTGCGGGTTTCCCGCACACGGCTTGCCGATGACGTTCTCAGGCTGCCTGCGAAGGGCCGGGGTAGCGCATGGTGCCGCGGAGCTGGTGCAGGCCGAAGTCGGCGACGAAACGGGCATGGGGCCAGTCGCGACTCCAAAGGGGAGCACGACGGTTGCGGCCCGAGCCTTGGTGACAGCGGCGGCGGCGCAGCAGGCGACGCAGGCACCGTGTGACGTACCGGTCGTTGCCTCGAAACTGGCGCGACGCGTTGCCCGCGCGGAAGTAGGAGCCCCACCCCCGCAGGATCGCTTTCAGCTCGGTCACTTTCCCTCCGACGGCGTCGTGGTCGCCGCCTTCGACGGTACTGCGAGCCCCTCGGACTCCCGCTCCGCACGCCGCCGATTCGCACTCGGCTCACCGGCGACGCTGCGGCCTGACTGGGCCGACGAAGACGAGTCTCTCCTGTTCCGTGCAAGGCCTTCGTCGCAGGCCCTCCCCGTTACTCAGGAAGTGTCCTGCATCGCTCCGGTGTCATTCGTCGATCGCGCCGAGCCGCTGCGGCGGCCACACACGGACCTCGACTCGGCCGCGGATGTAGTCCTGCGGTACCAGTCCGAAGTCTCGCGAGTCGCAGGAGCGCGGGCGATTGTCGCCGAGCACGAAGAAGTGCGCCGGCTTCACGTGCACGCGCACGCGCGCGAACGGATCGGACTGCACGACGTACGGCTCGTCCATGCGCTCGCCGTTGACCCACAGATCGCCATCCTCGAGCACGACATCGTCGCCGGGCAGGCCAACGATGCGCTTGATGTAGTCGACCGACGGGTCGAGCGGGTACTTGAGCACGACGATGTCGCCGCGGCGCACGTCGCCGAACACGTAGCTCAAGTGATCGATCAGGATGCGATCCCCGTCGTGGATACGAGGGGCCATCGAGCTCCCGCGCACGACGGACAGATTGAACACGCACAGGTAGCCGGCGAGCGCGAGCAGCGTCCCTTGCAGCGTCCACATCCACCAGCCCGGGCCACGGCGGCGCTGGCCTGACGGCGGCGTGCCGAGCAGGCCAGAGTCGACCTCGCTCGACCGATGGCGAGCGCCAGCGCAGGCTTGGTCGAGCGGTTCCAACAAGGGTGAGCGGTGGTCCGGCACAAAACGCACCTTCGGCGGCCCGCGAGCGCCCCCTGAAAAGAAAGTCACCCGAGCGTGGACTCGCGGCCCTGCGCACTGCGCTAGCTTCTGCACCATGTCCCCGTGCCCGCCCGCCGCGCCCCGGCCCCTGGCCGCGGCCGCCCTGTGCCTCTCCCTCGCCGCCTGCGCGAGCACGCCCCGTCCCGCACCGAGCGCGGGGTGGCAACGGCCGCTCGCCGCCGTCGCTCCGAGCCTCGAGGAGATCTTCCTGATCCCCGGCCTGCACGGAGTGCCGCCGCGCCTGCACTCGCTCTCCGCCGATGGAAAGCTCGCGCTCGTCGACTGGCGTCCGCTTCAGCTCGACGCGAACGGACAGCGCCGTCTGGGCACCGACCTCGGCCCCCACTGGCTCGCAACGTCGGCGGGCGTGCGCGCGCTCGACGAGTCGACCTCGCTGCCACGCCTGCTCGAACGCACGCTCGACGCACAGGAGGGCGGCGAGCCGCGCCTGCGCGCGACGGCCTGGAGCCCGACGGGGCACCGCCTCGCGCTGGCGTGGCGCAGCTCGATTGTGCTGGTCGACTGGACGGACGCTGGCGAGCCGCGCGCGCACGTGCTCTACCGCGATCCGCCCGAAGGCGCCCTCGACGAGCGCAGCGAGCCGTTGCCGCGACTGGGTTCCATCACGTCCCTCGCCTTCCTCGAACTCGGCGCGCAGCTCGAAGTGCGAGCGGGCGGCGAGATCCGTCAATTCTCGCTCGAGCGACTCTCGCCCGTGTCGCTCGGCGCATCGCGCTGCATCACCGAGGCGCTGGCGGCGAACGTGTCGCGCGTCGAGTTTTCCGAGGACCGCGCGCGAGCGTTTTCACGCGAAGGCAAGCTGGTCGCCGATCCCGCGCGCGAGGGCGAGCACTTCCACGACTTCGAGAGTGGTCGCGGCGTCGCGCTCGAAGGTCTGGAGAACTCCAAGCGCATCGAGGGTCTCGATCTCTCGCCCTGTGGCTCGTTCGTCTTCGGCTGCGAGCTCGAAGGCGAGAAGCGCAACAAGCCCACGCTGATCCCCGACTATCTGACCGAACGCGTCACGACGCGCAGCGCGCGCAGCGAACTCGCCGACGACCCGTGGCAGGAGCGGCGCCTGTACGTGTGGTCGACCGCCGATGGGCGCCGCCGCGAGCTCGAGCTGCCCGGCGAGCGCAGGACGCCGACGAGCGCGATCGGCTGGGCGCCCTGTGGCCCGCCGCGCTTCGCCTTCCGTCGCACGCTCGGCGACTACCGCTGCGTCGAAACGTGGATTTGGAGCGAGAGCGGCCTGCGGCTCGCGCTCGTCGAGCGCGACGAGCGTTGGGTCGGCGGCCCGGGCGCGTTCGCGCGCTGGAGCGTGGACGGAACGCGGATCCTGCTCGCTTCCGAGGGTGCGCCGTTTTCCACGACTCCCGGTCGCAACCAGTTGTTCGAGCTCGATCCGCTCACGGGCGCGCTGCGACAGCTGACCGAAGTCGAAGGCGAAGTGAGCAGTTGGAACGTGGCGGGCGATGGGAAGCTCATCGTGTGCGCGAGTCGCACGGACCCTGCGCGGCGCGCGCTCGGCGTGGTCGAGCCGCTCGGCGTGCGCTGGCTGGCGGCGCCCGAGGGCGTGAACTCGACCATGCGCTCGAGCGCAGACGGCACGACGCTCGTGTTCGAGCACGAGTCGCTCGGCGTACCCGCGGAGCTGTGGAGCGTGCGCCTCGACGGGACGCAGCCCGCCGCGCGCCTGACCGACACGCTTCCGCCGCTCTACCGCGCGCGCGACTGGATCCTGCCCGAGAAGCTGAGCGTGAGCTCCTGCGATGGCGAGCTCGTGCGCGCCCACGTGTATTCGCCGCGCGGCGCGACGCTCGAGCGCCCGCGCGCGCCCGCGCCCTGCGTGGTGTTCATCCACGGCGCGGGCTACCTCCAAAACGTCACGGACTCGATGACCGAATACGCGGTCAACCTGATGTTCCACTCGCGCCTCGCCGAACAGGGCTACGTCGTGGTGGACGTCGACTATCGCGGCAGCGCCGGCTATGGCGCGAAGTTCCGCGGCGACGTGCAGTTCCAGCTCGGCAAGCTCGAGCTCGCGGACATCGCGGCGGTGGTCGACGAGCTCGCGCGGCGACGCGCGATCGATCCCGAACGCGTCGCCTGCTACGGCGGTTCCTACGGCGGCTTCCTGACGCTGATGGCGCTGTTTCAGGAACCACAGCGCTGGGTCGGAGGTGCGGCCCTGCGCTCGGTCACCGACTGGCGCACCTACCACCCCGGCTACACGCAGCCGCGACTGGGACGTCCCTCGACGCATCCCGACGCCTACGCCGCGAGTTCCCCGCTCGACCATGCGCACAAGCTGCGCGACCCGCTGCTCATCCTGCACGGCATGGTCGACTCCAACGTCTTCGCGCAGGACTCGATCCGGCTCATGGAGAAGCTGATCGACCTCGGCCTGGACTTCGACGCCATGCTCTATCCCAGCCAAGACCACGGCTTCGAGGACGGCATGCACTGGCTCGACGAGTACCGTCGCATCGAGCGCTTCCTCGTGAACTGCCTCGCGCCGCAGTAGCCTCCCGCCATGACCTCCAGCCCGGATTCGCGCCGCCAGTTCCTCGCTCTCTCGGCCCTCGCTGGCAGCGGCGCGCTCGCGAGCGGTTGTCGCAGTCCGCGCGCTCTCGCGCCATCGCCTTTGGCCGCGGCGAGCGACGAATTCCCCGAGTTGTGCGACTTGCGGCCCACGGTGGCGCCGATCGCAGCCTCGGAGCGCGCAGCGCGGCGCGCGCGCCTCGCGCACCTGCTCGCGGAGTACTCCCTCGACGCCTACCTGTGCGAGGGCGGCCCGACGATGAGCTACCTCGCCGGCGTCGCGTGGGGCCGCTCGGAGCGCACGTTTGCGCTGCTGGTGCTCGCCGATGGCAGCCACTTCTGGCTTTGTCCCGCGTTTGAAGCGGAAAAGGCCCGACTGAGCATCGCCGAGCAAGGCGACCTCGGCGGCGAGATCGTCACCTGGGACGAGCATGAGTACGCCTTCGCGCCGCTCGCCGCCGCGCTGCGCGCGCGAGGCGCCGAGCGCGTGGCCGTCGACCCGCAGGCGCGCGCGTTCGTTCTCGACGGCCTGCGGGCGGAGCTCAAGGCACCGCGCGTGGTCCTCGGTCGCGAGCCGCTGATCGCGCTGCGCGGCATCAAGGACGCGCACGAGCTGCAACTCCTGCGCGTCGCCAGCGAAGGCACGCAGCTCGCCATCGCGGCCGTCGCACGGCGCGTGCGCCTTGGAATGACCGGCGGCGACGTGTCGCGCCTGATGGCGCGCGCGCACGCCGCGCTCGGCATGCAGGCGCCGTGGTGCCTCGCACTCGTCGGTCCGGCCGCGGCGTATCCGCACGGCGACAACGAGGACGTCGCGCTCGGTCGCGGCGAGTTCCTGCTCGTCGACACCGGCGCGAGCCTGCACGGCTACGCGAGCGACACCACGCGCACGTGGTGCGTCGAAGGCACGCCTGCGCAGGCGCAGCAGCTCGCGTGGCAGGCCGTGCTCGACGCGCAGCAGCGCGCGTTCGAGGCCATCCAGCCCGGCGTGGAGTGCCGCGAGATCGACCGCGTCGCGCGCGCGGCGCTCGAGCGCGCGGGCTACGGTCAGGGCTACGCGAAGTTCACGCACCGACTCGGCCACGGCATCGGCATGGAGGGCCACGAGGATCCCTACTTCGACGGCGGCAGCCGCGTGCTGCTCCGGCCGGGCATGACGCTCTCCAACGAACCGGGTGTGTACGTCTACGGGGAGTTCGGCGTGCGCATCGAGGACATCGTCGCCTGCACCGCCGAGGGCGCGACGCACTTCGGCGCGTGGCAGCGCACTTGGGCGAGCCCGGCCTGAGAGGGCGCGCCGCTCACCGCGCCGTGGAGATCCACTGCGCGCGCAGCCGCGCCCCGTCGCTCGAGTCGAGCCACGCGAACAGGAGCCCATCGCCCGCGGCGACGAGCCGCGCGATCCCAGCGGCGCGACCGGGCACCGTCGCCGCCAGCGTGCGCGCCTCGCCCACCACGCCGTCCTCGACGGGCGCTAGCCGCCACTCGCCGCGGTCGCGCGTCGGTCGCTCGAGCCAGCTCACCCACAGCCGACCGCTCGCATCGTAGGCGCAGTCGACCAAACCGTCGGTCTCGGCCTGCGAGATCTGCGTCGGAGCGCCGAACGTGCGTCCGCCGTCGCGCGAGAACGCGACTTGCACGCGCGCGCGACTCTCCGCGCCGAGCGTGAACCAAGCCACGGCGAGCTCCGCGCCGCTCGCAGCGAGCGCCGGTCCGTTGACGGGACAGCCCGCGATCTTCCAGCCGTCGTCGCACACGCGCACGGGAGTGCTCGCGCCGTCGCTCGGAGACACGAGCACCGCGGCGAGGTCGCGCACCTCGTCGCTCTCGCGGTCGCGGTACACCACGAGCACGTCGCCGCTCGAGGTGCGCACCGCCGCCGTGGCGCAGCAGTCGCACACGCGCGCATCGAGCAGGACTTCCGTGCCGAGTTCCCCGCGCTTGGAGACCGTGCGCGCGCGCAGCTGCATCGCGCCGGAGCCGTCGTGTTCGCCCCCACTCGCGCGTCCGTCGAGCCACACGGCGAGCCAGCGCTCGGCGTCGAGCGCGGCCAGCGACACGAAGCCGTGCTCGCCCGTTCCCCCGTCGTCGTGCAAGCAAAACGGCTCGGCGCCGTCGACGGACATGCGCACGCGATAGTCGTAGGTGGCCGGACCGCTGCGCTCGAGCCAGCTCGCGGCCAGCGTGCCGTCCTTCAGCGCAGCGAGCGCGGGAACGTCGGCCCAGTTGACGAACCAGTCCTCACCCGCTCCCAGCGTGCGCGCCGCCTCCCAGCCCGCCGGACTCCAAACGCTCGCACGCAGCGCATGCGGCCCTTGTCCCTCGATCCACGAGAGCCGCGGCACGCCATCGGCGCCGACGCCGAGCGCCACCGCGCGCGCGGGCGCCGTCGCGGGCGGATCCGCGAGCTGCACCGCCGCGGGCTCGGACGAGCAGGCGGCGAGCGCCACGAGCGCGGGCAGGCAGTCGAGCGGACGCATGGAGCTTGGACTCGGATCTGTTCTGGGAGCTCGTTCTCGGGGCCAGTTCTCGGAGCTCGTTCTCGGAGCTCGTTCTCGGGGCTCGATAGAACACCCTACGGGAACGCGGAACCCACGTGCGACCCGGACACGAACGCGGGCGCTCCCGGGTCTCGGGAACGCCCGTGGGACTGCGTGGGAAGGACCGCGGCGCTCGCGAGCGGAACCCGGCGGTCCGCCTCGCCTACAGGCGCGTGTAGTCGCGGCCGCGGCGCGGCTTCTTCTGGCGACCGAGCTTGAGGATCTTGCCGGAGTTCATGCCCATGCGCTTGACGCGCTTGCGGCCGCGCGTGGGGCCGCCGTTCTTGAAGCGGGAGTTGGCCATGGCGTTGGAGGCGTGGCGGAGGAAAAAGGGAGTCACCCCGAGCCGGGGCGAGGTTCGAAGGCGCAAGAGTATGGCGCGCGCGGGGAACGGCGGCAAGCCCCGCGAACTGGGGCCCGCGCCTTGGGCCTCTCACTTGCCCCCGTAACCCAGCGCGTTCAAGGCGTCCGCGTTGCCCACGCGCTGCACGCGGCCGTCCCGCTCGTCATCGGCCCCCCAGCGCGAGCGCAGACGCTCCAGCTCGCCCCGCAGGCGCCCGACCACGTCCGCTCGCTCCGCGGCCACGTCGCTGGCCTCGAGCGGGTCCGCCGCCACGTCGTACAGGCTCCACTGCGGCCTGCGATCGGCGCCTTGGATCTGCACCAGCTTCCAGTCGCCCTCGTACAGAGCGAGCTTGACGAGGCTCGGGTCCATGTTGTCCCGGTTCTCTACGAGCAGCACTCGCTCGGGAGCAAGCGGTCCGAGCAGGTTCACGCCATAGGTCTCAAACCAGCTCTCCAGACCGGCGAGGGCCAGCAGAGTCGGCGCCACGTCGACTCCGTGCACCGGCTCGCGCACCTCGCGCCCCAGCGTGGAACCGGCCGGCCGCAAGAGCAGCGGCACGCGCGTATGGCACTCGAGCACGTCCCTGTGCTCGAACTGTCCGTGTTCGCCGAAGGCCTCGCCATGGTCCGAAGTCAACACCACGGCCGTGCGCTCGAGATCGAGCTGCCCGAGAAAGGCATCGACCTCACGATCGAGCGACCACAGCTCGGCGTCGTAGAGGTCGCGCACATGGCGCGCGTCCTCGGGGCCCAGCCGCAAACCCGCCGCGCGCACGCGGTTTCCGCGCAGCGCGTAGCCGTCGGCCGGGCCTTCGTACGGACGAACGAAGCGCTCGCGAGCCTCCGGCTCCGGCAAGTAGGGCCAGTGCGCGTCGTACAGGTTGACGAGGCAGAACCACGGCCGCGGATCGTCGCCTTCGATCCACTCGATGGCGCGCGCGAGCACCTCGCTCGCCGGGCGCTGAAAATCCTGAATCCAGTGCGGGTTCCCGTTCGCGGCGAGGGCGGGCACGCGCTTGGCGAGCAGCGACTGCACGTCGTGCACGAGCGCCCACGCATGCGTGGACGTCACCCACGGATCGACGCGATCATCGTAGGTCTCGAAGGCGTAGTTGATGCCGCTCTGCGCGCGCAGCACGTCCGTCCCGACGAAGGCCGCCGTGCGGTAGCCGGCCTCGCGAAACGAGCGCACGACCGTCGGCGTGGCCCAAGGTCGGAAGAACTGCCGCGTGAGCCGCGCGCCGTGGTGCGACGGATACACGCCCGTGAGCATCGAGAGGTGCGACGTGAGGGTGTAGGTCGAAACCGAGCGCGCGTTCGTGAAGCGCAACGCCTGCTCCGAGAAGCGCGCCAGCTCGGGCGTGGTGTCGCGATCGTAGCCGTAGGGCGTGAGCGAGTCCGCGCGCGTCGTATCCCACACGAGCAGCAGTACGTTGGGCGCATCGGCACGCGCGAGCCCCATCGGCGACGGCCCGCCCGAATGGAACGTGACGAGCCACGCGATCGGCCAGGGCAGCAACGTGCAGGCGATCGCGAGCGGACGAGCGGACATGCGCTCGAGCACCTTGAGCAGCAACCCCACGGCGATGACGCAGCCGAAGGCGAGCGCGAGCGCGAGCAGCCACGGGGTCGCGTTCGCCAGCGCCGCGACGTTCCCACCCAGCGCGGTGTAGCTGTCGAGGTGCGCGTGGAGGGCGACTGGCAGCGCGGTCCACAGCAGGTGGCGCGCGCTCGCGTGCAGCGGGTGGCCGAGCTTCCCCATGTCGAGCAGCCCGCGCAACGCCCGATCGACGAGCAGCGTCCACGGCAGCGTCGCGAGCGCGAAGGCCAGCCACAGGGCCAGCGTCTCGGCGAACAGCCACAGGCTCGGCGCGCGGTGATGGTGCACGTAGCGCACGGCGAGCGAGTCCGCCAGCGCGAGCACCGAGGACCAGGCCATCGCACCGGCAAGGCGCGAACGAACGTCGGCAATAAGAGGGCGGCGTGCCATGCGAGTCGAAGGAGGGAGCGGGAAAGCCCCCCAACGAGACTAACGGACGCAGGACTGGATCCAAGCTCGAGGGCGCCAAATTGCATGCCGAGAGTCCCCGCGAGAGTCCCCGCGAGAGTCCCCGCGAGAGTCCCCGCGAGAGTCCCCGCGAGAGTCCCCGCGAGAGCCCCGCGAGCGCGTGCCTACGGCCGCGGCCGTCGGAACAGGACCGCGAGACCCCACGCGAGTGCGAGCGTGGCGAGGGCCTCGTCGAGGTTGCCGAGCAACGGCGCGCCATCGGGGACGAGCTCGAACAGCTCGAGTCCGAAGTTGGCGAGCACGCACAGCCCCAAGACCACGGCGGCGAGCGCGGCCAGGGCCTTGCAGGCGCTCGTGCGCTCGCAGCTAGCCACCGCTCGCTCCCCGCGTGCGCACGACGAGCGTGGCGCCCGGGACGTCGCGCCCCAGCGAACGCCCCACCTTGGCGAGCGACCACTCGACAATGTCTCGCACGCGAACGTCGGCGTCGAACGGCGGCGCGTCGGCGCTCAAGTGCGGCACGTTGCGCACCTTGTCGCCCGTGACCGGCCCGCGCTCGAGCACTCGCGCTCTGGGCAACTCGACCACGATCACGAGTTGCTCCCGGCGCACGGACGCCTCCGACCACTCGCGCAGGTCGATGCCCCAGATTTCCTGTCCCGAGTCGTTGCGCTGTGCACCGCTGGTGTGGCTCAGAATCCACGGCCGCTCGGCTTCGTAGCGCAGTTGCACGAGCGCTTGGCGAACGATCACGGCGCCGTAGTCGTCCACCCAGCGCTGCAGGCGACCTTCGGGATCCTGCGGCAGCGTGGCGAGGTCGCGCTCGATCGTGTGCGCCACCCCTGCGGCGCGCCAACGGTACAGGAGCACGCCCGCGCCGAGCCCGAGCGCCACGAGCGCGACCACGAACACCAATCCGTTCACGCGCACGGCCGGAGCGACAGCAGTCTCGGACACCTTCATGCCGCCATTGTGGACTACGGCTGCCACGGACTTCCATCCACGACGCGAACCTCTAACCTTTCGAACGTGCGCCGCATTTTCGTCGGAGACATCCAGGGTTGCCGCGGTGAGCTCGAAGAGCTCCTCGAGCGCGTGCGCTTCGACCCGGCCTGCGACGAGCTGCACCCCGTCGGCGATATGGTGAACCGCGGCCCGGACTCGCTCGGCACCCTGCGCCTGCTGCGGCGGCTGGGCGCGCTGGGCGTGCTCGGAAACCACGACGTGGCGCTGCTGCGCACGGCGGCGGGCCTGCGCGAGCTGCGCGCGGGCGACACGACGGCGCGCTTGCTCGCGGCGAGCGACCGCGAAGAGCTGCTCGCGTGGGTGCGCGAACGACCGTTCGTGCGCCGGTGGGACGACGTCTGGCTCGTGCACGCGGCCCTGCACCCGGCTTGGGCCGATCCCGAGCGCGAGCTCGCGGACCTCGATCCGCTCGTGCCACACCCGTCGATCGATTTCGCGACGCGCGCGCGCGCCACGACGCGCGAGGGCCGGCTCTCGAAGCTCGATCCGCCGCCGCCGGGCAGCCCCTACCGGCCGTGGTTCGAGCACTGGTTCGACTCGCGCGTCGGCGATCACCGCACCGTGGTCTACGGCCACTGGGCGCGCATGCAACTCGTGCTGCGCCCCAAGCTGCGCGGCCTCGACACCGGCTGCGTGTGGGGCGGCAAGCTGTCCGCGTGGATCGCCGAGGAGGACCGCGTCGAGCAGGTGAACGCCCGTCGGCGCTACGCGCACTTCGACGACTAGCAGCGAGCGCGGCGCACTAGGCCGCGATCCAGTCGCGAAACGCGCGCCGGTACAGCTGGCCCTCGATCAGCGTCTGGGGATCGCACGCGCGCTTGAGCGCCGCGAACGCCGCGAGCCGATCCTGCGGCAGGAAGCGCGCGGTGTCCTCCGCGCCGACCACGAGGTCCTTCGCGAAGTAGAAGCGCCCACCGGCGGAGATCACGAGCTCGGTGAGCTCGTCGCACAGCTTCCAGAGCGCGGCGCGGCGCGCGGGGTCGACCTTGAAGTCGAGCGCGAAGCTCCAGCCGTCGACCGCGTGCGTGAGCCAGAACGAATCTTCACGGTGACGCTTGAACACGCCCAAGTACGGCACCTGCCCCGCATGTCGGCAGCGCGCGAGGATCTCGCTGTACACGTCGTGTGCGACCGCCTGCGGAACGAACGGCTGGTACTGGATCAGGCCGCGCTCGCCGCGCGCTCGCCCATAGGCCCACTTCCAGTTCGGCACGTAGTCGAGCAAGAACGAGAAGCCCGCGTGCGACTGCAGGTAGGGTTCCCCCATCCCTTCGAGTCGACCCGCGACGTACTTCGCGGCGTTGATCGAGCGCATCCCGAGGTCGTGGTTGAACAGCTCGAGGATCCGCCACACCTGCGACTTGGGAAACAGGCCGAGGATGTTGGCGGGCAGCTCCTGATGCGCGACGGTGAGCGAGCGCTCCGGTGAGGGATCGTCGCCCTCGTGCAGATTGTGTGCGTCGTGGATCAGCCCGCGACCGCAGGCGTCGCCTCCGGCAAAACAATCGACCCAGCCGACGAGGTAGTCGCTCGTCGCCTTGTGCGCCTCGAAGTACGCCATCATCTCGCGCAGGTCGCGCGTGCTCTCTCCACGCACGCGCACGTTGCCCGAGTGCACGCGCTTGGTCTGCAGCACGATGCGGCCAAAGCAGCCGAGCATCCCGAAGCCGCCGATCGCCGCGTGGAACAAGTCGGCGTTGCGCTCGCGGTTGCAGGTGCGGACTTCGCCCGACGGCAGCACGAGATCGAACTCGAGGCACGCATCGCCGATCGTGCCGACCGCGAAGTTGTTCTTGCCGTGGATGTTGGCGGCGAGCGCACCGGCCAGGGTCGGGAACATCGTCCCGCTCACCACGCGCGGCCAAAAGCCCAAGGGCAGGATCGTCTTCCACAGCTTTTCGATCGTGACGCCCGGCTCGAGCGTGGCGATGCCCGTGCGCGCATCGAAGCCGAGCACGCGATCCATGCGCGTGACATCGAGCACCAAGTCCTGGGCGGGACAGCTCGCGTCGCCGTAGCTGTTGCCTCCGCCGCGCAGCGTCAGCGTGGAGCCCGCGGCGCGTGCGAGCGCGAAGCACTGCACGATCTCCTCCACCGAGCGCGGCCTCAGCACGCGCGCGTGGCGCCCCACGGCCATGCCCCAGCCTTCGATGTACTCGAAGGAGCTCTCCACGGTCCGCGGCCCGCGCAGCGAGAGGATTTCCACCGCGCGCCCCTAGATGTTCAGGCCCTTGAAGAGCACCGACGGGATGTTCCGAATCACCGCGGCGACGAGCGTCCACTTGAACGGGACGAACACCTCGTTGCGCCGTCCGCGGGCCGCCTTGAGGATCGAGCGCGCCGCGGCCTGCGCCGAGATCGCGCCTTGGATGCTGCGACCCTGCGCGCGCGCACTTGCGAGCATCGCGGTCTCGACGAAGCCGGGCTTGATCGTGCAGACGTGCACGCCGTAGTCCGCGAGACGATTGCGCAGCGCCTCGAGGTAGTGATTCAGCGCGGCCTTCGTCGTGCCGTACACCGGATTGCCCTTGCGGCCGCGCTCGCCCGCGATCGAGCTGATGCCGACGATCGTGCCGGAGCGCTGGGTGCGAAACAGCTTGGCCGCCTCGTTGGTCCACGCCACGGCGCCGCCGACGTTCACGGCGAGCATGTCGAGGTCCTTGCGCGTGTCGAACTCGTGCGCGCCGACCTCGGTCATGATGCCGGCGGCGTACACGAAGAGGTCGAGGCCGCCGAGCTCGCGCACACAGCGCTCGAACAGCGCTGGCACCGCGTCGAAGTCGTGGACGTCGTGGGCGAGAGCGATCACGTTGCCGCCGCAGCGCCGCGCGAGCTCCTCGAGCGCGTCCTTGCGGCGCGCGAGCGCGACCACGCGCACGCCTTCACTCGCGAGTTGCTCGACGAGCGCCGCGCCCATGCCGGAGCTCGCACCGACGACGATCGCGTGACGTTCCCGCACGCGCCGCGCGGGCTCAGGCTGCGTGGCGGGCTCGTGGGCGGCGTGGGCGTCGGTTGCGTGGGCCATGGGTGGGAGTATTTCGGAAGCGCGCGTCACTTTCCAAAGGAAGAGCCGCGTGCGCAGGGCTCAGTAGAGCGAGAAAGTTGTTCCATCCGCGAGACGGGCGCAGGGCTGCGAGGTGCCCGTCGCGAATCCGAGCACCTGCGCCGACTCGTACCACAGGCGCCCCGAGCGCGGCGCCGCGGGCGCGCCGACCTCGCGCGGCTCGCCCCACGCGCCGACGAAGCGCCGCCAGACCTCGGGCCGCGCGGCGCGCGCGAAGTGGATCGGATCGAGTCCGTACCAGCGCTCCTCCAGCTCGACGTGTGCGAGGCCGAACTTGCGCGCGAGGTCGCGCGAGCGCGCCTCGAGCTCGCGCGCCTCATCGAGCAGCCGCTCGCGTTCGATCGAGTGAAACGGAAACAGGACTCGCTTCAGCACTTCGAACTGTCGCGGTGACAGGCGCTCGAGTCGCGCGAGCGGCAGCCCCGTGAGCGTTCCGCGCGCGCCCCGGGCGACGAGGCGCTCGAGCGCGAGTTCGATCCACGCCGCCACTTGTGCGGCGCTCGAACCAAAGGCGAGGTCGTTGCCGAGGTCCAGCGCCACGAACCGCGTCGATGCCGCGGGGCGACGCTCGAGCTCTCGCCACAGGCCGCAGGCGTCGATGCCCGGCAACTCACGCGCGAGGAACCGGCTGCGCGCGCCCCACGAGCGAGCGCGCCCGAGGGCCGCGAGGAGCTCGACCGGACCGCCCAAGTGCGCACGTGCGGCGTCGACGGCGATCTCGAGCCCCAGCGCGAGGTTGCTCGCCCCGAGCAGCACCACGCGCGGCGTTTGAGGCTGCATGCGGCGACTGTTCTAATCCGCGCCGACCTCCAAGGCACGCCCCACCTCCATGAACATGCCGCTCGTCCCTCGCGTCCTCACCCTCGCGCTCACCGGCCTGCTCGCCGCATGCGGTCCGGGCGCCAATCCGCAGCAGGACCAGCTCGCGCGCGAGCTCGCGGCCGCCAGCTTCGCCAACGACAACCGCGCGCTCGCGCTCGAGGCGCTCGCGCCGCTTATCCGGCGCGCCGATGCGCTGCCCAGCGACCTGATCGACGCGGCCTGCGTGCACCTGCGCCTCGCCGACGCCGACGGCGCGGGCCAACTGCTCGAGCGCGCCGCGAAGGCCTCGGGGGGCGACCCGCGCTACTTCTACAACCGCGGTCGCATCGCGCAGTTCAACGCCGACTTCGAGGCGGCCGCACGGGACTTCCGGCGCGTGCTCGAGCTCGCGCCCGAGGACCTGCCGACGCGCTTCAAGCTGATCGACTCCGTGCAGAGCTCCGATCCCGCCGAGTACGAGCGTCTGCTGCGCGAGGTCACCTCGCGCGGCATCGAGAACGCCGGTTCGTGGTACTTGCCCGCGATCTACAAGCTGGGCCTGCATTGCACGATGACGGGGCGCGATGTCGAGGGCGAGAAACTCCTCGACGAGCACCAGTCGCTCGGCCACCGCGGCGTGCCGAGCCCGCGCCCGGACGACTTCGACATGGGCAACTTTGGACGCATCGCGTTCCCCGCGCCGCGCGGCTCGCGCTTCAGCGGCACGGGCGCGCTGCCGCGCTTCGGCGCGCCCGCCGCGATCCTGCCGGAATTCGCCGGAACCAGCGCGCTCCACGCCTGCGATCTCGACAACGACGGCGACCTCGACCTCGTGGGCTGGGGCCGCCGCGGCCTCGTGCTCGGGCTGCAGGACTCAAGCGGCTGGCGCGCGCTCGAGCTCGCACGCGAGCCCGTCGCATTCGCACTCGCGTTCGACCTCGACGGCGCGAAGGGCGACAACGTGCTCGACCTCGTCTACGTCACGCAGTCAGAGCTCAAGCTCGTGCGAAGCGCGCGCAGCGTCGCCGACAAGTCCGTGAGCTGGACCGCCAGCCAAAAGTCGCTGCCCGTGCCCAGCGGCGCGATCTCCGATGGCCTCGCGATCGACTTCGACCACGAGGGCGACCTCGACGTGCTGCTCGTCGGAAGCGCGGGCGCGCAACTGCTGCGCAACGATGGCCTCGCATCGGAGAACCCCGACGGCACGCTGAGGGACGTCACGTCGCAAGCCAAGTTGCCCGTCGCTCACGCGTTCGACTGGTGCCTCGCCGAGGACTTCGACACGGATCAGGACATCGACCTGCTCCTCGGGCGCGAGGGCGCGCATTTCCTCGCCTCCAACCTGCGCGGCGGCGTCTTCGCCGATGCCTCGAACCAGCTCGCGGGCTTCGTCGCGCGCTCCCGTCGACCGCTGGTCGCGGACCTCGATGGCGACTCGCGGCCCGACGTGTGGTCGGGCGATGGAGCGATCCTGCGCGCGCTGCTCGGCGGCGGCTGGAAGGCCGACGACACGCTCACCGCGCCCACCGGCACGCTGCCGGGCAGCCAACCGCTGTTCGCGCTCGACCTCGATCTCGACGGCAGCCTCGATGCGCTCTGGCCCATGGCCGACGGCGCGCGTCTGCAAGGCCAGCTCGCGCTGGGGACCGCGGCCAGTGCTCCGACCGAGCTCTCGCTCGCCGCTCCGCCGAGTTGGATCGACGACCTCGACGGCGATCTCGCCTGGGACGCGCTCGCGATCACGCCCACCGGGCTCTCGCTGCAGCGCGGCCAGCGCGGGCCGAACGGTGCCGTGCGCCTCGGCTTTCGCGGAGTGAAGGACAATCGCCGCGGCGTCGGCGCGATCGTCGAGCTGCGCGCGCAGGAAACCTACCGGCGCGTGTTCTGGCGCGGCGAGGCCACGCTGCTCGGCGTCGGCGCGCACAAGGAGACCGACCTCGTGCGCGTCACGTGGCCCAACGGCGTGATCCAGTACGAGCTGCGCCGCGACCTCGGCGACCGCGCGAGCACGGGCAGCCTGCTCGAGCAGAGCGAAGGGCTCGTCGGATCGTGCCCGTTCCTCTACAGCTGGAATGGAACCGAGTTCGTGTTCGTGAGCGATGTGCTGGGCATCACGCCGCTGGGACTGCCGATGGCGCCGGGCATGCTCGTGCCACCCGATCACGATGAGTACGTGCTGGTGACCGGCGAGCAGCTCGTCCCCAAGGATGGCTTCCTCGAGCTGCAGTTCACCGAAGAGCTGCGCGAAGTGACCTACCTCGACCGCATCCGCATCGAAGCCGTCGATCATCCGATCGGCACCGAGATCTACCCCAACGAGCTGTTCACGTTTCCGCCCTTCCCCGCGCCGCACACGCACACCGTGCGCGCACCGCTCGCGCCGCGCGCGACCGGCAGCGACGGGCGCGACTGGTCGGCCGAGCTCGCCGCGATCGACGCTTCCCATGCCTCGCCCTTCGAGCCCGCGCCGGGCCAGTTCCTCGGTCTCGCCAACCCGCACTTCCTCGAGCTCGCGTGGGACACGGCCGCGCTCGCGAACGCAACCAAGCTGCGGTTGGTGATGACGGGCTGGTTCTACTGGACCGACGCGAGCGTCAACATGGCGAGCGCGCGCGACCCACGGTTCGAGTTCATTCCGCCGATGTTGCAGGTGCCCGATGGCCAAGGCGGCTGGCGGACAGCCGGTCCGCCGATCGGCTTCCCCGCCGGCAAGACGAAGAGCATGGTGGTCGATGTCACGGCGCTGCTCGACCGCGCCGACCCGCGCCTGCGCGTGTTCGGCTCGCTGCGCCTGTACTGGGACTCGATCCGGCTCGCGACCGACAACGACGACGCTCCGCTCGAAGTCACAGGCCTCGAGCCCGCCGATGCGCAGCTGTGGCTGCGCGGCTTCAGCGACCCCGAGCGCTCGGAGCTCCCCCACCAACCCGAGCGCTTCGACTGGGAGCGCATCGCGTGGCAACCGCGCTGGAACGCGCACCCCGGCTCCTACACCAAGCTCGGCGACGTGCTGCCGCTGCTCGGGGCGATCGACGATCGCTTCGTGATCATGGGCTCGGGCGACGCGCTCACCGTGCGCTTCGACGCGCGCGCGCTCCCCGCGCCCAAGACCGGCACTCGCCGCGACTACCTCGTGTTCCTCGACGGGTGGGCCAAGGACCGCGACCCGAACACGATCGAGGCGCTGTACGTCGAGCCCCTGCCCTTTCACGGCATGAGCGGCTACCCCTACGGCGCGAGCGAGCACTTCCCCGAGGACGCCGAGCACGCGGCTTGGCGTCGCGAGTGGAACACGCGCCCCGCGCAACGCTGGATCGCGCCCGTGCACGCGGGCGAGCCGCTGCCGTCGCCGCGCGAGTAAGCCTGCGCGGCGGGTCCGTCGCCGCGCGAGTAAGCCTGCGCGACCGGTCCGCGCGCTAGGCGAGGCCTTCGAACTCGGCCAGCGCCGAGCGGAAGGCGCTCGTCATCGGAGAACTCCGTCCCGAGCGCGCGTCGTAGGTCACCAACACGGCTTGGGCTTCGCACCACACGCGGCCGCTGGCCGTTTCGCGCACGCGGTAGGCCTGCTCGAAGGACGACTGGCCCAGCCGCGTCGTGACCACTTCGATCTCGACCTCGACGCCACCTCGACCGGGGCTGGCGAAGCGCAGATTGCAGCTCCCGAGCACGAACGGGAAGTGGTTTTGCTCCAGCAAGCCCAGACGCTGGAAGTAGGCGTGGCGCCCCTCTTCGAGCAGGGTCAGATAGACGGCGTTGTTGAGCACGTTCTGATTGTCCTCGTCGGACCAGCGCGTGCGCGCCTTGCAGCGGAAGCGTATGCGAGACGGATCGGGCACCTGCGGGACGTGCATGGAGCACAACTGTATGGCTTGGACGGCGCGGCGGCGAGAGGCCGTGCCAGCGAGCGACGCGCGCGCGCTCGTGCGCACGCGGCTCGAGCACGTTCGCCGCGCGGCGCCCCACGGCGTCGGCAGCGCAAACACTGCGGCGCGCGCGCACTCTCGACCCTACACTCCGCAGCCATGAGTCAAGCCCCTCGCCCGTGGCCGCGCGTGAACAGCCACTATGGCCCCGACCTGCTGATCTGCCGCGCGCGCTTCGACACGCTCACCAACCCTCGCACGGGCAAGGACATGCTGCGCACGGTGCTCGAAACACCGCAGTGGTGCAACGTCGTGGCACTGACGCGCGAGCGCAGGCTGATCGTCGTGCGCCAGTTCCGCTTCGGCAGCAGCTCGATCACGACCGAGATCCCCGGCGGCGTCGTCGATCCGCTCGAAGAGCACGGGCACGCCGCCCGCCGCGAGTTGCGCGAGGAGTGCGGCTACACGAGCGAGCGTTGGACCTACTTGGGCTGCGTCGAGCCCAACCCCGCCTTCCACGACAACCTGTGCCACCATTGGCTCGCGGAAGACTGCGAACTCTCCCTCGCGCAGGACCTCGACAGCGGCGAGGACATCGTGGTCGACACGCTCACCCTCGAGGACGTGCGCGCGCGCATCGCCGCGGGCGAGATCCGCCACGCGCTCGTGATCACGGCCCTCTCACGCGTGCTCGACTTGCGCCGCGGGTGAAAGGGGTCCGCTAGCGCCCGCGCTCGCCGAGCAGTCGGCTGCGTCGACCGCGTCGGAGCCACGTGCGCTGGAGCATGCGCGCCGCGGACTGCTCGATCGCCGCGAGCGCCTCGTCGGGCGAATCCGTGAACACGATGCGATCGACGTCGTGCGCGTCGATCATGCGCTCACGCTGCATCGGACCGCGCAGGAAATCGAACAGCGGCTGCCAGTAGTCCTTGCCCATCACGACCACCGGGAAGTCGTGCACCTTGCCGGTCTGGATGAGCGTCGCGATCTCGAACAGCTCGTCCATGGTGCCAAAGCCCCCGGGCAGCGCCACGAACGCGACGGAGTACTTGGCGAGCATGACCTTGCGCACGAAGAAGTAGCGAAAGGTCACGAAGCGATCGAGGTACGGGTTGGGGCGCTGCTCGCAGGGCAACACGATGTTGCAGCCGATCGAGTAGCCCTGCTGCTCCTTCGCGCCGCGGTTGGCGGCCTCCATGATCCCGGGCCCGCCGCCGGTCATGACCGTGAAGCCCGAGGACGCCAGTCGCCCACCGAGTTCGCGCGCGAGCTCGTAGTAGCGCGAGCCCGGCGGCGTGCGCGCCGATCCGAACACCGTCACGCACGGTCCGACGAAGTGCAGCGCGCGAAAGCCCGTCAGGAACTCGCCGAAAATGCGGATCGCACGACCGAGCTCGCGCGTGCGCGAGCCCGGCCCTTCGAGGAAGCGTTGGTCGAACGGCACGCCTGAGCGCTTGCCCCAGCTCGGACAGGGCTCTACCGGCGGCGGGACGTCGGCCTCGCTCACGAGTAGAGCGCCCCGCCCCTGCGCGCGAACTCGTCGCTCTTCTCCTTGAGTCCGCGCGCGAGCGCCTCGTCCGCGCCGACGCCCTGCTCCTGCGCGAGCCGCCGCAGGTCGTCGGTGATCTTCATCGAGCAGAAATGCGGCCCGCACATCGAGCAGAAGTGCGCCGTCTTCGCGCCCTCCTGCGGCAAGGTCGCATCGTGGTACGCGCGCGCCGTCTGGGGATCGAGCCCGAGCTCGAACTGGTCCTCCCAGCGGAACTCGAAGCGCGCGCGGGAGAGCGCGTTGTCGCGCTCCTGCGCGCCCTTGTGTCCCTTCGCGAGGTCCGCCGCATGCGCCGCGATCTTGTACGCGATCACACCCTGCTTCACGTCCTCGCGATCGGGCAGGCCGAGGTGCTCCTTGGGAGTCACGTAGCACAGCATCGCCGTGCCGTACCAACCGATCATCGCCGCGCCGATGGCGCTGGTGATGTGGTCATAGCCCGGCGCGATGTCGGTCACCAACGGCCCGAGCGTGTAGAACGGCGCTTCCTTGCAGAGCTTGAGCTGCAGGTCCATGTTCTCGCGGATCTTGTGCATCGGCACGTGGCCGGGGCCCTCGATCATCACCTGCACGTCGTGCTTCCAGGCGATCTCGGTCAGCTCGCCGAGCGTCTGCAACTCGCCGAACTGCGCCTCGTCGTTCGCATCGGCGATCGAGCCCGGCCGCAGGCCGTCGCCGAGCGAGAAGCTCACGTCGTAGCGCTTCATGAGCTCGCAGATGCGCTCGAACTCGGTGTAGAGGAAGTTCTCCTTGTGATGCGCGAGGCACCACTTCGCCATGATCGAGCCGCCGCGCGAGACGATGCCGGTCACGCGCTTGGCGGTGAGCGGCACGTAGCGCAGGAGCACCCCGGCGTGGATCGTGAAGTAGTCGACCCCCTGCTGCGCCTGTTCCTCGAGCGTCTCGAGGAAGATGTCGATGTCGAGCTTCTCCGGACGCCCCTTGACCTTCTCGAGCGCCTGGTAGATCGGCACGGTGCCGATCGGCACGGCCGAGTTGCGCAGGATCCACTCGCGCGTCTCGTGGATGTTCTTCCCCGTCGAGAGATCCATCACCGTGTCCGCGCCCAGACGCGTCGACCAGCTGAGCTTGTCGACCTCCTCCTCGATCGAGCTCGCCACGGCGCTGTTGCCGATGTTGGCGTTGATCTTCACGAGGAAGTTGCGGCCGATGATCATCGGCTCGAGCTCGGGATGACGCACGTTGGCGGGGAGGATCGCGCGCCCGGCCGCGATCTCCGCGCGCACGAACTCGACCTCGACGCCCTCGCGCGCGGCGACGAAGGCCATTTCCTCGGTCACGATCCCGCGCCGCGCGTAGTGCATCTGCGACACATTGCCCGTGCCGAGAGCCGCGCGACGGGCGATCCACGGCCCGCGCAGCTTCGGCAGTCCGACACGGCGGTCGTGCCCCTGCGGACCGGACGTGTCGTAGAGGTCGAGCGACTCGCCGTTCCCAAGCTGCACGCGCCGCGCGGGAACGCGCAGCGTCGTGCCGTCGAACGGGACCTCGCGGAAGACCTTGTGGGAGCGCGCCCCTGCCGCGCCGATCGTGCTCGTGCTCATCAGCTTTTCCTACGCCGGTGGGATCCGGATCAGCTTCGAGGGGCAGATCTCAGCGGGATCCTCCCTCGGGCCCGGCGCCCCCAGCTCGTGAAGCGCGAATCTTAGGCCCAAACTCGCGCGAGACGAGGCCCAAGTTCCACTCCGACCGCGTTCGCCCCCACCGACTCGCCCACCGACTCGCCCACCGACTCGCACGCGCGCGAGCCCCGCGCCCCCGCGCTCGGCACGCGCGGCTAGTCGTCGTCCTCGTCCTCGTCGTCCCACAGGTCGCGGTCGCCGTTTTCGTCGTCGTCCTCGTCCTCATCGTCCTCGTCTTCGTCTTCGTCTTCCTTCTCGTCGTCGTCCTCGTCGTCCTCATCCTGAAAGTCGTCTTCGAAGTCGTAGTCGCCCGCTTGCGCGGGCACTTCGAGAGACACGGACGCTTCGAGGGACACGGACGGTTCGAGAGACACGGACGGTTCGAGGGACGCGCACGGTTCGAGGGACACGGGAAGGTCGACGAGGAGGGCCTCGTTCGGAACGGTCGCGGAGCTTTCTTCGAGCGCTTGCATCGAGGACACCATGGGGCGTTGCATGAGCCTCGCGCGCGCTGCGCCTTCGGTCCATTCCGGAAGGAGCCGCAGGGCGCGCAAGGACGTCTACGAGTCTTTTCCAGCCACCATCGAACGCGCAAGAAAAAAACCGACGCCGCTGCGATCACGCTCACGAGGAGCGGCCAAACTTGCCCGTCGAGGGCCAGCGCGCAACGAACGGCGGGAAGCGAAGGAGGACGATCCCCTGCGGGAACCACGGCGGCGCTCGCAACGCGCGCGCCGAGTTGGTAGCGGTGGAGGGACTTGAACCCCCGACACGCGGCTTATGAAGCCGCTGCTCTAACCACTGAGCTACACCGCCGATTCGGGGCGAAGACTCTAGGGCCCTGCGAAGGAGCGGTCAAGCGCGGGGCCCGCGCGGGCATCGAACCCCCGCGGGCATCGAACCCCGTGCTCGGCATCGAACCCCGTGCTCAGTCGCGCGACGGGGCGCCCACGTCGTGGGCGAGCACCTTGCCACCCACCGAGTGGTAGCTCATGCGCTTGGAGACCACGGTGCCGCTGACTTCGTCGATCACGCGACACTCCCGGATCGGCCGCGAGTACAGATGCAGCGTCACGGCCGGGCCTTCCCCCACCGGCTCGATGCGGTGCCAGCCCATCTCGTCGACGATGTACGCCACGCCGCCCTCGCCGAACTCGCGCGAGGGTCCGACCACGGGCGGCTGCAGGCTCTCCTCGCGCACGCGGTAGATCGTCTCGCGCACCCGGCCCTCGAGCACGCCCATCCAACAGCGCTGGCCCGCGTGCTCATGGATCGGACTGCGCTGCCCCTTGCTCCAGCACAGCACGATCAGCTCGTAGAGCTCCGTGCGCCGGATCAGGTTGCGCGCGTAGTAGTTGGCCTCGAACAGCGCGAAGCGCTTCCAGTCGCTCGAGCCGCTCTGGGCGTACTCCGCGAGCAGCCGCGTGACGCGCGCGCCCTTGGCATCCTCCGCCAGCGTGCGATCGAGATCAGCCAGTAGAAAATCGAGCGGGTCGGGATTCATGCGTGAGCTTCCTCAGGCTTGGGCGTCGCACGGAGAGCATCGGCGAGCGCGGAGAGCGCGCGCTCGATGTCAGCGGGGCGCGTCGAGTGGCCGAGCGAAAACCGCAGCGTGGCGCGCGCGTGAGCCTCGCCCTTGCCCATGGCCATCAGCACGTGGGATGGCGCGCTCCCCGTCGCCGCCGTTCCCGCGGAGCAGTGCACGCCGCGCGCGCCGAGCACGCTCTGCAACTTTGCACCGAGCCGACCGGGGAACGTGACGCTGAGCGTGTTCGGGAGCCACGGACCTTCCCCGTTGCGCACGGCGCGCGGCTCGAGCGCGAGCACGCCCGCCCACAGCTGATCGCGCAACTCGGGTCGGCGCGCGGCGTCGAACGCGCCGCTCGCGAGCAGCTCGAACGCACGGCCGAGCGCCGCGACCGCCGCGGTGTTCTCGGTGCCGCTGCGCATTCCACACTGCTGTCCGCAGCCGTCGATCAGCGGCGCGAGCGTGACGCCGCGGCGCACGTACAACACGCCGCAACCCTTGGGCGCGTAGAACTTGTGGCCAGACAGACTGAGCAGGTCACAGCCAAGCTCGCGCACGTCGAGCGGCAACTTGCCGATCGCCGCGACGGCGTCGCAGTGCAGCAGGATGCCGCGCGAGCGGCACAGCTGCGCGACCTCGGCCACGGGCTGCAGCACCCCCGTCTCGTTGTTGGCCACCATCAGCGACACGACGCGCGTGTCCGCCGTGAGCGCGCGCTCGATGTCGGCGACCTCGACCCGACCGCTCGTGCCCACCGGCACGACGGCGACGTCGATGCCCGCGCGAGCGAGCGCGTCCGCCGTGCGCAGCACCGACTTGTGCTCGATCGCGCTCGTCACCAGCCGCCCCGCGCAGCGAGGTGCGAACAGCCCCTTGAGCGCCCAGTTGTTCGACTCGGTGCCACCGGAGGTGAACCAGACCTCGTCGTCCGAGCACCCGAGCGCACGCGCGCCGGCGGCGCGGGCGCGCGCGATGTGTTCCTGAGCGAGCAGACCGGCGGGGTGCGAGGCGGAGGCATTGCCGCACGTCGCCCGAGTCGACTCGAGGTAGGCCTCGAGCACCGCGGGGTGGACCGGCGTCGAGCCATTGATGTCGAGGTAGGTGTCGCTCATCGCACTCCATTGTGCACCGCCTCGCGCTCCGCGCCCAGATCGGCCCAGATCCGCCCGATTCGAACGAGCGCTTCCCAGCGCGGCCCCGCTCCGGGGCACGCCGCGCTCCCCTCGCAAGCCCGCTTGAGGCCCGCGCGCCGGACGTCCGAAGAGAACCCAGCGTGAAGCCCAACACCGAAGCCACGGAAAACGCGGTCGTGGCGCTGCTCTCGAGCGCGACGCTGGGCGACCTCGACCGGGCACTGCTGGACGCCGCCGCCAGTTGCGAAGGGCTGCGCGCGGTCGAGCTCTGGCGCTGCCATGAAGCCACGTGGCTGCCCATCCTCGCGCGCGGACCACGCGAGCTCTTGCCGTCGTACGAACTCGTGCGAGCGGCCATCGAAGGCGTGATCGAAGGCCAACTGCCGTGCGGCGTGCAGGTTGTCGCCGATCCGGGCAAGGTCGCGCTGGTGCTCGCGTGGAACGACCTCGAGTCCTGCGACGAACGGGCCCTGGCGTGGCTCACGCTCCACGGCACGATCGCGGCGACCCTGCCCGCGGACGGCGCGCCGTACCTCGCGCCCCTGCCGCGCCGCGACGGTTGACGTCCAGTCGTCCCCCAGCGCGACGCGGAGCGCGCCGCCGGTTCCAGAAACTGGAATGCGAGTCCACGGCGATTGGGCTCGCGAGCGAAAATCCACTGGAAAAGGGCGCTCGAGGCGAGCGGTCCGAAGTGGGCGAGCGGGATGCATTCGAGCGCGGTTGCGGGACGGTAACGCAACCGTTGCACAGGCTCTCGTTGCACGCGCTCGGGCAGGCGCTACGCTCTTCGCGCGCGTGGGGTTCGCCCCACGCGTGAAGCAGCCTTCGGGAGGTGCGAGCGCTATTGCGAGCAGCGCCCGTACCCGGGAAGCTCGAAGGCTGTCTCTCTCCCTCGGGCCAGTGATCGCAAGGTCACTGGCCCCCTTCGTCGCTCGAGCGAGCGCGCAGCGCACGGCAACGAACGCGCGAGCGGGCGTCACCTTCGATCGCGCGCTCATCCCCTCGCCGCCGCGAGCAGGTCGAGGGCGGCGCCGCCGCGAGCGCGCCGACGCAGCGCAACACGCGCACAGACGAAAACGCGCGTCGGCAAACTTCTCCCGACACCGTGCGGGGAGCGCGCATCCCCGCGCTCAGCCTGCGTCAGGGAACGTCAGAAAACGTCAGGAAACGTCAGGAAACTTCAGGGAACGATCGACCAGACGTGCGTCGCGCCGCCGTCCGTCTCGTCCAAGACAAGCCGCCCGAGCTGTGCGTCGTGCGACCAATTCAGCGTGCTCACTCCGTCGCGCAGCACGGCCGAGGGCGACTGCACATAGCCCTCGAGGAGGATCTGGTCCGGCAGTCCGTCCGCGCAGCCCGTGGTCACGGAGAGCGGTTGCAGCGGATCGAGGCCCGCATCGGCCGTCGCCACGCGCGCGCGCGTCAAGTTCGCCGTGCCGGTGATCGCGACCGCATTGTTGATCGTGTCCACGCTCCAGTTGAAGGGCGTGAAGTCGCCCGCCAGAGCTTGCTCGATGTGGAAGTGGAAGAAGCGGCCGTTGGCGTCCGCCAGCGTGTTCGCCGCGCTCGGCAGCGCCAGCGAGTAGTTGCGCAGCCAGTTGCAGACCGAAGCCTCGCTGACCGCATCCCACGAGTGGCCGGGGTAATTCACCACGCTCAGCAGGTGACGCGTCGCGGAGGCGCCCCGTCCGAGCTGGTGCTGGTGGAAGAGATCGTTTTGCGTGATCAGGTACGGAATGTCGCCGGTCGTGCGCGTGGTGTGCGTCGCGAGGTGCAGCAGATTGCGGCCGAGATCGGTCGCGGCGACGACGAGCGAGTTCGGATCGAAGCTGAACACCGAGCCGCGCTGCAGATTCCACGGCGTGGCGGAACCCGGCAGACCGTTGCCGAAGCGATCGTCGTAGATCTGCTGAATCGTCGGCCCCGACTGCGGGTAGGTGTCCTCGTGCGAGAGAATGCCCGACTGGTTGAACACCGCGGCGATCATCAGGTGAGTGGGATCGAGCTGGCGCGCGGCGTAGTTCATCGCCGCTCCGCCGCCCATCGAAAACCCGACCGCGTACACGCGCGCGGTGTCCACCGAGAGGCTCGAGCGCACCCACTGGAGCACCGCTCGAGTGTGGATGTGGCTGCGAGAGTCGGAGAAGTGCGTCTGGCCGCCGCTCAACGGCGCGATGCAAATCCAGTTGCGCCGACGCGCCTCGGCAAAGAAGGAAGTGTTGAGCAGGCCGTCGTAGTGGCTGACGCCGAACTTGTGGAACACGACCAGCACCGGACGCGGTCCGATGCCGTTGGAGTCCTGCACGAGGAAACGCTCGCCGAAGCCCGTGCCCGGTTGGATGGTGACCTCGAACCAGCGCGGCGTGGGGGTCACGCCCGGCACGCCGGCGCGTCCGACGATCGAACCCGGGGGTGGCGCATTGTTGAGCCCCGTGAACGCGCGCACGCCCACGCCCACGCCGCCGCGCGCACTGGCGCCCGGCGCGAGGGACAGGGCCCGCTCGCGCTCCCAGCCCGGCCCCGCCGATTCCTCGAGCGTGCGTGCAAACGGAGTCGCGTCGCGCGGGCCATGGAGGCGCGAGCGATCCACCTGCGGCAGTCCCATCGGCACGCCAAATTGGGGCGCGATGGCGAGGATCAGAGCCGGAAACATGGAGTTGCTTTCGGGGGCGAGCCCCGGTGCAGCCGAAGCAAAGTCTAGCCCGCACGGCCGAAATCGGTAGGCTCGACCATGGACTGCGCTCGGGGGCCCCCACCCATGGAAACTCCTTCGCGCTCGGGCGCCCCCCCTCCCCGCGGCAGCTAGGACCCCTGCGGATCCCCCGGCAGGCTCGGAAAGTCGCCCAGCGAGCGACCCGCCAAGTCGAACACCGCCAACCGCTCGGCATCGCGGTCGATCACGGCGACCCGGCCCGATCGCTCGTCCGCCCCCGCCTCGACCGCGACGTCCCCCACGTCCCGCAACTCCGCGTGCCCGTCTCCGTTCGCTGCCAGCACGGCCTGCACGCGCCCCACGCCGTCGGTGAGCACCAACGCCGTCCCCACCCCCGCGAGCGCGATGAGCAGCCGCCCGTCCGGCAGTGCCGCGAGCGCCACCGGCTCGGGCCGCTCGAGCGAGCCGAGCTCGATGCCAAACGAGAAGTGAAACTCGAAGTCCCGAAACACCTGCACGCGTCGCGCGCCGCGCTCGCACACGTACGTCCACGGCCCGTGTTGGACCACCCGCGCAATGTCGCCGAATCGTCCGCGCGGATCCCCGAGCGGCCGCAGCGAGGCGACGAAGCGACCATCGGCACGCAACAGCGCGAGCCCATGTCGCCGCGCTCCACCGCAGGCGACGAGCACGTCGAGCGAGTGATCCGTCTCGTGCAGGGCGAGATCGCGCGCGCCGTGCAGCACGCCGCGCGCGTCGTCGCGCTCGGGCGGCGCGCCCACGAAGCTGGCGGACTCTCGGCCGAACACGGAGAACGCACGCACGGCTCCGGCGCGACCATCGACGCTCCACAACTGCCGATCCGAGTCGACCTCGATCCCGCCGAGCGCGAGCGCGCCGCCCCTCGCGCCCTCGAACGAGAAGCTCGGCCCGAGCGCGCGGCCGTCGAGATCGAACGGCTGCACGTGCGCGCGACGCGCTTGGCGCGCGACCCACAGCACGCCGCCGCGCAAGCTGAGCGATCCCTGACTCACGCGCGGCCTCGCTCGAATTCGAGCACGACGAGCTCGGTCGGAGCTCCGATTCGCAGCGGCAACCCGATCGAGCCGAGCCCGCGGCTCACCACGATCGCCGTGGAGCCGCTGTGCACGCGTAGCCCGGGGTGCGGCGGCCCGGCACGGCGCAGCCACGGCAAGTCGAGCTGCGTCCCGTGCGAGTGGCCGCACAGCACGGCGAGGCAGCACGGGCGCACGAACGCCAGCGCGCCGCGCGGGTTGTGGCACAGCGCGATCTCGAAGTCTCCCGGACGAACGCAGGCTCGCGCGCGCTCGAGGTCGATCTCGCGCCCTTCTTCGAGGTCCTCGACGCCCACCACGCACACGGCCGCGTCGCCGCGCTCGATCCGCACGCCTTCATTGCGCAGAAAGCGCACTCCGTCCGCTAGGAAACGCCGCGCGATCTCGCCTTCGCGTCGGCCGCGGTAGTCGTGGTTGCCGAACACTCCGAACACGCCCGCTCGCGAGCGCAGCAGCGCCAAATCCGCGCGCACGAGCTCCGCGTCCTCCGCGCTGTGCGTGATCAGGTCGCCGGTGATCGCGATGCAGTCGGGTTGCAGCGCATTCGTGAGCTCCACCACGTCGCGCAAGTCCCCCGCGCGCACGAACGGGCCGGCGTGGAGATCGCTGAGCTGCACGACTCGAAACCCGATCAGCGCCTCCGGCAGGCTCGGATGGCACACTCGCTCGCGGCGCACGAGCAAACCCGGCGGACGCAGGTGGCGCGTGCGAAACCAACCTCGGCCACCGCAGGCGACGCTGAGCGTTTCGCACGCGCGCACGGCCGCTCGGCGAACGAGCGAGTGGCGGCGGGGCGCAACCCGCAGTTCCTGACCGGGGGACATCGACGAGCTCACCGTGGAAGCCGCGCACTCTAGCGAGCGTTCGGCGCGACGCTAGGCACGCTCGCCTCGTCGCTCGATCCACCGAGCCAGAGGCTCGCGCCGGGCTCGAGTCTTCGCTCGCCGTGCGCATCGATGGCGACACAC